>NZ_QUGP01000029.1:0-2430 GCF_003479125.1 Eubacterium sp. AF19-12LB | reverse complement strand
AGTATGATAGTATTGCCATTAGAAGAAAGAAAGGCACATTTTGTGTAAGGTGAGGAAATGATTAATAGATAATTTGATTTAAGTAAGACACATATAGTTATTGAGCCTGTAGAGAATAGGTTTGTTTTGTGTACGCTTAAGTTGGATTATCGCAAGAGGCATTTCCTTTGTTTTCCTTTTGGAAAAGAAATAAGGGTCTATTTAGCGAGTCTATTTTTGCGTATGCAAAAAAGACTCGTTTTTGTGTGTTCAAAATAATAATTGGCTCAGACTTCGAAAAGGAGAAACTTTAATGTTGCAGATAAAAAAATTAAATTTAACACATAAAAAAGACCTGAGAATAATTCTTAATGATTTCAACCTTGTGCTAAATGATGGAGATAAGGCAGTTATTATTGGAGAAGAGGGAAATGGGAAATCGACATTAATGAAGTGGATATACAATCCGTCGCTTGTAGAAAACTATATAGAAGCAGATGGGGAAAGGATAATGGGACACGAACGTCTTGGTTATCTTCCGCAGGAGATGCTCGATGAAGATAAGGAAAAAACAATATACGAATATTTTTCTGAAGAGGAAATATTCTGGGAGAAAACGCCTAAAGAATTGTCTGTTATTGCGGGAAAATTTGGAATGAAAAATGATTTTTTCTACAGTAACCAGACAATGGGTAGTCTTTCAGGAGGCGAAAAAGTCAAGACACAACTTATGAGGCTTTTCATTCGCGATGTTTCTGTGCTGTTGTTGGACGAACCTTCCAATGACATCGACATTGCGACGCTTACATTACTGGAAAAAATCATAAATGACTGGAAGCACATTGTGCTTTTTATTTCACACGATGAAACGCTGATAGAGCGTACTGCCAACATGGTGATACATATCGAGCAGATTATACGAAAAACAAAGGCGAGATATACCGTGGCAAAGCTTCCCTATAGACGCTATGTGGAAGAACGGCTTCATAAATTTGAAATCCAAAAACAGCGGGCACTGAGTGACCGTAGGGAGAAAAAGATTCGCGATGAAAAATATCAAAGAGTTATGCAGAGTGTACAAGGTGCATTAAGAAGTTGTACCAGACAAGCACCGTCTGTTGCCAAAAACTTAAAGGACAAAATGCATACGGTTAAGGCAATGGAACGAAGATTTGAAAAAGAAGATGAAAATATGACTCAGATGCCGGAACAGGAAGAAGCAATCTTTGTCAAATTAGGGGATGAAAACTCACACATTCCCGCAGGAAAAACGGTCATAGAATATGAACTTTCAAAGCTTGTGACTCCGGATGGCAAAAGAATTTTAGCAGAAGGAATTCATTTAAAAATAAAAGGTTCAGAAAAAATCTGTATGATAGGAGCCAACGGGGCAGGAAAAACGACTCTTCTAAAAAAGATAGCGGAAGAACTCCTAAATCGGAATGACATTAAAGCAGAATATATGCCTCAAACTTATGAAGACCTGCTGGATTTGGATGTTACACCGGTTGATTACCTTGATAAAACAGGAGATAAAGAAGAGCGTACAAGAATTAGAACATACCTTGGTTCACTTAAATACACACCAGATGAAATGGAGCATCCGATTCGGGAGTTATCAGGCGGACAAAAGGCGAAAGTGCTTCTCTTGAGGATGAGCTTAAGTGGTGCAAATGTTCTTATTCTGGATGAACCGACAAGAAATTTTTCACCATTGTCCGGTCCGGTAATAAGAAAAATGCTCCGAGAATTTCCGGGGGCTGTCATTAGCATTTCTCACGATAGAAAGTATATTGAAGAGGTGTGCGATAAAATATATCAGCTAAATCCTAATGGATTACAGCTAATTGGTGATTGATAACAAAAAGGATGAAAGACTGACAAATTTCAGGCTTTTAGTGAGTTGGAAAGCATACAAAGATTTGAATTTGGAGGATAGATTATGGTACGTACAGAAGATGCATGTGAAATTATAAAATATGCTTTGCAAAACGAAATTAAAGTATATTTAGATGGCGGATGGGGTGTTGATGCACTTCTTAAAAGAGAATCAAGAATACACAATGATATTGATTTGTTTGTTGAACTGAAACATTATCATGATTATATTTATGTGATTAAGCAGCATGGATTTGAGGAAGTAAATACTGATTATACAACGGATGGTCATACTGTCTGGAAAGATGATAAACAAAGAATCATTGATTTACATTGTTTTGAATTTACAGATGACGGAATTGTTTATGAGGGAGATATATTTCCATCAAAAACTTTTTCCGGTATTGGAAAAGTTGGAGATATAACTGTTTCTTGTATTGAACCATTGAGTCAGGTAATGCTTCATTTGGGATATGAACACGATAAAAATGATGTGCATGATGTGATGCTGTTGTGTGAAACATTTCAAATAGCAATACCAGATGAATATAAGGAAAAGTAAAATTTCAGTTT
>NZ_QUGP01000028.1:0-2856 GCF_003479125.1 Eubacterium sp. AF19-12LB | reverse complement strand
TATTCCTGCTGACGCTATTACTGCTTGTGCTATTGCGGCTGCTCCTACTCCGCTTACTCCCGCTACAACTATTCCCGTTGTTCCTACGGCCACCTTTGCCCATGTCGGCATGTTATCTATTTCACAACATATCCTTGTGTAAAGTCCAAGTCCGCCTGTCACTCCGCTCTTTACAACGTTGAAAGCTGTTCTTCCTGCATTTCCAAGTGTACTTATGTATGAACATCCGTCAGGATCTATGTAATACAGCGGATTGTCTCCACAATAAATGTAACCGTTCTGGGTTAGGGTTTCATATACATTTCCTGCTTTAGGGTCCTTCTGTATAAATTCCCTGTCTGTGGAATTGTACATTCTTGCTCCCGCATTCCAGTAGCCTGTTGTTTCATCATAAACATATCCGGTGTAACTTTTTGAAATGTTTATTCCTTTAAGTTTACTGCTTACCGTTTCTGTTTCCGGCTTTCCCCATGCATCATACTCTGTTTTCGCTGCAACCTCTGCATTTTCATCCAGTGCCCATCTTGTGCTTCCGAGTCTGTCCGTGTACAGGCTGTAAACTAAACAACTGAATGTTTACCAGAAGTTTTCAATTTTACTTTAGTTAAATCATATAGTTTAGCATCAACTTAGTTCACTTTTCGTATACGCATAAAACGCATCTATTTAGCAGCAAAAATTTATTTTAAAAGAAGTGCGTTAATGTCAGAATTTTGGAACTAAATATTCAGTTTTAAATTTATTTGTAAAACGCAATAATTCCGTTATACTAATTCTTCAAAGAACTTCTGTTGTATCGTATTATTGTTACTTAGTTCTTCAATTTAGCTGGCTAAGTAATGATTGCTGAATGGTTCATTAATATTCATTTCTCCCTATCTCCTTTTGGTGATATATTCCATCAGAAAACTTGCGGACAAAACCTTTTGCTGGGAAATCAGGATATTTAAATTCCCACAGACATCCACAACAATTACACTTATACCATTTGTCTGCTTTCCATTCAAATCCATTACAATATGGTTTTCCTACCTCTACTTCTGAAAATATACCTTTTTTACTTGTTCTTCAAAAAACCTTTTAATTTCTTCATATAATTGATACGAATTAATCAAACTTCCTATTCGTTCTCTACATTCACATTTTATCATTGAAACCACCTCGCTTCTACTGTAGGAATATATACTTGATTTCCACCTCCAGGCAATATTCCTATTACATTTCCAATACTATCATATATATTTTGTGGCATGGCTATACCTTCATAAATTGTTGTTCCTTTAGGAACAACTACTTTTACCCTGTTGGTGACACGGACTGTATCTGCCACATCTTCAACCTTTTCTAAAATTGGCACCAATGCAAGGGAAAACAGTTTTTTTCTCTGCCAGACCTAAGGAATCCACATAGCTGGTGGAATTGTTGCCACAGTAGATATACCAGTTCAGTCTATGATATGTTATCCATTATACACTATTGCTGATGGTTTAGGAAATTTCCAATAAAGAAAAATGCATTGTCTCCACACCACCAAGTACTATGAAAACAATGCGTTCTTCGTCTTAAAATGACAATATTTAGTTTTAATTTTGACAGCACTTAAATGTACTTAAGTTATAAAGCCTCTAAATTAATCTTCATGGATTTTTCTACCTTAAATCCATTTCGATTTCTTTATCAACCATGGTAAAATTTTTTAGTAACCATCTGCATATACATTGCAGCAAATTAAACTATAAGACATTTAGTTCTTCAATTACTGCATTTGTATTTCTATAACCCCACCTCTATCTCACACATAATGGTCAAATTACTTCTTTCACCATCAATCATTAAGTCCAAGTATTTACTTTTGAATCTTGTAGGATTACGTTATTTTGTATGCACTACAAAACCTTACTGCTTTATTCAAAGCATCCATTACATTACTTTTTTGCATATTTTCATCATCATAAAAACAATATACCGGTTGTTTCTCTTCTTCATTTGATATATCCCTATCCAATGCTTCAAAATAGACAAACTGATATTTATTGCAGAATCAACTACTCCGTCTCCAATCACTTCGACTACTCTTGTTGCCGTTGCCGCATTTTTCAAAGTACACCATAAATAAGAACAACTGTTATATTTTTCTATACAATTCTTCCAGTTCCAACAACTCCATACCTAACTGGTCTGAATAATCCCATGAATCCACTATAATCCGAGGATAACTTAAAATAACATTTTTTTGCATATTGCTCTTTTGAAGTTCTGTCAATATAGTTTGCAACTGAACCATATTTTTCTTACTTTGTCCCATTTTAACTTTTTCAATTTCCAACTTTATTTTTTGTTGCAATTCGCTATTTCTTTTATTAAAATTCTCTTCTATTGACATCTTATTAACTCCTCCAAATTACTAATATACCATTGATTAGCACCACCAATGTATTGACTGCCAAAATTCTTCTGAGCCGCAGCATTCCCTGTAATCATAATCGTTCCACTTTTAACTTGGAACTGTTGAATTCCCGTCATACTATTCCATTCATATGGCAAAGCCAAATTCTGTCGATTTGTTAAAGGTGAAAATGTCTCGAATAAATATCTTCCCTCTGCATTTGCATTTCCACCATAAAATCTCAAACCATATGTACTATCTCCAGCAGTTTGAAGTTTTATTGTTTCTACATCAAAAGACTCCAATATCTGCTTTCTATATGCTCTTGGAACTCCTTGACTCTGTAGATATTCCGATGCTTGCTGTACTCCGTCGTAATAGTATGATGTTTTTCTACCACCCTCATACGAAACACTTCCTGCTTCATCTGCCATAAACCCTGCTAGTTTTCCACTCTTTGCAGCATTTTG
>NZ_QUGP01000027.1:0-3129 GCF_003479125.1 Eubacterium sp. AF19-12LB | reverse complement strand
TCAAAAAGATTGTACATTGAAAACTGCATACTGAAATAATCTAGAAAAAGAATGTCATATAGTAAAATATATGCACATGCCAATTTCAAGACATCCGAGGCGCATCGAAAGATGCGAACAAACACAAGAGAAAATAAACTCAAAAGAAAGCCATCCGGTGTAACGCTATACACCGAGAGAAAAGATGGTTAAGCTAATAAGAGCGCAGGGTGGATGCCTTGGCACTAAGAGCCGAAGAAAGACGTGATAAGCTGCGATAAGCGACGGAGAGGAGCAAATATCCAATGATCCGTTGATTTCTGAATGGGGAAACCCGGCTGGAAGAACTCCAGTCACTGCATGGTAAATACATAGCCATGCAGAGGGAACCCGGTGAACTGAAACATCTAAGTAGCCGGAGGAAGAGAAAGAAAAATCGATTTTCAAAGTAGCGGCGAGCGAAATGGAAAGAGGCCAAACCATGGTGCGTGCACCGTGGGGTTCGGACTGCATAAATGATTCTTGAGAGTTAGCAGAACGGTTTTGGGAAAGCCGGCCAAAGAGGGTGAAAGCCCCGTAAGCGAAAACTTAAAAGACATGGCAGTATCCAGAGTACATCGAGACACGAGAAACCTTGATGGAAAGAGCGGGGACCACCCCGTAAGCCTAAATACTCCTTAGTGACCGATAGCGCATAGTACTGTGAAGGAACGGTGAAAAGAACCCCGGGAGGGGAGTGAAAGAGAACCTGAAACCCTGTGTTTACAAGCTGTGGAAGAGCTATACATGCTCGACCGCGTACTTTTTGTAGAACGGTCCGGCGAGTTACGCTTACTGGCGAGGTTAAGTACTTAAGGTATGGAGCCGAAGGGAAACCAAGTCTTAACAGGGCGAAAAGTCAGTGAGAGTAGACCCGAAACCGGGTGACCTATCCATGTCCAGGATGAAGTTGCCGTAAAAGGCAATGGAGGTCCGAACACACATCCGTTGAAAAGGGTGGTGATGAGGTGTGGATAGCGGAGAAATTCCAATCGAACCCGGAGATAGCTGGTTCTCCTCGAAATAGCTTTAGGGCTAGCCTCAATTTAGTCTTGCGGAGGTAGAGCACTGAATATCCTAGGGGGCGTCAAAGCTTACCGAAGATTATCAAACTCCGAATGCCGTAAAGATGATGATTGGGAGTCAGACTGCACGAGATAAGTTGGGTAGTCAAAAGGGAAACAGCCCAGACCTCCAGCTAAGGTCCCAAAGTGAGTGTTAAGTGGAAAAGGATGTGGGATTTCGAAGACAACTAGGATGTTGGCTCAGAAGCAGCCATACATTCAAAGAGTGCGTAATAGCTCACTAGTCGAGAGGTCCTGCGCCGAAAATGTCCGGGGCTAAAACACAACACCGAAGCTGAGGAATGACATAGTCATTGGTAGAGGAGCATTCTTAGCTCGACGAAGCTGTACCGAAAGGAGCAGTGGAGGGATAAGAAGAGAGAATGCCGGAATGAGTAGCGAGAGTGAGGTGAGAATCCTCACGGCCGAATATCTAAGGTTTCCAGGGTAAAGCTGATCTGCCCTGGGTAAGTCGGGGCCTAAGGCGAGGTCGAAAGACGTAGTCGATGGATAACAGGTTGAGATTCCTGTACTACAATGTATCAGAACTGTGGGGACACAGACAGAGAGCCAGAGCCGGAAATGGAAAAGCCGGTGCAAGCGAGGTAGGAGAACAGTAGGCAAATCCGCTGTTCAATCTGAAGACGTGATGCGGAGCGAAATAAAAGTAGCGAAGCTGGTGAGCTGGCTGTCGAGAAAAGCCGCTATAGTGTACATTGTACCCGTACCGTAAACCGACACAGGTAGATGAGGAGAGAATCCTAAGGCCGACGGAAGAAGCATTGTTAAGGAACTCGGCAAAATGACCCCGTAACTTCGGGATAAGGGGTGCCTGAGAAATCAGGCCGCAGAGAATTGGCCCAAGCAACTGTTTAGCAAAAACACAGGTCTATGCGAAACCGAAAGGTGATGTATATGGGCTGACGCCTGCCCGGTGCTGGAAGGTTAAGAGGAGAGGTTAGCATAAGCGAAGCTTTGAATTTAAGCCCCAGTAAACGGCGGCCGTAACTATAACGGTCCTAAGGTAGCGAAATTCCTTGTCGGGTAAGTTCCGACCCGCACGAAAGGCGTAATGATTTGGGCACTGTCTCGACAATGCATCCGGTGAAATTGAAGTACCAGTGAAGATGCTGGTTACCTGCGCCAGGACGGAAAGACCCCATGGAGCTTTACTCTAGCTTGATACTGGGATTCGATATTGCATGTACAGGATAGGTGGGAGACTAGGAGACGTGAACGCCAGTTTGCGAGGAGTCGCCCTTGGGATACCACCCTTGCAGTATTGGGTTTCTAACATGCAGCCGTGAACCGGCTGGTGGACAATGTCAGGTGGGGAGTTTGACTGGGGCGGTCGCCTCCGAAAGGGTATCGGAGGCGCTCAAAGGTTCCCTCAGAATGGTCGGAAACCATTCGCAGAGTGCAAAGGCATAAGGGAGCTTGACTGCGACACCGACGGGTGGAGCAGGTACGAAAGTAGGACTTAGTGATCCGGTGGTATAAAGTGGGATTGCCATCGCTCAACGGATAAAAGCTACCCTGGGGATAACAGGCTTATCACTCCCAAGAGTTCACATCGACGGAGTGGTTTGGCACCTCGATGTCGGCTCATCGCATCCTGGGGCTGTAGTAGGTCCCAAGGGTTGGGCTGTTCGCCCATTAAAGCGGTACGCGAGCTGGGTTCAGAACGTCGTGAGACAGTTCGGTCCCTATCCGGCGTGGGCGTAGGATATTTGAGAGGAGCTGTCCTTAGTACGAGAGGACCGGGATGGACGAACCTCTGGTGTATCTGTTGCATTACCAAATGCATGGCAGAGTAGCCAAGTTTGGAAGGGATAAACGCTGAAGGCATCTAAGCGTGAAGCCCCCCTCAAGATGAGATATCCCATACGAAAGTAGTAAGACCCCTTGAAGACTACAAGGTTGATAGGTCAGAGGTGGAAGCGTGGTAACACGTGCAGCTGACTGATACTAATAGGTCGAGGGCTTAACCATAAGGAAGGAATTTGAGGAAAAGTTATCCAAGGAAGGAAAGAGATTGGAAGATTAG
>NZ_QUGP01000026.1:0-3234 GCF_003479125.1 Eubacterium sp. AF19-12LB | reverse complement strand
TTAACGACAAAAACATACCCAGGAGGACTTTTACATGACCCAAGTACATTTTACACTGAAAAGCGAAGAGATTCAAAGCATTATTGAATATTCTGTAAAGGATGACGTTTCTAAAAATATTTTAACAACGGTATTTAATCAACTAATGGAAAATCAACGAACAGAATATATTCAAGCAAAAGAATATGAACGAACAGAAAACCGACAAAGTCAACGAAATGGCTATTATGAGCGCAGCTTTACGACACGTGTAGGCACGCTAGAATTAAAAGTACCCAGAACACGTGATGGCCATTTTTCACCCACAGTGTTTGAACGTTATCAACGAAACGAAAAAGCCCTCATGGCTTCAATGTTGGAAATGTATGTATCAGGCGTTTCAACTCGTAAAGTATCAAAAATTGTGGAAGAACTTTGTGGTAAATCCGTCTCTAAGTCCTTCGTTTCTAGCTTAACAGAACAGCTAGAACCTATGGTTAACGAGTGGCAGAATCGTTTATTATCAGAAAAAAATTATCCTTACTTAATGACCGATGTACTCTATATAAAAGTACGAGAAGAAAATCGAGTACTCTCAAAAAGCTGTCATATAGCGATTGGAATAACCAAAGATGGCGACCGTGAAATTATCGGCTTCATGATTCAAAGTGGCGAAAGCGAAGAGACCTGGACAACATTTTTTGAATACCTAAAAGAACGCGGTTTACAAGGTACGGAACTCGTTATTTCTGATGCGCACAAAGGATTAGTCTCTGCCATTAGAAAATCCTTCACCAACGTAAGTTGGCAAAGATGCCAAGTTCACTTCCTAAGAAATATCTTTACCACCATTCCTAAAAAAAATTCAAAATCTTTCAGAGAAGCTGTTAAAGGAATTTTTAAGTTCACAGATATTAACTTAGCGCGTGAGGCTAAAAATCGATTGATTCATGATTATATCGATCAACCAAAATATTCAAAAGCTTGCGCATCATTGGATGATGGATTCGAAGACGCCTTTCAATATACCGTACAAGGAAATTCCCACAATCGACTAAAGAGTACCAATCTAATTGAACGACTGAATCAAGAAGTACGCAGAAGAGAAAAGATTATTCGCATCTTCCCCAATCAAACATCAGCCAATCGCTTAATTGGAGCCGTTCTTATGGACCTACATGATGAATGGATTTATTCTTCAAGAAAATACATCAATTTTGATAAGTAGAAATGGTAAAAACATTGTATAGCATTTTACACAGGAGTCTGGACTTGACTGAGTTTATGGAAGAAGTTTTAATTGATGATAATATGGTTTTTGATATTGATAATTTAAAAGGATTTCTTAATGATACCAGTTCATTTGGGTTTATAGCTAAAGAAAATAATAAAATTATAGGATTTGCATATTGCTATACACTTTTAAGACCTGATGGAAAAACAATGTTTTATTTACACTCAATAGGAATGTTACCTAACTATCAAGACAAAGGTTATGGTTCAAAATTATTATCTTTTATTAAGGAATATTCTAAAGAGATTGGTTGTTCTGAAATGTTTTTAATAACTGATAAAGGTAATCCTAGAGCTTGCCATGTATATGAAAAATTAGGTGGTAAAAATGATTATAAAGATGAAATAGTATATGTATATGATTATGAAAAAGGTGATAAATAAATGAATATAGTTGAAAATGAAATATGTATAAGAACTTTAATAGATGATGATTTTCCTTTGATGTTAAAATGGTTAACTGATGAAAGAGTATTAGAATTTTATGGTGGTAGAGATAAAAAATATACATTAGAATCATTAAAAAAACATTATACAGAGCCTTGGGAAGATGAAGTTTTTAGAGTAATTATTGAATATAACAATGTTCCTATTGGATATGGACAAATATATAAAATGTATGATGAGTTATATACTGATTATCATTATCCAAAAACTGATGAGATAGTCTATGGTATGGATCAATTTATAGGAGAGCCAAATTATTGGAGTAAAGGAATTGGTACAAGATATATTAAATTGATTTTTGAATTTTTGAAAAAAGAAAGAAATGCTAATGCAGTTATTTTAGACCCTCATAAAAATAATCCAAGAGCAATAAGGGCATACCAAAAATCTGGTTTTAGAATTATTGAAGATTTGCCAGAACATGAATTACACGAGGGCAAAAAAGAAGATTGTTATTTAATGGAATATAGATATGATGATAATGCCACAAATGTTAAGGCAATGAAATATTTAATTGAGCATTACTTTGATAATTTCAAAGTAGATAGTATTGAAATAATCGGTAGTGGTTATGATAGTGTGGCATATTTAGTTAATAATGAATACATTTTTAAAACAAAATTTAGTACTAATAAGAAAAAAGGTTATGCAAAAGAAAAAGCAATATATAATTTTTTAAATACAAATTTAGAAACTAATGTAAAAATTCCTAATATTGAATATTCGTATATTAGTGATGAATTATCTATACTAGGTTATAAAGAAATTAAAGGAACTTTTTTAACACCAGAAATTTATTCTACTATGTCAGAAGAAGAACAAAATTTGTTAAAACGAGATATTGCCAGTTTTTTAAGACAAATGCACGGTTTAGATTATACAGATATTAGTGAATGTACTATTGATAATAAACAAAATGTATTAGAAGAGTATATATTGTTGCGTGAAACTATTTATAATGATTTAACTGATATAGAAAAAGATTATATAGAAAGTTTTATGGAAAGACTAAATGCAACAACAGTTTTTGAGGGTAAAAAGTGTTTATGCCATAATGATTTTAGTTGTAATCATCTATTGTTAGATGGCAATAATAGATTAACTGGAATAATTGATTTTGGAGATTCTGGAATTATAGATGAATATTGTGATTTTATATACTTACTTGAAGATAGTGAAGAAGAAATAGGAACAAATTTTGGAGAAGATATATTAAGAATGTATGGAAATATAGATATTGAGAAAGCAAAAGAATATCAAGATATAGTTGAAGAATATTATCCTATTGAAACTATTGTTTATGGAATTAAAAATATTAAACAGGAATTTATCGAAAATGGTAGAAAAGAAATTTATAAAAGGACTTATAAAGATTGATTATATAATATATGAAAAGCTATTATAAAAGACATTAGTATTAAATAGTTTAAAAAAATGAAAAATAATAAAGGAAGTGAGTCAAGTCCAGACTCCTGTGTAAAATGCTATACAATGTTTTTACCATTTCTACTTATC
>NZ_QUGP01000025.1:0-3723 GCF_003479125.1 Eubacterium sp. AF19-12LB | reverse complement strand
GCTTCATCACTCTTAGCTGCCTTATTTTCCTTAACAGGGCTGTCTAAGCTCTTCATTGTCGGGACTTTTTTTGTGGTTCTTTCATACTCGACCAAGATGGTACTCGTACTGTATAAATTACTTATTTCCAAATTATCGCCTCCTCTATATCTTTGCCCTTCTTTGAGTCATTTTGCGGGCAAATGATGTAAAATTTGATGTAAATGATGTAGGGTGATAATCAAATAGGAAAACATATAGTAATCTGCATCAAATTATAACTTCTTTTATTTACAAAGTCAATCCATCTTGTTCCTTCCTCAATTCAGTTACTTCTATCATAATTGCTTTTCACTTCTGTCGCCTAATTGCTTTTAACATGCTAATCAAATTATCGGGAGTTATTTTGTTATTTTTGTACTCATTACATCACTTACTCTATCAAGTAAGCTTAAATTAAAATTCAGTTTTTTCTGAGCCTCTTTTAATTCTAACACATGCTTATTAAAATAATCACGAACAATAATTGCAGCAAAACATTGTGCTTGAACGGTTTTTGCCTTTTCCAATTTATAATTGATGTTCCCATAACTATGTGCTGATGGATTTCTTAGTTCAAAAAATAATTTGTAATAAAAATCCCAATATGACATATTTGCTTTTTCAAATATGCTATCTGGATTAATTCCTGTTAATTCCTCCCATCTTTTTTTATGTTTCATTACCGCTCCTTGCTTTTGGGAATTAGGTGGTTCTCCTAATATTCCTTCTACACTCCTACACGCTTGAACTACTGCCACTTCCATATTGGGGATTATTGCTGCATGTTCCCATATTTCCGGTTCTTCCGCCAAATGGTCATGATATGGATAACTACTCAACTCACAAATCAAGCAAATATAATGTTGTATAAATGAATTGCTCAACATCATCATCGCCGTATATGCCTTATCATCACGTATCATTAGCTCTATTTCCGGTGCGAGATTTCCAATATCAGTCGCTTTTATGATTCTTCCATTTGTTAAGTTTACACTATCAAACTGTTCGAGGTTATTGAATACTTGTTCTGCTAAGTTTTTATTAGAATCAAAATAATATATCCATCTATATTCATACCAATCTGCTGAAATCCTCTCAAAAGAATTTGCATATTGCATAGCCAGCCACATAATGCTTGCAATATTTTTCCAAAATGGCATATCCTTAACTTCCGGGTCTACTTTAATTATGATAGATGAATTTCTATCTTTTTCATGTGTCCATACGAATACTTTTTCATGCTCTACTTCAAATAATTCATTCATCTCGCCAACTTCAGGTTCAAAACTATTTTCAATTAAAAGCCCTTTCATATAAGCCGTTTTACATACATCATTCGGTGGATTAGGTGGATATTTCTTTTCTAATTCCTTGTTTTGCTCAATCCGATATTCAACCCATTCCTCTATTGCTTTTCGCAGTTTGTTTTCCATAATAGCTTTCCTCTTTGTCACATAACATCTATTTCATATACTTTCTATAATCAATCATTTATTCTTCTCCCATTCTATCACACTTTTATCGAGACAACTATTTCTAGTTTCCGCAAAAAAAAGAACACACAACACTCTGTATGTTCTCTTTCTGTATGTGAAGTCCAATATTATACTTTGAAGTAGCTATTCAATCCTTTGAACTCTGCCTCTTTCATTTCTTTTGTAACATCAGCATAGATGTTCAGTGTAGTTGAAATATCTGAATGTCCGAGTGCGTCTTGAATGACCTTAATATTTAGCCAAACCTCAACCTCCTTGTGCTTAGAGTATATGAAGTTTTGGCTTTATCTTGTAGTTTGCAAATATCCGTATAAATAGAAAAAGCCCTTTGAGAAAGGGATTTCTCCTCTCTCAAAGGGCAGGTTGGCAAACTGGAAGTTAACTAATGGATGCCATTTTATCAGTCGGCCATGATCTTCTGAGAGCCACATAGGAGATTAAAAAGTTTGCAAGCCAACCAGCCGGT
Organism: Eubacterium sp. AF19-12LB; assembly: GCF_003479125.1. Classification (NCBI taxonomy): domain Bacteria; kingdom Bacillati; phylum Bacillota; class Clostridia; order Eubacteriales; family Eubacteriaceae; genus Eubacterium; species Eubacterium sp. AF19-12LB. The sequence goes on along the minus strand of NZ_QUGP01000025.1, from coordinate 1,740 downwards.
ACAGCAAGCCAGACAAAGGCAATACCGAAACGCGGTGCACAGATTAGGGCAACGGACAGACGAATTGCAAGGTTCACCATGTTTGCAACGAGGAATGGACGCATAATTCCGAGACCGCGAAGGACTCCATCGGTTGCCATCTTGATACCCATGAAGATGAAAAAGTAACCAATCCACCTCATATAATCACCGGATACCTGATATGCTAACGCTGTTCCGTCTTTTCCTAAGAACAGTGAGGAGATCTGCGTGTGCAGCGCTTCAATGGCCACAAACGCAATGGCTGCAAAGCACAGATCCAGCACCAGCGCAGCATGGTAGCCTTTTTTGATACGCTGAGTTTTATTTGCGCCAAGATTCTGGGAAACATACGGCGAAACTGCATTGCCGATGGAGACAAAAATCAAAGAGAACACATTCTCTACTCGCATTGTCGCCGAATAGCCTGCCAGCGCCTGTGTGCCGAAGGGATTTACAACTGCCTGCACGATCAGCATACCGATGGACACCGTAGATTGCTGAAGAATCGAGGGCACGGCAATTTGCAGCATGGATTGCAGCTCCCGCCAGTCAAATCGTTGAAACGGGCTCTCGTATCGCCGCATCCGATGAAGAAAAACCAAAAGGGAAAATACGGCGGAAATGCCTTGGGCAATCAAGGTTGCAAGAGCGGCACCGAACACGCCCAGACCAAGCCCGGCAACCATCCAAAGGTCCATAAAAATATTCAGGACAGAAGAAAAAATCAGCAGTCCTAGCGGAATTTTGGATTCGCCGATTGAGGTGAACATGGTAGAAAGAATGTTATACATAAACAGAAACGGAAAGCCCACAAAATAGACCCGCAGATACAGTACTGCATCATCCAGTATGTCGGCAGGGGTTTGCAGTCCACTCATCATCGAGCTGGAGAAGAAAAAGCCAAAAACACCAAGGACTATACTTAGAAGCAAAAAGCTAATCAAGGAGGTTGACACGATTGTTTTCATTTTGCCATACTCCCTGGCTCCGAAATAACGGCTCACAAGCACACCGGCTCCGACGCCGGCTCCCAGTGCCACACAAATGAACACATTGGTCAATGCTGCACAGGCACCGACAGCTGCAAGTGCAGAAGAACCAACAAACTGACCGACAATAATGGAGTCGGCCATGTTATATATTTGCTGAAAAAAGCTCCCTAGAATCATTGGCATTGCAAAAACCGTCAACGCTTTGAGGGGCGCATCGGTTATCAAATACTCATCTTTCGACATTATCATATTCCTCCATGGTATCTTGTATCGTGGTATCCCATTCACTTACCTTCTCAAATTTAGATTTGTATTTCTGTTTGTTTTAAAAATGGGCAACTCCGATTGGAATTGCCCACTCATTGCACTAATTATGCGTTTTTTTCTTGCTTGCACCGATTTCTGCATCAATTGATGTAAGTTTGATGTAAATCACTGTTTTTTAGTTTTTTATCAAATGAAGTACATCCCGTCTATTTACTATGAAAATCCTGAACGGCAGCCATGAATGAGTCATGCTTGCATGAACGAATTCATGGATATCGGGCAGGCTAAACTGTATGAGTAAGAAGGGCAATTGCCCGGATTACGAATGCAGTTGGCAGTTGCGGGAGTGCCATAGGCACAGAGTAACTGACTTTCATATAATTACATCATCTTAATAGAGCTTTGCACCTGCTGGAATATGGTTATCAACCATAAGAAGATGAAGTTCTTCATCCTCTGA
>NZ_QUGP01000024.1:348-3870 GCF_003479125.1 Eubacterium sp. AF19-12LB | reverse complement strand
GCCGGAATACGAAACGCAGCAAAGAGTGGAAAACTAGCAGGGTTTATGGCAGATGAAGCCGGAAGCGTGTCGTATGAGAGGGGTAAAGGAGAAAGATTAATACCAGGAATGGAAGGTGTCGTTACTGGTGGAGATTCTACAAAATTAGGGAAAAATATGATGGAATCCATGGCATTGCCTAGAGGAACTAATTGGACAGGACACCAGGCGCAGCATATTATTCCAGCAGAAATGACAAATCATCCAGTATTGCAAAGAATTGGAATGGATTGCCATTATATCCTAGTCAAGGTGCAACTGTAGATTTGTGGCAACGTAGCTTAGAGAGGATTCAATAAATGGACGAAAATAAAATTGTAAATGTAAAAGCATTATTGTACGATACTGATACCAATGAAGTAAAAAGAATTATTTCTCAAACGGAAGATCAAGAAATTTTATATGTCTATGCTTATAATTATAATTGGGATAATGGTTTTGATATTCCACAAACAGTTTTAGATAATGAAAAATGTGATTTAAGTATAGCATTATTAATTTTTTATAGGGCTGATGGATTAAGTTATTTAGAAGACAAATCTGATAATGCTAATTTACCACAATGGTCTTCTTTTATAAAAAGATTATATGATTCAATATTAACAGGAGAATATCAAAGAGGAGAAATTCAATTTAAAGTACCATTATCAAAAGTTCAGCTCTTTAAATTGAAAAAAGTAACAACAGAGGAAGAAAATATTTTCACTGAAAATATTGAAGGAAAATGCTTGGATATTGATTTATAGTGTTAAATTATGTAATAAGTTTGTAACATTTTTCCTAACGATTCCCAAATGACCATGTTACAATGGCACGCAAGAGGCTCTAGAGCAACAATGTATTACACTACTATGTATAAAAACGGGAAAATGTACAATTTGGAAGTTTTGTATGATGAAGTTACAGATACGGTATATCATTTTGAGTATGCGAGAAAAGCAATGGGGAATCTTCCAGCAATACAAAAATAAGAAAGGAGCTATGATATTAATATGACAGAGAAAGAACAATTGTGGTATTTAATTAACGGAGTGTTGAATAACACATACGATATAAAGACATTTTGTTTCGAATTTACTAGAATATATGATTTAGAAGTAGACTACGAGCAGTTATCAGAGCAAGAGAATAGCGAATTTGGTGATTTGTGCGAAATGGCGGGAAGATTTTCAGATGATGATGAGTTAAAAATTCCAAATATGTACTACTCTAAGGAAAATATTTTAGAGAAAGCAAGATATGTAAAACAGAAGTTAGAAAATGATACAAACTAAAATAGAAAGTAGGGGTTATTATGTTAGAAAAATTAGAAAGTGTTTTATATCTTGAAAAAAACAAACAATTACGATTGGGAAAGGATAGAAGATATGTTTAATATTCGGTTTCCAATTGACTATAAACTTTTTATTAATAATTATGGTGAAGGTGGAATAAATGAATTTTTGTGGATTTTGTCTCTGTTCTCTAAATATGAAAATTTGAATACAGTTAAAAAATTTTATGAAATGAAAGAAGCATATGAAATAATGAAGAAAGAGCTACCTGAAATTTGTGAATTTGAATTCTGGGATGATGGAAAAGGCATTTTTCCATGGGGAGTTACAGATAATGGTGACGAACTATTTTGGAACTACACTGAGAATTCTGTTGATATTGTCATTTTTTCTTCGTGATATGCAGACAAACAAATATATAGTTGTGGTATTGTGGAGTTCCTAATTCAATTATTTGAAAAATGGAAAAAATGTAGTATATTTCCAGATGACTTTATAAGGGAAGAGAATTATTACAAATTATGATTAATGATATTAGCGACATAATTTATTAATAATGTGATTCAAAAAGCGGTAAAATTAACATATATTTTTACTTGAAAAGGTGGTAATTTGTATCCTTAATTTATCAATATGAACCGTAAAGATACTTTGAAAAGCTTAGTATCTGTACGGTTTTCTGATATAGAGCAATAACCAAGTTTTCAATTTATGTGATTTATCATAATCATAGACTGCTTACAGCTGATTCGATGGACTTACTAGTACAGATAAAATTGTAAATACGAATATAATGAATTTAGAAACAAAACGAAAGAAAAAATTACAACCGGCTACTGGAATGCGGGAGCAAGAATGTACAATTCCACAGACAGGGAATTTATACAGAAGGACCCTAAAGCAGGAAGCATTACTGAGCCGATGACCCAGAACGGTTACACATACTGTGGAGACAATCCACTTTATTACATAGACCCAGACGGATGCTCATACATAAGCACACTTGGAAATGCAGGAGGAACAGCCTTCAACGTTGTAAAGAGCGGAGCCGTAAGTGGACTTGGATTATATGCAAGGGTATGCTGTGAAATAGATAACATGCCGACATGGGCAAAGGCGGCCGTAGGAACAACGGGAATAGTAATTGCAGGAGCAAGTGGAGTGGGAGCAGCCGCAATAGCGGAAGCAGTAATAGCGTCAGCAGGAATATCAGTGGCAACAGACGGAGCATTCTACAGCATATATGCATTAAACAATGGAAGTTTCAGCAAATCAGAATTAAAGGACACGGTCATAAACGGAGCAGCAAACGGCTACATGTTTGCAGGAGCAGGGCTTGGAGTGGCAGGAATACGAAATGCTGCAAAGAGCGGAAAACTAGCAGGGTTTATGGCAGATGAAGCAGGAAGCGTGTCGTATGAGGGCGGTAGAACAACTGGCAAGACAGATTTTTATGTTAAACCCAACGGAGAGATTGTACCGGCTACTGGATATAGATATATGGACAGTAAATATGCAGAGCAAACTATGAAATCTATGAGTGCGCCAGGTTCATATTTTGGATTTAAAAAATTCAATTCAGCTAGTGCTGCGCAAAATGCATTTCAAATATCATCGGAATGGAGCAATTGCAAATTAAGAGGAGAATTTGATACTTTGCAGGTTATTGATGAAATGTATGTACCTAAAACATATGGTGATAAAGGTTCAGGATTAGAACCGTTTACAAGGTGTTATCCTGAATATGGAAAAGGAGGTTGTCAGCAATTTATATATAAAGGCACAATTCGTTTTAAAAGTGTTGACATAATAGAAGATTAATATGGAAAAAAAAATACTAATTAATAACATAATATACTTAGTTAATAAATATTTAGACGAAAGAAACGATTTGATAGAATTGATTAAAAATGATTCAGATAGCGTAAAATATATTTTATCAGAATTAAGTAAAGAAAAGAAAATAGATTATGACGAACAAGATCTTGAGCTAATTAAGGATATAGCTTTTTATTATCTTTAATTGGAATTATACTTTCGGAGGTTCAATATTATACTATTTTATCCATCGATTAAATTTAATAATTGTGGCTGTTACAAAGCAATTAAGGATTTTATGATGTTAAATTAATAAATATTGGTTTAACTTTGCACAAGATGGGCACTGGATGAAAATGCAGAGGTTGCAGCGAAAACAGAGTATGATGCA
>NZ_QUGP01000024.1:0-338 GCF_003479125.1 Eubacterium sp. AF19-12LB | reverse complement strand
GAGGTTGCAGCAAAAACAGAGTATGATGCATGGGGAAAGCCGGAAACAGAAACGGTAAGCAGTAAACTTAACGGAATAAACATTTCAAAAAGTTACACCGGATATGTTTATGATGAAACAACAGGCTACTGGAATGCGGGAGCAAGAATGTACAATTCCACAGACAGGGAATTTATACAGAAGGACCCTAAAGCAGGAAATGTATATGAAACCCTAACCCAGAACGGTTACACATACTGTGGAGACAATCCGCTGTATTACATAGACCCAGACGGATGCTCATACATAAGCACACTTGGAAATGCAGGAAGAACAGCCTTCAACGTTGTAAAGAGCGG
>NZ_QUGP01000023.1:0-3898 GCF_003479125.1 Eubacterium sp. AF19-12LB | reverse complement strand
AAGGATGTATTTGACAATCCTAAGTATTATGATCAAATAACAGGAGAAATTCATTGGCCAGGTCAAAACGGAGATTTTAATAAAGATGGGTTTGTTAATGGTGTATATGATAAGGTCAAGTTACAGCCAGGCAAAATTATAGATAGATATGGTGGAAATAGTGGAATTTTTTTTGGCGAATACGGAACACCGATATCTGAAAGGGCAATGGCACCAAGTTCTGATTTCAGTATATATAATAAATATGTAGTAAAAAAATTATTACCAGTTCAAAAGGGTGTAATAGCAAGTTGGTTCGATCAACCAGGAGGAGGAATTCAATATAAATTAGAAGATAATTTTGTTGAATATATAAGTGGAGAATTGAGACCTTTTGAAAAAATTATTGATGGATTAATCAGAATGGGATATTTAGAAGTGCAATAAAGAGAGGTTTGATGATAAAATGATTAGTAGAAACTACATAGAATGCTTAAAAATTTATTTGGGAACAAAAACGAATATTGTATTTGATGAACAGACTATAAAAGTATATATAGATTGTGAAATTCAAAGTGTTTTAAAAGAAGATGATAGTAATTACATATTATTTATTGTGGAAAGAGGAAACAAAAGAAAAATTAAAGAATATAAATCGGAAATTGAAGCAAAAAGAAATTTTGCTATATATGTGAGAAGAATGTTAAATGATAATGAATCTACTGTTGCCTCTGAATTTAACGGAATAAAAGATACATTAGAATTACGAAGTAAAATGATAAAATTAACTGATGAAAAATGGTATTCAATAAATAATTTAGTAGAAGATAAAATAAACATTCTAAAAGATGAAGCGGGAGTGTATAACATATTATTTATTAATAGAAATGGCAAAAAATATTTAATTGAAAGGGACAGGAAAGTGCCTGATATATTTGAAAAATTTTATAGGGAAGTACTTTATTACAGAGATATTATGAAACAAATAGTAGAATATGAGAAAGTATTTAATGATAAAATCGAATATAAAACAAAGATTAGAATGCTTGGATATTAATAAATTAGAAAAATTGATATGGAAAAGAGGGCGTTTTATGAAAGATGGAGAATTTGCAATTTATTTAGGAAAAGAATATTCAGCAGGAAAAACAAAGGAAGGAAAAATAGTGTTACGTTCAACAGACATAGAGGATGTAAAAAATGGTTTTGAACCATGTAAACCGTTTAATATTAAATATATTCAAGATAAAATAGTATGCTTTAAATATGTAAATAGCTCCGAAATAACTGAATATTACATAATAAGGTCAATGGCAATTTATAAAGGTTTTGAATTTGAAGTTGTTGAAGAAACAGAAGACAAGTTGTCTATAGTTACAATGATAGGTGATTATAGAGATTGGGTAAGATTAGGAATGAAGAGCATTGACATAGGTGTGTATCAAAAATGGATAAACAAAAATGAAGCAGAGGTTAAAATAGTAAAAGAAAATTTAAAATTGTAATAATAAGAGCAATTTAAGGCAAATTAAGTAATTACGACAAGCGCATTCGAAATGAAAATATTCGTTTTGGAATGCGTTTATTGTAAAGATGAGAATAATTGACAATCTGGAGCCGACAGAAGCTAAAAAAGCAGTAAGCCTTATAAACAATTATGGTGATGATGCACTGGAAATGTTTAAGGAAGGGAAGAGCTTTGATGAGGTAAAGAAGGTTGTTGAGGGTGGTTTAAACTCTTATGCTGATTTTAGTAAAGCAATAAGCGATATTGGTATGAGAAGTGATTTGACTGATGCCCAGAAGATAAGAGAATTACAAAAATTGTTTGAAAGTTCAAATTATAAAGCTGATATCAATATACCAAGTGATATTCAGTATGTAAAAGGTTTTGATGCGAAAGGAAATGTAATATATGATTGACCACCTAAATTAGGCTTTGATGAAAGCACAATCAAATCTATTTCCAGAACAGATGGGTTGCCTAATACTTGGGATAGATATGGATATATGGGAGGCTCTAATTTTGCAGATGTTCCTCCAACGGGTAAATACACATATAGTGAAAGAGCCATTCCTTATGTAGAGAATGAAGCAGCTTATCATACGGGAACTTTTAATAATGCAACGTATTTTGATAAAATAGATGCAATAAAAAATGGAGATATAGATGGATTGAATACAATTTTATCTAAGGAAGGAATAGCGAATGTTAATTCATCATATTTTAAGAATTTGCAAAATACATATAATGATTTTATTGAGGATACGACAGATGCAGTAGGAAGTAATATTGATGCCACTTACGGGTTAAAAGGAACAGCAGCTTCGTGGGGAGATATGTCTGGAGGAGCAGGACAATATGTTACTCCACTTAACGGAAATACCATGAAACGATTAGGAATTATAAATTGAGGTAGTACAAATGAATAGAAAAGAATTTTTGAAAATTAAAGAAGAACTACAATGTAAATTAGGAAAGTGGAAGTTGGAGATTGGCGATGAAATTTTTGCTGATTTTACAATAGGATGTTTTTATGATACATGTGAAAAGAAATGGAAAGTGTATGTCAATAATGAGCGAGGGAGACATAGAATTAGATTGATAACTGAAAACGAAGAGGAGGCTTTTGATGAATTGCTATCAATTGTAAACTTTGAGGTTGAAAATAATAGATATATTTAATTCTGCCTTTATAATAAGGAAATTCAAGACCTCATATTGAGTTTATTATGGTTATACTTTCGGACTCCCAACAACCTATAACTATTGCACGTCTATTAATTAACCATCATGGCTGCCCAGAAGCAATTAAGAATCCATGATGTTAATTTATAGACACTTGCGAAATTTTGCCGAGTTGGGTATACGAAAGGACATTGCAAATTCAATATGCTGAAGTAACGCACTCTTAGTAACAAAAAAATGTTGCAAAAAGGTGCGTTTTCCTGTGAAAGTATTATTATAAATGGTGCGGGTATTTTATAAAAGTCAGTATTACAAGTGGTATTTAAGACACATGGAAAAAATGTCTGGATTGAATATATTCCGGAAACAGATGAAGACGAAAAGATAATAGAAAAGTATGGCGATATATATAGCACACCTGCATATCTCATTAAGGTTATTCCATGCATAATGGTAGACGGAGAATGTGTTGCAAAGGGGAATGCAGTACGTCCCGGAACATATACAATATTAGGGATGGATATATATGAAGCAGGATGTGAAATGGTATCAGTTGACAATCCTCTTGTTGCGGGTGGAAGTTATGCGGTTTCATTTGATTATGGAAAAATAAGCGAAGCTGATTTAAGCGATGCAAAGACCGAACTGCTCAGTTTAAAGGAAAAACTTGAATCAGGAAAAGAAAGCAATGACAGGGCAATGGGGGAAACACTTTCAGGAATTGGCACAACATACTTTGCACAGCTTGATATGGCAGACAGTATGCTTGAGGGAATATTAAATGTTACAACATGGAGACAGATAAGTGAGGGAATCTTTGGATACAAACCAAAGGTCACAAGCATATTTGGTGCACCAATCGGAATATCTGAAGGTACAGTGTTTGTTGATATAGACACGGATACATATGGAGTTGCAGATAATGGAGATAAAATCAGAACTTCTGAAGTAAACAATGATCAGGAAAATGAAAAAGACAGCAACGGTGATAAAGAAAACAAGGTGGACTATAATCCGGTAAGGGATTTCATGCTATATAGCGGATTTGTAGGTTCATATCTTGAAAGCTTTGTCCTTGAAGAAACGGTTGGAGTATTTGCAGTATCCACAATGGAAGTATTTAAGGTGGCACTTTCAAGAGGCATGGAGCTTGTGAAGATAGATTCGCAAGATTCAGATGAGTTTGAAAAAATAAAAGCAGATGACAAGACATTAAGTGAGATGAAAAAT
>NZ_QUGP01000022.1:427-5566 GCF_003479125.1 Eubacterium sp. AF19-12LB | reverse complement strand
AGATAATTGATGGGAAAAAGAACTTTGGAGAATGGTCTAAGTTGATTAGATGTAATAAAATGGAGGATTAACTATGAAAAAAAGAAATATAGTTATTATGTTAGTGGTTGGAATTACATCCTTATGTACAACGGCTCCAATAATGGCAGTCACAGAATCATGTACACATGGGAAAAAGACATTCAATGATAAAAAAATATTAAGTGGTGTAGGAAATTATGGAAATAATAAGAGGTATTATTGGATTAATTCGAATTTTTCAAGTAATTACTCTAGTAGAATTAGAAATGCATTTTCGTATTGGATAAATACATCATCAGATCCAGGTGTTACAACATCGATTTCTTTTAGAGAATCTTCAAATAAAAGTGATGCAACAATAGAATTACATACAACTACTTTAGGTGGAGATACAACTGGAAAGACAGATTATTATTCATATAGTACGTTAGTTGATGATCAGTCAATACAAGATTGGACATGGAACATTATATATATAGATACTGATAAAACCAAAGACTATGGACAACGAAAAAAGACAGGATTAGTTGGGCATGAAATAGGTCATGCAATGGGATTGAGCCACCAGCCAAATAAACAAAATAGTTCTATTATGTATAATTATGATGATAGATATATATTGTCAGATAATGGAAATACAGCGATTGAAAGAAATAAGCCGGCAAAAGTTGACTGCAATAATATAAATCATATATATAAGTAGAATGTTTCGCAAATAAAAGACGAGGAAGGTGGAAAAATGAATAGTAAATTAATTTATACGTGTTTAATAATATCAATAGTTTTGATGCTAAGTGGATGTCAAAATAATACAAATGAGTTGACATATCGAAATACTAAAAAAGAAGTAACTGAGGTTACAAATGATAATAAAACAAATGTAGTTGATAAAACTGTAAACATAAAAAAAATGAAATTTACGGAAAAACAGAAGGAAGAGGCGGCTTCTGTTAAATCATCAATGTCATTTGCAAAATCATGTAAAGAGATAGACGGATTATATAATAATTCTGAGTATATCGTTGAAGGAGAAGTTGAAAATACGTTTTTTACAGTATTATATGGAGAGCCATATACTGTTATGGAACTAAAAGTCAATGAAAAGTTTAAAGGAAGTGTAAATACGAATGATAAAATAACGGTTTTGCTGTATGGAGGTTATATGACAGTAGAACAGTTAGTTGAAAATGTAGGAGATGAAAAGTTTAAAGAATTAAGTGTAGAAGAAAGAAAAAATACATTAATAGAAAAGAAAACAACAGATTCAGAATATCCTAATGTTGGTGACAAGTATATATTATTTTTAATGGACAGCAATTTGGTTGAAAATGCATATGATCCGGTAAATGATTATGAATGTATTTTTAAATCAGAAGGAAAAGATTATATAAGAAATTTTCCGGAAGATGAAAAAATAGCTAAATATTCAACTCAAAATGTGATTAAAAATAATGTAAGTTTAAGTAGTGCGGAATTAGAAAAGTATTGCATAACCATGAATAAATAAAGAAAAATGCAAACCGAACATATTTTAGTGAAATTTATAAAATTTTTCATTAAAATGTGTTCGGTTTTATGTTCTAATATCATTTATAATATAAGGGATTAATTTTGATTTGAATAAAAAATAAATATAATTGTTAAATAAAAGTAAAGACAGATTAGTGTTGGTTAATAGTAAAAAACAAATTGTGACAAAATAGAAACGTATTGACGCATATATTTTAAACTTATACAATGAGTATATAACTAGTATATATTCAATAAAGACACGTAGAGGCTAGTTTTATATGGGGGATTAGATATATCTGACACAATTCTTAACAAAAATCCTAATAAAACTATAAAAGATTTATATGATATTTTTGAGTAACTAAATAATTTTATTAATTCCAACTATAAATAAGATAACAAAAAAATTAACAGTAAATTGGTGTAGCATATATGCTGCATAGACGATGTGATGATGACAAATAATAAGAAGTAAATCTGATGGATATTAAATGTGTATTATTGGATTTTACAAGCAGAGTAGTTGGAGGTGATGTAATAGTATAAATAATAAAATAATCAGAAGTAAAATAAATACTTATAATAATTGGAATTAATAATAGTTAAAAAATGCAATATTATATACGACAAATACGTTTGTTAAAGTAAGAACATTAAAATAAATGCATTAGCAGGAGGTAGTTTTATGAGTAAAAGAATATATAAATTTATCACAATCATGTTGGTGGCAGTTATGGTGTTATCCTGTTGGAGCGAGTGCGGAATAACAACAAACGTATACGCAGCGAAACATGCTACTGCTACAAAAAATACGAAGCAGAATGTTAAGTGGAAACTTAAAAAAGGTGTACTTACAATATATGGGAAGGGAAAAATGCCAAATAATATGACCTTTGATTATGAAAAGTATAAGGGAAAAATAAAGAAGGTTATTATTAAAGAGGGAGTAGAGTCTGTTTGTGATAATGCATTTTATTTTATAAAAAGCATAAAAGAAGTGCAATTTCCAAAGTCATTAAAAGAAATAGGGGAAAATGCATTTGAGTATAATAAACTAAAAAAGGTTGAATTAAAGTCAAAAGTTAAAATCAAAGAAAACGGATTAGAACTTTATCATGCAAAATACATAAACATACCTATTAAAGGTGGAAAAATATTATTAAAAAATGGTGTGATGAACATAACCGGTAAAGGGGAAATACCTGTTAGAGTGGGAAATGCATATGTAAAAGAAATAAATATCGGAAAAGGAATAACAACCTTGCCAATGTGGGCATTTTCCGGAAGTGCTAATTTGAAAAAGATAAAGATTTCAAAGACAGTTGAAGAAATAAATGCAAATGCATTTTCAAAAACAGGATTGAAGGAAATTAATATACCATCTGGTGTAAAAAGAATCGGACCAAATATATTTAGCGAATGCAGTAAATTAACAAAAGTAACAATGCCGGGTGAATTTGAGTTTATAGCCAGGGATGGTGAAGAATCAACTCCAATGAGAAATGTAATTGATAAGAGAGATACAAATGTGGATGTTGTAAAATTTAATACACCATTGAATTTAGATGTTATATCAGGTATTGACACAAATAATTTCGTTGTAGTAAAAAATGACCCGAATTATAAAGTGATAAATGGAGTAATATATTCAAAAGACGGAAGAAATTTAGTAAGAGTGCCATCAAAGAGAACAGAACTAAAAGTTGAAGATGGATGTGAATATGTAGCATCATCAGCGTTTCTTTATGGATTGTATGAAAGCGATGGCGATGAGTGGTTTTTAAGATGTAGGAATTTGACAAAAATAGAACTTGCAAATTCAGTTAAGCAGATTTGTCTTGAAACAGATAATTATTATGATAGGACAGAAAAAAAGCAGTGTAACAAAATGGGAGATTATCTGGAAACAATAGAAACTTTAAGTATGAGAGATTTTAATTTGCAGGAAATAACTTATAAAGGAAGAACAGTAAAAACACAAACGTTTATTAAACAGATTTTTGGTAAAACAAGAAATAATGGTGTGCTTGATTTGACTGATGAATTAAACAACACTATTAAGTCAAATCAGTAAAAAGTTGTTAATTATGAAATTACAATCTTGTGGGAGGTAATTCTATGAGCAAAAGAATATCGAAATTTATCACAATAATGTTAGTGGCAGCTATGATGCTATCATGTTTTAGTACCTATAATGCATCAACAAATGTATATGCTGCAAAACGAACTACTGCTACAAAAAATATTAAGCAAAATAATAAAAAGAATAAAGTTAAATGGAAACTTAAAAAAGGTGTTCTCACTATATATGGTAAGGGAAAAATGCCGGAAAGTATGACATTTGATGCCGGAAAATATAGTGGAAAGATAAAGAAAGTAATTATCAAAGAAGGTGTAAAATCTGTCTGTGATGATGCATTTAGATTTGTTAAAGGAATCAAAAAAATAGAATTTCCAAAGACATTAAATAAAATCGGATGCCATGCATTTAATGAATCTGAAGTTAAAAATGTTAAATTTAAATCAGTTGTAGAGTTAGAAGAAGATGCAATTAATTTTACAAAAACAAAATACATAAATATGCCAATTAAAGGCGGAAAGATTACATTAAAAAATGGAGTAATGAATATAAAGGGACAGGGAAAAATTCCTAATTTTTCAGAAATTGATAGTTTAAGCAAAGTAAATATTGAAGAAGGAATTGAACAGATTCCACAAGCGGCATTCAGTGGAAGCGAAAATTTAAAAGAAATAAATATTCCAGGTACGGTTAAAGAAATAGGGAAATATGCATTTGCAGCAACCGGAATAGAAAAAATAGTAATTCCGGCAAGTGTAGAAAAGATTGCGGCAAATATAGTAAGGGGATGTGTAAATCTTACTGAAGTTACTATGCCGGGAAACTTTGAATGCTTAGGAAGTGATGTTGCAAAATATTATACGAATAGAGAGTTAACAAGAATTGAGCATAATAGAAAAATCGAAACAGTAAAATTTAATACTCCATTAAATATAGATGTAATAACTTCAATTCCGACAAACAATTTCGAAGTAATGGAAAATGACCCTAATTACAAATCAATAAATGGTGTAATTTATTCAAAAGATGGAAAGAAGCTTATAAGAATTCCATCAAGACGAAAAGAAGTTAAAGTTGAGCAGGGATGTGAAACAGTAGAGTCATCAGCATTTCTTTATGGAATGTATGAAGTGGGAACAAAAGTGTGGAATATTAATTGTAGTGAGTTGCAAAAGATAGAACTTTCATCAACAGTAAAAAACATCGAATTTGTACATGATGAATTTTATGATAAGTTGGAAAAGAAAAACTACTATAGCGATAAAGAAGAATTGGATTATGAGAAATATATGCTTGGTATGGATTTGAGAAATTTCAAAATATGTGAAGTATCATACAATGGAAAAACAATTAATCCACAGAATTATATTAAAGAACTAACAAAAGAACAAAACAACAATGGGCTTGGAGAAATGGTTAATGAAATTAATATGATGATAAAATAAAATATAGCATAACCAGGAATAAGTAAAACTATAAAAGATTTATATGATATTTTTGAGTAACTAAATAATGTGAAATAATAA
>NZ_QUGP01000022.1:0-417 GCF_003479125.1 Eubacterium sp. AF19-12LB | reverse complement strand
AATAATGTGAAATAATAATAGAGAGAGGAGACAATAATTATGTCAAAGAAGGTAAGAGGTAAGGCTTTAATATTATTAATGGTATCTGTTTTGACAATGATGTGTCTTAATGTATATGGAAATACTACAAAGGTTACATATCAAGATGGATATTTAATGTTTGGAACATGGAACGGAAATGGAAATGCAACTGTAACAATAGGCAACGATTATTTGACAAAAGGTTCGGATGTTGCTAAATATAATGAATTTGAATATTTGGAATGTAATAAGAATACAGTTTCAAATAGTCATTTTTCTGTAGCAGAACAGAATGGAAATGTTGTTATTAGTTTAAATGAAAGTTATCTAAAAAGTTTGCAGGATGGAATGTACTCATTTAAAGCTGTATTTGCTAAGGCGATTATTCCTATTAGA
>NZ_QUGP01000021.1:0-10193 GCF_003479125.1 Eubacterium sp. AF19-12LB | reverse complement strand
TAAGGAAGGAAAAGGTGCGGATGAAGTAAAGAAGATTGTTGAGGGTGGATTAAGTGAGAGTGCTTTAGATTCTGGACTAACGCAATCACAAATAGAGAAGATTGTAAATACACCTAAAGGTAGTAGGCCAGACCCTGCTAGCTATTTGAGTCAAGAGTATATTGAGGCGCATTTAGCTCAATTTGATGATGGTGCATCAATTATTATGACTAAGGAACAATATATAAATTATGTTAAAGGAAATTTAACTATTGGAATTCCGACAGATAGGACGCAATTTGTTTTGCCAAAAAAATATTGTGATGATATTGCAAGTAAAGCTGCAGGTAATATAAGTTTTTATGAAAAGGCACTAGGTTTTGATATTGGACATTTTTCTGATGGTGGAGGTTTAGTCAGAATTGATATCCAAAACTTGGATGGCTTAAATTTAAGAATTCCGTCAGGAAATGAAGCTGGTGCAAATAGTCATTGGATCCCAGGTGGCAAAACGGATGGTGGAGTTCCAGAAGCAATTTTAGATTTAATTCCAAATGATCCAAATAATGTAACAGTTTCAGAAATTAAGTGAAGAGGTGCAAAGATGGATATAGAGAATATGCTTTTAAACGCAATTATTAATAATGATATGATAAAGTTTTTACGAGGAGATGGGGAATATTTGATTGAGACTTCTCAGTATACCCCAGAGGCAGGATTAACTGATGTGGGTAAAGTTTTATCAAAAGGAATTTATAAAATATATGCGTATAATGATAATGTAAAGGAAAAATTTGAATTGAGTCTATTAAAAATGCTTGACATGTCAGATTTTGATATATATATGGTGTGTCATTATGTAATGAGTCAGTTATTTAAAGAAAAGAATGGACTTTCACCGTTTGTTATATCAAAAGGCATAATTTTAGATAAATTGTCGTTTAAAATCAATGAAAGAGAAATTTATCTAAAAAAGGGTATTGTATATCCAAATGGGTATGTCAATACTAGTGCAATGACGGAAATACAAAGATTCCGTATGGTAGGCAAAGAAGAATATAATGTATTATTTTAAAATAAAGTTATATTTTAGGACTAACAACAACCAGCAATTTATGAACGACTATTAAATTAACCAGCATAGCTACTAAGAATCAATGCAGAAGCCAAAAAGGCAGTAAATCTCATAAACAGTTACGGAGATGAAGCATTCGATTTATTTAATGAAGGAAAAGGTGCGGATGAAGTAAAGAAGATTGTTGAGGGTGGATGTAACACTATTAATGGATTAAAAATAATTGATGGAAAAGTTGATGGAAAGATTCCACTAGATGAATATAAAGATATTTTTGAAAAAAGTATTTACAACAAAAACTCACATATAATGACTTTAGGCAAGTATAGACCCACGATTAATTCAGATGGTAGTGAAAATTGGAAAATTGCGGGTGATGATTCATATAATGTAATAGCACAGAAGAACGGAGATATGTATTTTGATATGAAGGATGGTTTGTATGATGTCACACTTGATAAATATAATTTATCATATCAAAATATGTTTGACTATTTTAATGTCCCAGCATTAGATAAGGCTGCAAGTAAAGGAAAAACTATTAGATTTACACATAATCCAGAAATGAAAGAGTATGCAGGATTATTTACGGATAAGGAATGGAAACATTTGCAGGAAAAATGGGAATATTTATATTTAAGAGAAGAAGGAGAATTTTGGTATGCAGAAAAGTAATGCAAATGAAATGGCAAAAAAGATAATTAGCAATGCAAAACTAATATTTGAAGATAGGATAAACAACATAACTTTTTCTTCAGTTACAGATGAACCGTATAAAATGTTTAGCATTAAATTTACACTTTATAATTACTACATTATTGTGTATAACTACGATAGAGGTCATTTTGGATGCAGTATTATATTTGGAGATGATACGGTTCCACTACAAAGTAACGTTGAATGGGATGATGAGTGTAATTATGCAAGTTATTGGAAAGAGATAGATAGGCTTGTTAGACTGAGAATACCGGATAAATATTTAAAAGAATATGGTTGGCTATAAAAAGTTATTATATGTTATGAAGATAGATGTATATAGTGCTTTTGAGTACTTAAAGATGATAATTTATCTATATTGCATAATTACATAAACAAGATAAATTAAAAGAAGGCAATAATCCAATTGATAATAAAATCTCAAACATCTGAAGGGTAAATATTAGATTAAATCCTGACATAGGTGAGCAAACATACATGATAAGTAGAAGCCGCGGTGTTGGCGAAGTAGGAGGAAAATCAGGCATGGGAGCTGTTAAGAAAAGATTATGGTGAAAGAACGGCAGCCATACTGCAGGAATTTGGAGAAGACGGACTAAAGCTTGCAGAAAAGTATGGAGATGACCTTGCAAGAATAATCGACAATCTGGAGCCAACAGAAACTAAAAAAGCAGTAAGCCTTATAAACAGTTATGGTGATGAAGCACTGGAAATGTTTAAGGAAGGAAAAGGTGCGGATGAAGTAAAGAAGATTGTTGAGGGTGGTTTAAATAAAGCTTTTGTCAATGAATTACTGGAAATACTGAAGCAGAAAAGGATTACCCTTGATGAGTTTAACAATTTGAGATTAAGAGATGTGGCAGAACTGACAGATAGCGAAAAGGAAATATTAAAATTCATCAGAAATTCAGTTCCAATGCCAAATGAAAATACATTGATGCAAAAGGTAATTACAGTAGAAGATATAGAAAAATATCTGAACGGAACCTATACACAGGTAGGAGGATGTGTGACAAGGGCAATTGATGTGGAAAATCTAAAAACATATGATGATTTATATAAAGGATTACGTCTTGATTATCCTGAAAGTGTGTTTAATCCAACAGAAGATGATGTGATGGGTATGATACGTTTTACAACAGAAGATTTTAAGAAAATTACAATTCCGTACAGAACTGAGATGGGAGGAAATGCGTCAGGAGAGACACCGTTTACAGGTAATGGGTTTACAAAGGCTACTAATGGTAACATAATACCAGAATTTCAGTGTAGTAAATATATAGACATCAAAGATGGTGCACAACTAATAGAACTTAGAAAAGACGGAACAGAAAAACTAAGAGCTATATATGATAAGGATACAAAGAAATTTGTAGAAATAAAAAGATAAATATAGATGAGGAGAATATTATGAAGGATGGACAATTTGCAATTTATAAGGGAAAAGAATATTCAGCATGGAAAAATAATCAAGAAAAAATAGTATTAAGGTCTACAGATATAGATGAAGTGAAAGAAGGGTTTGAGCCATGTGAGCCATTCATAATTAATGATGTAGAAGAACCAATAGTATGTCGCAAGATAGTAGAAAAGGCTGAAGTGAAAGAATATTATAGAATAAGAACAATAGCAATTTATAAAGGGTTTAAATTTCAGGTGATTGATGAAAAGGATGAAGAGATATCCATTGTTAGTATGATAGGCGATTATAGGATGTGGAAGAGTATGGGAATGAAAATTATTGATAAGGGAGTATATCAAAAATGGATAAAAAAAAGCGAGGCAGAAATAGAACTTGAAAAAGACAATTATGATTTGTAATAATTTTTTATGTAATATGTAAAAACACTACATATTTTTGACTTTTGATTCAGGGAAAAAATACAAAACGTATTCTGAATGTAAAAGTACATTTGAAATGAATTTGTTACATATATGAAATTATTGTATAAATACAAATACTGCAGGAATTCGGACAGGATGGTCTGAACCTTGCAGGAAAGTATGGAGACGATATTGCAAGGATAATCGACAACCTTGAACCATCAGAAGAAAAAAAGCAGTAAGCCTTATAAACAGTTATGGTGATGATGCACTTGAATTATTTAAGGAAGGAAAAAGTGCGGATGAAGTAAAGAAGATTGTTGAGGGTGGTTTAAGTGAGACCAGAGTGGTACAGAAAAAATAAAATTTAACGAAGTTAAGACATTTACAGCAGAAGAAACTAATCAATGGTTTATTGATAATGTCAAGCCTGATTATAATCCACCATATAAACCTGGAACTTTAGTGAAGGAAATTGAACTTACTGAAAATACTACTTTTGTTAGAGTATATGATAATATGCCAGATGGATCGGGTATGTATGGAAGTTGGGTAATGAAAGCAGATGATATTAAAGGACTAACACCCTTAGAGATACAAAATAAGTTTGCTTTACCTAATACCCCTAAATATATATGCGATGTGGAATTGGAGGCTGGAACTCACATAAGAGTAGGCGAGGTCAATCCTTTAGATGGATGGGGGAATGGTGGTGGAACACAATATGATTTAATTGGGCAAAGAATTGGTGATTTTAAGAATGAGAGGCTTTTGGAGGGTAATTAAATGTATCAATACGAAAAGAAGCATATTGAAATCAACGGGAATAGTTATGATTTCGAATTTGATATTCGAGCTGTAGTCCAGTATAAAGAAAAGTTTATAGTATTACTTGGGATTCCATTTAATAGAACTGAGATTAATAACATTTATTGTTTGGATGCTCAAGCAAAATTAATTTGGCAATCAGAGGATTTATCTACTCGCTATCCAGAGTTAAAAAATCTTCTTCCTTATGAGCAGATAGGCATAAAAGATGATACTATTTTTGCATCGGATTTCTATGGACGTAATTATAAAATTAATGTAGATAGTGGGAAGATAGAGGGATTTAATATTGTTAAGTAGTATCTTTAAAGAAAATTAATTATAATTTATTAGGGTTATACTTTCGGACTCCCAACAACCTATAACTCCTGCATGTCTATTAATTAACCATCATGGCTGTTGCGAAGCAATTAAGAATCCATGATGTTAATTAATAGACGCTAGCGAAATTTTGCCGAGTTGGGTATACGGACGAACATTACAAAATCAAAATAGAATATTTAGTTCCAATATGCTGATATAAACGCACTCCTAGCAACAAGAAAAAATGTTGCGAAAGAGTGCGTTTATATCAGTTTGTTAGGGAAGTAGATTTAGATACCATCAAAGAACGGCAGCCATACTGCAGGAATTTGGAGAAGACGGACTAAAGCTTGCAGAAAAGTATGGAGATGACCTTGCAAGAATAATCGACAATCTGGAACCGACAGAAGCTAAAAAAGCAGTAAGCCTTATAAACAGTTATGGTGATGATGCACTGGAAATGTTTAAGGAAGGAAAAAGCTTTAATAAGGTAAAGAATGTTGTTGAGAGTGGTAGAAAGGTTATTTCTTATACAGAATATGACAATATATATCAGAGTAGTATACATAATGCAGGCAAAGAAAAAGTAATGCTTGGAAAATATGATGGAGGTGATCCAACCAGTTATATAACAAAAGCAGGAGATGATTATACATATTTTAGTTTGGGGAATGAGTGGGATACTATTAAAACTAAATATTGATATACGGATGATGAAATGTTTAAATTGTTTAATGAGGCATTCCTAGATGATGGAATAAATGAAGGAAAAACATTTCAGTTTTCACATAATCCGATTAATGATACTGGTGCATTAGGAAAAGAGTATCAATACCTATTAAAAAATAATTACAAGTGGGATGCTGAAACTATGACAATGAAACCATAATATTAAAGGAGAATAACAATGAATGTAGATGAATTATATGATTTAGTGGAAGATTTTTTTGGATATAAAGCAAAGATGAGGTATATTAATTCTGCAACAAAGGAAGTTGCATGTGTATTATATGATTCTTTTTTGTTAAAATGTAATTTAGATGATCAGTATGGAAGATTTGGAGCGGGTTTGGAAGTAGGAAAAGAAGGTGTTATAACAGAATTTTTAGGAAAAAGTTGTTCGTTAAATAGCGATGTTGAGTCAATTAAAAAAAGTTTGCAAATTATTGATGATTATTGTAGACTTCGTTTGCCAGATAAGTTTTTAGATTCATATTATAAAGCTTATGTGCTTAGTCAATATGATGATTGCGACATATAGAAGATTTAAACTTTAATTATGTTTAAATTTTCGAACTTAAAGCAACCCAGACTTAATGAATGTCTATTAATTAACAATCATGGTTGTTCAAAAGCAATTAAGGATTCATGATGTTAAAATAATAGACTGTATCAGGTATTTATAAGATTGATTTAAGTTATAAAACAATAAAAACAGGAGACAGTATGATGAAAGATGGAAAATACGCAATTTATTTAGGAAATGAATATACAGCAGGGGAAACTCAAGAAGGAAAAATAGTGTTACGTTCAACAGACATAGAGGATGTGAAAAATGGTTTTGAACCGTGTAAACCGTTTAATATTAAATATATTGAAGATAAAATAGTATGTATGAAATTTGTAAATAGCTCCGAAATAACTGAATATTATAGAATAAGGACAATGGCAATTTATAAAGGTTTTGAATTTGAAATTGTTGAAGAAACAGAAGACAAGTTGTCTATAGTTACAATGATAGGTGATTGCAGGGAGTGGAAAAGATTAGGAATGAAGTGTATTGAAAGGTATGTATATCAGAAATGGATAAACAAAAATGAAGCAGAGATTAAAATAGTAAAGGAAAAATTTAAATTGTAATTATAAGAGCAATTTAAGGTAAATTAAGTAATTACGACAAGCGCATTCGAAAGGGAAATATTCGTTTTAGAATGCGTTTGTTGTAAAGATGAGAATAATCGACAATCTGGAGCCAACAGAAGCTAAAAAAGCAGTAAGTCTTATAAACAGTTATGGTGATGATGCACTGGAAATGTTTAAGGAAGGAAAAAGCTTTGATGAGGTAAAGAAGGTTGTTGAGGGTGGCTTAGATACATCAATAAAAAATATAGACGAATTTATTGGAGGAAATAAATCATTTGATGATGTTTTAGATGATTATGCAAAAGTATATGCAGATAAAATTAACTCTAACCAAGCGTGGTCATGGGATGATACAATACCAGGAGGAGAGAATCTCACCAAAAAGCAAAGAAGTATTATTAAACAACAGGCTATAGATGCTGGATTAATTCCTGACATAAAGGTTACCAAAGTAGAAGGCATGAGATATGGCTTTGCCGATTTTGAATCTGCAGGAGTAGTAAAGGAAACACAATATTTGCCAGAAAACATGTGGAAGATGAGCGATGCAGAGCAGTTTAAATGGCTGGATGAACAAATTGGTGGAACTGTAGACGGATATACATGGCATCATACAGAAATACCAGGTAAAATGCAATTAGTACCAACAGGAATACATAATATAACAACGCACAATGGAGGACGAACTGCTGGAATGTGGGCAGATGCCCCTCGATAATAGGAGGATATAAAATGACGATACAAGATAATACGATTATTCAACCGATACCAACTGATGAATTATTAGCAGAAAAAGAGAGAAAATGGAGATTGGTTTTGCCAGCGGATTACAGAAATTTTGTTGTGAATTATAATGGTGGTATACCAAATGAAAAATCATTTGAGTGTAATAAACATAATTATGCAGTTACAAGATTTTTGTGTATTTTGAAGAATGTTCAAGAAACTCAAAATGGTTGGTATGATATAAGCGTTGTAGAATCCCAAATAGGAGAGCGTTTGACGGATAATGAAGATTTAATTGGAGTAGAGGTTCTGCCAATAGCAGAGTTATTCGCAGGAGATTATGTATGTTTAGATTATAGAAAAAGTAAAGAGAAACCTTCAATTTGTGTATGGAGCCATGAGGAATCAGAAGATTTTGCTCCTGTAACATACAAGGTAGCAGATACATTCTCAGAGTTTGTTGAAATGTTGGGATAAAAAAACAGAAAAAGGCTTTGAATTTAGAGTTATGGATGAAACAGAAGACAAGTTGTCTATAGTGGCTATGGGAGGCGATTATAGAGAGTGGGTAAGATTGGGAATGAAGTTTGTTGAAAGGTTTGTATATCAAAAATGGATAAACAAAAATGAAGCGGAGATTAAAATAGTAAAGGAAAATTTTAAATTGTAATAATAAGAGCAATTTAAGGTAAATTAAGTAATTACGACAAGCGCATTCGAAATGAAAACATTTGTTTTAGAATGCACTTGTTGTAAAGCTGAATTATCAAAAGGTAGCCGGCATACTGCTGGAAGAAAAGTTTACCTTTTGGAAAAAAACTTTACTAATCTAATAGGAACAAGTAGCAAAGGAAAACCATTACATACTTTAAAAGCAGTTATTGATGAGGCTGGAAATGTAATTACTGCATTTCCCTAAAAAGTAGGCAGGAGGTTGTTGAAATGAATTTTTATATAGGTAATTCAATAGATGAAATTGATGAACAAGATGTCAATGTAGAATTTAGTGATGAGTTGATTGATTTTATCTACAAGATGAGTGGAAGAGTATCTTTTGATATGAGTAAATTGTATAAAATTAATCCTTATGATGATGCTGAAATTTCTAAAAATGATTTGCCTCAAATAATTGAAATATGCAAATTTATATTAGACTCAGCGTTGCTTCAGGATTATGAGAAACCAGATGAAGGAAGACAAATGTTACAAGATTTATTAGAGATTATCAAAAAAGCAATTACAAGAGAATTGGGATTAGTTTCAATAGGAGATTGATAATTTGTATTATGTAATAAAATCGTAACAATCTCCTTAACAATCCGAAACACCTATGTTACAACGGCGTGCAAGTAGGATATAAGGGGATGAACAATTTCATCAGGTTGGAACAAATGACTGTAAGGTAGCCGATAAACTAGGACTTAAAAGAGTAGAGAAGTATGAATACGAAGGTTGGCTAAACTCAAATTCAGTTCAGATTATTGAAGAAAGAACATTTATAAAATAGTGATATATCAATAGAAAACAAATGGAAAAGAGGGCGCTTTATGAAAGATGGAAAGTACGCAATTTATTTAGGAAAAGAATATTCGGCAGGGGAGATTGAAAAAGGAAAAATAGTGTTACGTTCAACAGACATAGAGGATGTAAAAAATGGTTTTGAACCGTGTAAACCGTTTAATATTAAATATATTGAAGATAAAATAGTATGCATGAAATTCGTAAATAGCTCCGAAATAACTGAATATTATAGAATAAGGACAAAAGCAATTTATAAAGGTTTTGAATTTCAAGTTGATGAGGAGACGGAAGATATGTTGTCTATAGTAGCTATGGGAGGTGATTGCAGGGGGTGGAAAAGATTAGGAATGAAGTGTATTGAAAAGTATGTATATCAAAAATGGATAAATAAAAATGAAGCGGAGATTAAAATAGTAAAGAAAAATTTTAAATTGTAATAATAAGAGCAATTTAAGGTAAATTAAGTAATTACGACAAGCGCATTCGAAATGAAAATATTTATTTTAGAATGCGTTTATTGTAAAGATGAGAATAATTGACAATCTGGAACAGACAGAACCTAAAGAAGCAGTAAGTTTTATAAACAGTTATGGTAATGATGTGCTGGAAATGTTTAAGAAAAGAAAAAGCTTTGATGAGGTAAAGAAGGTTGGTGAGGGTGATAGTAAAGCTACTTATAAGATTCTTAATACATCTTCAGCAGAAAATGTAAATAAGATATTTAGAGATACAATGGGATAGTAGCCACCTTACAAATCAGAAACAAGTGTAACAGAAATTCAATTAACAGAAAATGTAGCATATGTGCGCGTTTACGATAAAGTTAATTCAAGGATGAAAGGATTAATGAACAATGATAGAAATTCAAAATAATAAAATATTGTTGGCTGGAAAAGAATTGCAATTTGATAATAAAATTATTGAGGCTGCAGAATATGAAGGAAAAGTAGTTATTGTATTTGAAACTGATGAAGAGGGCGGATATGATAATGTATTTTGTTATACGCAAGATTTACAATTGCTTTGGAGAATAAAACCAGCACCAGTCGCTATTGGCGGAACTGCTAGAAGTACGTATGTGGGAGTTGATATAGTAGAAGGTAATTGTAGAGCAATTGATTTTTATGGAAGGCGATTTAAGGTTAATCTTGAAAATGGAGAAATAATTTCAAAAGATATAGTTTGGTAATATTTATTATGAATATACTTTCGGACTCCTAACAACCTACGACTTCTGCACGTCTATTAATTAACAATCATAGTTGTTCAAAGGCAATTAAGAATTCATAGTGCTAAATTAATAGACTGTATCAGGTATTTATAAGATTGATTTAAGTTATAAAACAATAAAAACAGG
>NZ_QUGP01000020.1:0-11615 GCF_003479125.1 Eubacterium sp. AF19-12LB | reverse complement strand
TGTGAAACATTTCAAATAGCAATACCAGATGAATATAAGGAAAAGTAAAATTTCAGTTTTGTGTTGAATCTCTAAGCAAAATAGCTTATAATTTGACATGCTACATATAGTTATTATCCACAGTTATCGAGTAGGTGTTATCAATGCCGATAACAAAATGATAACATTAGCTCGTATAGGCAGGATAATATGGATATATCAAATAATCAAAAGAACGAGAAACATTACAGAGAATAATTCCTAAACAAAAAGCGTTAGTCTTTGTAGAGTTTGAATAAGAGCCACAAGTCTTGGAATTCGTTAAACAAGCGGATTCCGAGACTTTTTCTTTTGCTCTGCTACTAATTTGCTACTAATAGCAACTACTCTTTTTCTATCGTTTTCAGTTGGTTGTCATTAACTTTAATAGCAAGAAACCCTGATGACTGCTGGATTTCTTTTATATGATCTTTCTTTGTGGCATCTGGATGATTTTCCCTGATGCGGTATTTGGTGGTACTAACGCAGGTCCAAACTGAGGTCGGATTGTTACATCTGAGCCGTTGTCTTGAGTCTGAGACACTTCACATGTGATACCTGCTGCTTCAAGCAGAGGGTTATCAGATGGTGGTTCAGGTGTTGGCGAATCTGTCGCCTGCAATGATTCTAGACTATGCACAAGCTCCTGCTGTTTATGTGGAAACAGATGGGAGTATGTGTTAAGTGTTGTGGATACTTTCTCGTGTCCGAGCCTGTCTGCTAACATCAGCGCATCACAGCCCTGATTAATAAGTAAGCTGGCGTGCGAATGCCTGATATCGTGGATTCGTATCTTCTTTACACCTGTGTTTTTGCAACCTCTTATCATCTCGTGTGAGAGATATGATTTTGTTACCGGGAACAGCCTTTCATCTGCGTCAAGCATATACCTTGACTGGATATAGTCTGATAGCTCTTGGCAGAGAAAATCCGGAATCGGAATCTTTCGCTTACTTTTTCTTGTCTTAGGTGATGTAAATACATCTTTTCCTTCTATCCGCTGATATGTTCTGTTGATGGATATTGTCTTGTTATCAAGGTCAATATCAGCAGGTGATAGAGCAAGCAGTTCACCTTCTCGCATACCAGTCCAGTACAGGACTTCAATGCAGATATATGATAATGGCTTATCTTTTACCCCTTCCCTGAAAGCAATATATTCATCATAAGTCCAGTAATCCATTTCCTCTGCTTTAGCCTTTCCAATGGTGCCTGCCTTGCCGCAGGGATTGGTGTTGAGATCATAGAATCGCTTGGCGTAATTGATGATGCTGTTAAGCTCCGTGTTAATCTTCTTCAGATAGGTCTGGGAGTAATTATTCGGCGAACTCATAAGCTTCGCCTGCCATCTTCGTACATCAGAGGCTTTGATTTCATTAATCGGCTTGCTACCGAAGAATGGAAGAATATGCGTCTGTAGTACCGCCTTTTTTGTTAGAAGAGTTGACTGCTTAAGTCTTGCAGCCATATCCTCCATATAAATTTCATAAAGGTTTTGAAATGTCATGTCAGGATTGGTAGACTGCTGTTCCAAAAAGTCCCTTTCAAATCCTAAAGCTTCCTTTTTGGTGGCGAAGCCTCTTTTCCACTTCTGTTTCTTGATTCCCTGCCAGTTCGTGTAATAGAACTTGGCGAACCATTTACCAGTTTTTTCATCTTTGTAAGCTGGCATAAATATCATCTCCTTTTTGTAAAAATTGTTGTGCAATCATCAAAAGGCTATGATATAATCTACTTGTTCAGGGTGATTATAAAGCCTTCGGGTTAATCACTTACATAGCTTCGGTCATTCCTTTTGCGAGAAGGAGTGTGCCGGAGCTTTTTCTTTACTAAAGGTGTAAGCCTGCAATTATTCAGTTTTTGAATCAGCTTCATTATCCAGTCGGGAATCCTTATAATATGCTAACATATCTGATTTCCATGAACCAAACTTTTCTTTTGAAAGCTTTCCTGTCTGAAGCATATTCTTCTTTGTTATCCAGTTTTCCATAAAGAGACAGAAGTCTGCATCATATTTTCCATCGCCTTTGCCATTAACCTTAATCCCAGCGGTCCATTCAGTATTTTCTGGGGGTTTGGTATTGGTCAGCTCAAATGAAAAGTCAGTAAGTTCAGTTATGGCAAAGAGAGCATTGATTACATCTGACATAGTGTGGAATTCATATGCCGGGTACTCAGTGGTCGTATTATCTTTGGGAATATTATCTTCTGGAGATAAAAGTTCCTGCCATGGAACATTTAATTCATTAGCAATCTGTTTTAAAACATCTATCTTCATTAGTATTTCACCAGACTCATATTTCTGGATAGTACGTTCTGATTTACCAAGATGCTGTGCAAACTCCTTTTGAGTAATCTTCTGTGCTCTGCGCTGTTTCTGTATTGCCTTCCCGATTTCTTCTGGAGAAGACATAGTGATTTTAATGGAATGAGAATTAGTCATTCTGTCCACCTTCCTTTACATGAAATAGTCCGTTGTAAAGATGCGTATAAGATTGATAATAAATGAAATACGTATCAGTAAGTGACTTATTTATGATTGTATGATTACTTTATCATAAATAAAAACGAATTGCAAGTGCGTAATTGTAAAAAGTTCTATTGACAAATTCTGAAAAGGATATTAAGATAAACACGAACTAAAAATACGGAATAAATAAAGAACAGGATAGCTGCTTTGTAAAAACACGTATTTAAAATAACAATTTATGAAAGGAGGAGCTGCATGAAGGGTGTAAAGGAAGCATTCATAGATGCAGGAGAGATAAGCCAGATGCTTGGTATCGGGATGACAAAGGCATATGCAATTATAAAGGAATATAATGCAGAGCTTGAAGCAAAAGGTTATTTCACCATGCGGGGCAAATGTCCAAGGAAGTACTTTGAACAGAAAATCTATGGTTACGAAGATTATTACAATCCGGATTATGAGCCGCTGCGTAATCGGATCAAGGTTGCAGAAGAAATGGATTATGAAGCGGCAGTAGGGGATTCTGTGATAAGTGAACAGGATGAAGTGTATATACCGCCTGAAACAAATGAGATGCCGGAAGCGGATATAGATGTAGCAGAAAATGTGATATCGGATGCAAATGAAATGGCAAAAGAGATAACTGAATAGGTGAATCCGGCAAGTGGGGGCGAAAAGTGCCGCCAAAACATGAATATGGGGGCAAAAAGTGCCCCCAAAACCACAAAGTGGGGGCAGAAAGCGCCCCCGCACAAATCAGAGCCGAAAAAGTGTGGAGGCAAAAAGTGCCGTCAAAATGCAAAAGTGGGGGCAAAAAGTGCCGTCAAAACAGCAAAGTGACGGCAAAAAGCGCCACCACTCAGATAAGCGAGAAAAAAGCCATGGTGGCGGAAAGTGCCATCAAAATGGAAAAGTGGTGGCGGAAAACGCCACTAAAACAGTAAAGTGATGGCAAAAAGTGCCACCATATCAGTAATTATGGTGGAATATTAACCACCACATATCATATATAGGGTGCAGGTGCTCCTGCCAAGACGAAAAATTATGTAAACGCTGATGCGTTTATATTTTTTCGGGAAAAGGTCCGACCTTTTCCGCATCTTGCAAAACCTATAAGCAGAACTTTTAGAAAGGATGAAAAAGCAATGGTACAGATAAAAAGAGATTGGTTTGATACAGAATTTGGAAATTACGAAAGGGGAAAAACGTATGGCAGATGGAAAGAGAAGATACAAGTCTGACAGGAAAGATTATAAGATATCGGTGAAGTTGTCAGAGAAAGATATGGATATTCTGAAAGCGGCACTTAAGCGAACAGGAATGACAGCAAGTGCCTATATAAGAGAATTAATTCGAACAGGAGGAAACATTGATACAAGTTATCCAGAGGACAGGGCAAAAATAATTCGTGTTATTGCAGGTATTGCAAATAATATTAATCAGGCGGTAAAGCTTGGCAATTCACAGGGAAGATTGTATTACAGCGATATTGATAAATTGCAGAACAGTCTGGATGATGTAAAGAAAACATTCGGGGAGGTGCTGGAAGTATGGCGATTACAAAGATCTTAAATATAAAAGAGTCAGAAGGTAGAAATCCAGCATCACACCTAAAGAATGCTTTGGAATATATCCAAAATCCGGATAAGACAGAAGAATGTGTACTGGTGGGCGGTATTAACTGCCTGCCGGATACGGCATTTGAGCAGATGAAGGAGACAAAGAATATATTTTATAAGACAGGTAAAAGACAAGGCTATCATGTGATTATATCGTTTTCGCCGGAAGAAAAAGTAACTGTAGAACAGGCAATGTACGTCCTGGAGCACTTTGCGAAGGATGTGCTTGGTGATGATTATGAGGCTGTGTATGCAGTCCACACAGACAGAGAGCATATGCATGGACATCTTATCTGGAACAGTGTCAGCATGACAACCGGCAAGAAATACAATTCACCGAAAAGCAACTGGAAGAATCATCTCCAGCCTATCACAAATAAATATTGTGATGAACTTGGACTTTCCATAATGCCGGCAGAGTACAGCAAGAATCCAAAGAATATCAGCAGGGACAAGTGGGAAAAGGAAATGTCCATGAAAGAAATAATTCTTCGTGATGCCAAGATGTGTGCATATGCAGCCGGGAATGTGGAGCATTTTAAATATCTGATGAAACGGCTTGGATATGTATTCAAGAAAGATGCTTGGATGGAGGTACAGGCACCGGGATTTCGGTATTATCATAAACTGGCAAAGCTGGACGAGATGTTTTCAGAAGATATGTTACGGCATTATGTGGATATGCCATGGATGGCAAAGCCTTACTTTTATTCGTCTGATATAAGGGAATTGCACAGGGCGAAGCTGTCACCATTCCAGAAGCAGTTTTATGCAAAGCTGTATCGGTTAAGGATTGTAGAGCAGAAGCGGTTTGTAGTCGGCGGAGCAAAGTATGCAGAGGATTTGAAGAGGTTTCATCAGTTACAGGACGAATATTTGTTGCTTGTGAATAATGACATCAAAAGTATTGTGGAGCTTGTGGATTTCATAAGTGAGCAGGAAGAAAGGATTCAGCAGATTGAGGACAGACAGCATGAGATATACCAAGAAAGCTCAAGCCGGAAACGCAGTATAAAGAATGAAGAGCAGTATTGGGAGTATCAGATATGGCATGTGGAAGTGCAGGAAGAACTGGACGAACTGAAGCAGGAGAAGAGAAATGTTAAGAGGCAGATACAGCTTGCTGATGACATTATAAAAGAAGATTTGTATACGGCTTATTATGCGGTGTCGGGGAAGGAGGAGATTGTTGCTGACAGGGATGTTGAGATACCGGGGATGGAAGAGGATACTGAGGTTGAGAAAGCAACGGCAACAGTCGTTGAGCCTGATGCAAATGTTGAGGTCATGAATCTTGACAATAATCAGAATGAAATAAGCAGACTGAAAGAGCAAGCTGATAGTGCGAGAAAACAACAGACTGATTTAGATGGCATAGGAATACCAGAGATTCATAATTCGTCTGATGTGAATATGGCAAGAGTTGGCGAAAGTATAACTGATGTAAAAGGTAAAAGTGAATTTGTGGAACCTAAAGAAAAAGAGCCTATGGACAAAGTTGGCTGGATTGTAAGGAGAATATCAGAGCTAGGTGGTTATGAGAATGTCAGTGATTCTGTTAAGGCAGATATATTCGGATTTGATATTGCTGATGTAAGTGAAAGTATAAGACTGTTTTCGGATGCAATGAAACGGCTGGGGATAAAGCTTGATGGAGATGAGCTTTATGAGGAGTTTCAGAGGATTTATGATGAGAGTGTTGGCAAAGATGCTGGTAAAGATAAGGTGGAAGATAAGATGTGGAATAAGGGCAGAGGGAGATGATTTCTCTGCTTATTCTATAAATATAGGTTGGATATGGTCAGATGTATTATAGATTGAAAAAATCAATTTAAGATTGAATTAAAACAACTCAAATGATATACTAAAAAGGTAATAAATAGTTGTGATGATACGAAAGGGATTAGCAATGGCAATCAGATACAACAGATTATGGAAAAAATTAATAGATGAAAATATGATGAAGATAGACCTTAGAGAAAAGGCTGGAATTACAACAAATGCTTTGGCTAAATTAGGAAAGAATGAGCATGTAAATACACAGGTTCTGGAAAAAATATGTAATGTATTGCATTGCAATATACAGGATATTATGGAATTTGTTCCAGACGAGGAAAGGGAAGAAAAATAATATGGCGAAGAAGAAAAATGTTGAAAAGGCATTAAACATAGATAGTATTTATAACAAATTTTATATCTGATTTTTGATTATCCGCATAAACACTATACTTTCAAGCATTTTGAAATATAGGAAAGCACTCATTTTACCACGAATTTACCACGATTGAATGAGCCTTGATATGACGTAAGAATTTGAAAAGGACACCGTATAGTTTGGTGTCCTTTTACATGAAAATCATTAGTCGCTATTGATTGTTATAATGGTATCGTAATTTAAGACACTTCAAGAGACATTTCTTAATGAATCTGATATACTGTAAACACTACAGAAAGAAGGATTATTATTATGTCTCGAACAAGAAGAAATTTCTCTGCCAAATTCAAATCAGAATTAGTGATTGAACTGCTCAAAGGAGAAAAGGACTTAAATACAATCGCAACCGAAAACAATATTCAGCCGAATCTTCTCCGCAACTGGAAGAAGGAGTTCCTCGATAAAGCATCCGTGGTTTTTAATGACACACGAGAGGATAATCTGAAAGAAAAACTCGCTTTAGAACGCAAGGAAAAAGCTGAATATGCGAAAAAAGTTGGCCAGCTCACCATGCAGGTGGATTGGTTGAAAAAAAAATCTGAAGAAACACTTGGACCTGACTACGAGAGTAAATTTAGTCCAAAACCTTTTGAAGACTAAAGAACTTCCAGTTAAAACAGGAGCTACACTTCTTGATATCAATCGTACCAGTGTTTATTACAAGGGCATGCCCATATCTCAGGAGGAGTTGGATTGCAAATCGATCATAGATCGATTACACACGGATAATCCGGTCTGGGGAGCACGACAACTGTCTGCTCAACTGAAGAAGCGTGGGCATCAGGTTGGTCGCCGGAAAACGCGCCGTTATATGAATGAAATGGGGATTGATCCAATTTATCCAAAAATGAACCTTTCTAAACGTATGCGACAGGCTAAAGTCTGCCCGTATCTGCTACGTAACGCCGTTATCGACCGTCCAAATCAGGCATGGTCAATCGACATTACATACATCCCCATTAAGCGTGGATTTCTGTATCTGACCGCTGTGATTGACTGGTACAGCCGCTGTATCGTTGGCTGGGAAGTCGATGATACTCTGGATACCAGAATGGTCATAACTGCGTTAAAAAAGGCGTTTATAGTGGCAAAACCTGTTATCCTGAATTCAGATCAGGGCTGTCAGTTTACAAGCAATGAGTACATGAATTTCCTCAAAGAGAACCAGATCCGTCAAAGCATGGATGGTAAAAGCCGGTGGGCTGACAATATCATGATTGAACGATGGTTCCGAAGCTTCAAGTACGAGGAAGCATATCTGACCCAATATAACAATATCAGAGAAGCACGGAAGGCAATCGGTAAATATGTGCACACTTACAACTTTGAACGTTGTCATTCTGCACTCAATAATCAAACACCGGCATCCTGCTATTATCCGATTCTGTTACTGGATGATCATGCAGCCTAAGGGGGGATTTTCTCCCCTACCCAGTTACATATATCAGTTCATTATAAAAAGCTTAGATTTTTGTCTTGACAACTGAACCACTATATGTTATTATACATTTTGTTAATTGTTCTTATTTCTTTTACGTTTTTTACCGAAAATCATGAGTATTGTCCGAGAGTGATTGGTCTTGCGTATGGTTAACCCTAAAGTTATGGAAATAAGACTTAGAAGCAAACTTAAGAGTGTGTTGATAGTGCATTATCTTAAAATTTTGTATAATAGGAATTGAAGTTAAATTAGATGCTAAAAATTTGTAATTAAGAAGGAGGGATTCGTCATGTTGGTATTCCAAATGCGTAATGTAGATAAAACATCTACTGTTTTGAAACAGACTAAAAACAGTGATTACGCAGATAAATAAATACGTTAGATTAATTCCTACCAGTGACTAATCTTATGACTTTTTAAACAGATAACTAAAATTACAAACAAATCGTTTAACTTCTGTATTTATTTATAGATGTAATCACTTCAGGAGTGATTACATGAACAAAAATATAAAATATTCTCAAAACTTTTTAACGAGTGAAAAAGTACTCAACCAAATAATAAAACAATTGAATTTAAAAGAAACCGATACCGTTTACGAAATTGGAACAGGTAAAGGGCATTTAACGACGAAACTGGCTAAAATAAGTAAACAGGTAACGTCTATTGAATTAGACAGTCATCTATTCAACTTATCGTCAGAAAAATTAAAACTGAACATTCGTGTCACTTTAATTCACCAAGATATTCTACAGTTTCAATTCCCTAACAAACAGAGGTATAAAATTGTTGGGAATATTCCTTACCATTTAAGCACACAAATTATTAAAAAAGTGGTTTTTGAAAGCCATGCGTCTGACATCTATCTGATTGTTGAAGAAGGATTCTACAAGCGTACCTTGGATATTCACCGAACACTAGGGTTGCTCTTGCACACTCAAGTCTCGATTCAGCAATTGCTTAAGCTGCCAGCGGAATGCTTTCATCCTAAACCAAAAGTAAACAGTGTCTTAATAAAACTTACCCGCCATACCACAGATGTTCCAGATAAATATTGGAAGCTATATACGTACTTTGTTTCAAAATGGGTCAATCGAGAATATCGTCAACTGTTTACTAAAAATCAGTTTCATCAAGCAATGAAACACGCCAAAGTAAACAATTTAAGTACCGTTACTTATGAGCAAGTATTGTCTATTTTTAATAGTTATCTATTATTTAACGGGAGGAAATAATTCTATGAGTCGCTTTTGTAAATTTGGAAAGTTACACGTTACTAAAGGGAATGTAGATAAATTATTAGGTATACTACTGACAGCTTCCAAGGAGCTAAAGCGCTCGGGACCCCATTAAGTATTTTTAAAAGCATGGTCGCAAGTTTCACTAGCAGCCATGCTTTTATTGAATCATTGTAGGACATTTTAAAGATAATTGCCCACTTTAAAATTAAACATGTGCTTAGAATCGTTCTAGGCAACACCAATAACAATCACTAATCACAAGTGATTTGTGATTAATCACTTGTGATTTACAAGGTGTAACGATATAATTAAATGGAAAACGTGCAAAATATTTACATAAACAGGAGGGAGAAACTTGGAACTAGCATTTAGAGAAAGCTTAAAAAAGATGAGAGGTACCAAATCAAAAGAAAAATTCTCCCAAGAATTAGAAATGAGTAGATCAAATTATTCATTGATTGAATCAGGAAAATCAGATCCGACATTAAAAACATTGGAACGAATTGCAGAATTGACAAACTCAACCTTAGTTATTGACTTAATTCCTAATGAATTAGAACAAGTAGAGTTGCAAATAGAAGAAGAGAAGCAATGATTGTCGTTAATATATTTAACGAAATTGTTGCTTATTTTTTTTAAAAGCGGTATACTAGATATAACGAAACAACGAACTGAATAAAGAATACAAAAAAAGAGCCACGACCAACTTATTTTCCGCCAAGAAAATAAGTTGCGAGCCTTAATTGATTACCACCAATCAATTAAAGAAGTCGAGACCCGAAATTTGGTAAAGTATTTAATTACTTTATTAATCAGATACTTAAATATCTGTAAACCCATTATATCGGGTTTTTGAGGGAATTTCAAGTCTTTAAGAAGATACCAGGCAATCAATTAAGAAAAACTTAGTTGATTGCCTTTTTTGTTGTGATTCAACTTTGATCGTAGCTTCTAACTAATTAATTTTCGTAAGAAAGGAGAACAGCTGAATGAATATCCCTTTTGTTGTAGAAACTGTGCTTCATGACGGCTTGTTAAAGTACAAATTTAAAAATAGTAAAATTCGCTCAATCACTACCAAGCCAGGTAAAAGCAAAGGGGCTATTTTTGCGTATCGCTCAAAAAAAAGCATGATTGGCGGACGTGGCGTTGTTCTGACTTCCGAAGAAGCGATTCACGAAAATCAAGATACATTTACGCATTGGACACCAAACGTTTATCGTTATGGTACGTATGCAGACGAAAACCGTTCATACACGAAAGGACATTCTGAAAACAATTTAAGACAAATCAATACCTTCTTTATTGATTTTGATATTCACACGGCAAAAGAAACTATTTCAGCAAGCGATATTTTAACAACAGCTATTGATTTAGGTTTTATGCCTACGTTAATTATCAAATCTGATAAAGGTTATCAAGCATATTTTGTTTTAGAAACGCCAGTTTATGTGACTTCAAAATCAGAATTTAAATCTGTCAAAGCAGCCAAAATAATCTCGCAAAATATCCGAGAATATTTTGGAAAGTCTTTGCCAGTTGATCTAACGTGCAATCATTTTGGGATTGCTCGTATACCAAGAACGGACAATGTAGAATTTTTTGATCCCAATTACCGTTATTCTTTCAAAGAATGGCAAGATTGGTCTTTCAAACAAACAGATAATAAGGGCTTTACTCGTTCAAGTCTAACGGTTTTAAGCGGTACAGAAGGCAAAAAACAAGTAGATGAACCCTGGTTTAATCTCTTATTGCACGAAACGAAATTTTCAGGAGAAAAGGGTTTAATAGGGCGTAATAACGTCATGTTTACCCTCTCTTTAGCCTACTTTAGTTCAGGCTATTCAATCGAAACGTGCGAATATAATATGTTTGAGTTTAATAATCGATTAGATCAACCCTTAGAAGAAAAAGAAGTGATTAAACTTGTTAGAAGTGCCTATTCAGAAAACTATCAAGGGGCTAATAGGGAATACATTACCATTCTTTGCAAAGCTTGGGTATCAAGTGATTTAACCAGTAAAGATTTATTTGTCCGTCAAGGGTGGTTTAAATTCAAGAAAAAAAGAAGTGAACGTCAACGTGTTCATTTGTCAGAATGGAAAGAAGATTTAATGGCTTATATTAGCGAAAAAAGTGATGTATACAAGCCTTATTTGGTGACGACTAAAAAAGAGATTAGAGAAGCGCTAGGCATTCCTGAGCGGACATTAGATAAATTGCTGAAGGTACTGAAGGCGAATCAGGAAATTTTCTTTAAGATTAAACCAGGAAGAAATGGTGGCATTCAACTTGCTAGTGTTAAATCATTGTTGCTATCGATCATTAAAGTAAAAAAAGAAGAAAAAGAAAGCTATATAAAGGCGCTGTCAGAGTTTTTTGACTTAGAACATACATTCATTCAAGAGACTTTAAACAAGCTAGCAGAACGCCCAAAAACGGACACACAACTCGATTTGTTTAGCTATGATACAGGCTGAAAATAGATAAAGTCCGTATAATTGTGTAAAAGTAAAAAGGCCATATAACAGTCCTTTTACGGTACAATGTTTTTAACGACAAAAACATACCCAGGAGGACTTTTACATGACCCAAGTACATTTTACACTGA
>NZ_QUGP01000002.1:0-331988 GCF_003479125.1 Eubacterium sp. AF19-12LB | reverse complement strand
GAAAACTTTACAGCTGGAATAATGAAGAAGACAAGTTAATCAATAACTAAGATTGATTTTTAATGAAATGCGGTTAATTCGATAGGATTGACCGCATTTTTTAGGCTCTTTTTTAGCATGAGGTAATCCAAAGAGTATAATCAGGTTGCGAATAACATCCACAGTTTGGTATTTTTTATTTTAAAAGGTAGACAATTTAAACTTCAAGTAATAAAATTAAAAAGATATACAAATATAATAAAGAAATAAGACTAAGTAAAATGGGAATAGTGAAAAACAAAAAGAAAGACAGAGGTAAGTTTGATGAAAATATATAATGGATATAAACGTTTACCAAGAAATTATACTCTTATGACAGATGAATATGAATTTACAATGGCGAACGGATATTATCAGAATGGAATGCAAAATCAGATTGCTGCATTTGATGTTTTCTTTAGAAAAGTGCCTAACAATGGCGGGTATGCTATTATGGCAGGATTAGATAAAGTAATAGAATACATTAAAGATTTCAGTTTTGGAGAACAGGAATTATCATATTTAGAAAGAAAAGGATATGGTAAGTCATTTGTAGAATATTTAAAAAATTTGAAATTCTCGGGTGATATATATGCAATACCTGATGGAACTCCTGTATTTCCAAATGAGCCTATAATAACGGTAAAAGCACCTATAATTGAAGCACAGATAATTGAAACTGCAATTTTATCTATGGTTAACGGAGCAATGGAACATGCAACAGGAGCAAGAAGAATAGTAGAAGCTACTCCTGATGATGTGACAATAATGGAATTTGGAGCTAGAAGAGCAGATGGTTGTGAAGCAGCAATAGATGCGTCAATATATGGAATTATGGCAGGATGTGATGGAACAAGTAATGATATTGCTGCGGATATGCTTAATATGAAAGGACTGGGAACTCAGGCACATAGTTGGATTGAGTCATATGACACTGAGTATGATGCATTTTTAGCATATGCAAAAGCTTATCCGGATAATTGCTTATTATTAGTTGATACAATTGATACTCTAAGAAGTGGCGTTCCAAATGCTATAAGAGTTGCAAAAGAGTATTTAGTTCCAAACGGTTATAGATTAAAAGGAATTAGAATTGACTCAGGAGATTTAGCTTATTTATCTAAGAAAGCAAGAAAAATGCTTGATGATGCAGGATTAGAAGATGCAGGAATATGCTTAAGCAATGGACTTACAGCTGAATCAATAGAATCATTAATTATACAGGGAGCAGAGTTCTCAAGTCTTGGTGTTGGCGATAACATTTCTAAACCTGAAGGAAGAATGGGATGCGTATATAAAGAAGTTGCATTAAAGAAAGATGGAAATTGGATTCCTAAAATAAAATTAAGTAATGATGTTTCAAAGACAATCAATCCTGATTTTAAAAAATTATATAGAGCATATGATAAAGAAACAGGATATGCAATTGCAGATATAATGGCAAGAAGAATAGAAAATGTATCAAGGGATAAAATAGTTATTGCTGATCCGGCCAATTTATTAAAACATACTACAATTACTAATTTTAAATTAGAAAAATTACAAAAAACAATATTTAAAAATGGTGAATTAGTGTATGACGATCCGGAAATTTTAGAAAAACAGAAGTATTGTAATGAACAAATGAAAAAAATTTATCCTGAAGTAAAGAGAACAAAAATGCCACATGAGTATTATGTTGACGGAACTGAAGAATATGTGGAATTTAAAAATGTTTTGATTGACGAAACAAAGAAAATAGCTAAAAATAAAATATAAAACTTAAAAAGTTGAATAGAAACTAAACTTTTTGCTTAATTTTTATTCAATTTTTTAGTTTATATGCAATAAAAATCAGTTTTGCATTTAATTTATGCAATAAAAATTGAACATATCACGTTTAATTAGTAGATAATAGAGTATGAGATGATACTAATTACGGGGTGAATAAAAAGGGGATATAATAAGGTAATATTTATGCAAAGTGAAAATAATAAAATAGATGAAGGATTATTTGCAAAAATAGCAGATGGTGATAATGAATCTTTTGCACAATTATATTATGCATCGTATAAACAATTGTATGGGTTTTTATTATCGCTTACGAGAAACAAAGAAGATGCAGAAGATATGCTGCAAAATACATATATAAAAGTGCGTAATGGAAGTCATTTATACACAAAACAAGGTACACCTATGGGGTGGATGTGTCGTGTCGCAAAAAATGTATATCTCGACCACATAAGAAAATATGGAAAAATTACAAAAGTTGATTTTGATTTGGTGGAGAATTATGTGACAGATAATGAAAATAATGTTAGTGAACAACGAATTTTATTAGAACAGGCACTTGCGTCATTAAAAAAAGAAGAAAGAACGATTGTAATTATGTACATATATATGGGGATGAAACATAGAGAAATTGCTGAAATTACAGGATTACCGCTATCAACTGTATTATCTAAATATAACAGAGCATTAAAAAAAATGAAGAGTAAAATTGAAGCATAGGAGGCATATGATGAAAGAAAAGGATATAAAAGAAATTTTAGATGACAAATTTGAATCAATGGCTCCGGATTTAGTTAATAAAATTTGTGAAAATAAAATAGAAAAAATAAAAGACGAGTCTGAACTTTTTGGTAATGATGAGCCGTTATTTAGAAAGAATAATAAAGTTATATTTGGTGGTATTGTTACTGCTATGGTGGCGTGTATTATGATTGTTATAATGGTATTTTCTCCAAAACAGCAGTTTAAGGAGGAAAAATATGCTTTTTCCATAATTGTAGATGTTAATCCAAGTATTACGGTACAATTTAATAAGGAAGGATGCGTTGAAAAAATTGTAGCAGGAAACAAAGATGCAAAGTTAATTGTAAAAAAATTGAGAAACAAATTGAATGAAAAATCTAAATGCGAAGATGTAATGAATGGAATTATAAAAGAAATATCGAATGAAGGATATTTGAAAAAAAATAAGAATTCTATGCTTGTAACAGTTGTGTCAGATAATGCAAAGACAAGAAAAGAAGTACTAAATTCAGTTCAATATAATACTGAAAAATACGAAATTGATAAGGGAAAGAAATTTAAAACAATTTATCAGGATATAAAAGTAGATAAAAAGGTTGAAAAAGTTGCAAAGAAAAATAATGTTTCACTAGGAAAAGCTGCATTGTGTATAAAATTGGCAGAAGCAGGAAAGGAAGATTATAATAAACTATGTAGGAAAAGTATTAATACCCTGGCAGGAGAAGTTGAAAAAAAGGGTGTGGCAAATGACGATGATGAGCTAATATTGAATATAGAACCAGAAATAGTTGAAGAAGAGATTTCTGAACCTTTTACTGAAGAAGAAATCACAGAAACGATAAGTGAAACAGAAAGTCAGGAAACGACTTCTGAATATGAAAGTGAAGTAACGACAGAAGAAACCAGTGAAGTAGAAAATACACAGGAAATTGAAACTACACAAAGTCAGGAAATACAAACAACTCTTGAGAGCGAAACAAAACAAGGTGTAGTTAAGTAAATAGTTAGTTGATAACTTTACTCCCTTGAATAATGTCCATATCAGATAAATATTTATTGAGAGTATTTAAAACTAATTTTTTATTTCCGCTCCATAAAGGCTCTATTAATAAAGATTTTGGACCATCTCCGGTTAATCTATGAATAACAATGTTTGAAGGAATGTGCTCAAGACATTTGCCTATCAGGGAAACATATTCATCCATAGTGAAAACATGAAAAGGATTTCGCATATAAATATCTGCAAGAGTAGTGTTTTTTAATATGTGGAGTAATTGAAGCTTAATGCCTTGAATATGTAAGGAGCAAACATAATCAACTGATTGTAATATGTCTTCTATAGATTCTCCGGGAAGTCCTAATATTAAATGTACTATAATATCTATATTAGCTTGATTGAGACGTGTTACAGCGTTATTAAAACAATCCAAATTATAACCGCGATTAATGAATTCTGCAGTTTTTTCGTGAATTGTCTGTAATCCAAGTTCAATCCAGACAGGTTTAATTGAATTTAATTCATTTAAAAGTGCAATTACTTCGTCAGGCAAACAGTCAGGTCGGGTCCCAATTGACAAAGCAACAATATCAGGATGATTTATTGCTTCTGTAAATATTTTTCTTAAATATTCAACAGAACCATATGTATTTGTAAATGATTGAAAATAGGCTATGTATTTACCTGATGATATTTTCTTTGAAACTTTTTCTTTTGCTTCCTCAATTTGGGCAGTTATTGAATATGAAGGATTGCTGGCAAAGTCACCTGAACCACCTTCACTACAAAAAATACAACCACCCGTACTAATATTACCATCTCTGTTAGGACATGAAAGGCCGGAACTTATAGACAATTTATATACTTTACATCCAAATTTATTTCTTAAATAAGCATTTAAAGAGTTGTAATACATTGCGAATACTCCTTTATAAATTAGTAAAATGATAAAAGTGACAATATTGAAATTGTCAGCATAAATAATAGTATAAAGTTTATGCCAGGGGCAAAAGGTTTAAGGCCACATGAGCTTGCTAATGAGTGGGTGAAAGACCTTTTTGATTCCAACATAAAGTTATAAACTATTATACTAAACACACTTTGTTGTTTCACGCTTTTTTGTTTTGACATAATAATATATCTTATCATAAAAAGTAGCAAAAATAAAATATACATACAGGTGAAATAAGATGTAAAAATAACCAAAAAAGGAGACGTTATATTGGCTATATTTGTCCGTGGAAAAACAAGCTTAGTCATAGAAAAACAAAGGAAAAAATGATATAATTTTATATAAATAAAGGAATCGGATTTTAGAAAGGAGGAATTCATTATGGAATTTTATGAAAACAAAAAAGGAATGGTGATTTTCTTCGGATATTTAGCTGTTATGTGCTTTTTATTATGGTGTTTTATGATGGCAGTGTAATTTGATTTCATAAGGTCAAAGTCACGTAAACGAAAAAACTCATCTTACATGAAGAGTAATGCATGTGAATATGCAAATAATCATGTAAGATGAGTTTTGTTGTTATATACAAAAAAGTCATGTGTATAACAAGAGAAAAGCGGAGCGAGTGGGATTCGAACCCACGTGCCCAAGTAAATGGACAAACTGATTTCGAGTCAGTCTCGTTATGGCCTCTTCGATACCGCTCCAAAAAGCAACAAGAAATTTATAACATATTTTAAAGAAGAATGCAACAAAACGGAAAAAGAAGAACACTATATATTTGAAGGGTAAAGTGTACACAACCTGGAAAACACTATTGTTTATTCAGGAATAAATTATGGAGAAAACAATATGGATTATGAAATCAATGATGTAGAAAAAGCAAAGGTGGGAAATAAGACTGCATTTGAAAATCTGTATTCAGCAGTATATAGAGATTTGTACAAATTTGCATTTTACACAATAGGAAACAGTGAACAGGCTAAAGATGCAGTAAGTGAAACATTTTTAGATGCTTATAAAGGAATTGGAAAACTAAAAAACACAGATAAATTTGATATTTGGATTATAAAAATATTATCAGGCAAATGTAAAAGACAAATGCGGGAAAAATATGATAAAGTAACAATTCAAAATCCTAAAGTTATCCAATTTGATGAATTAACAGGTGTTGAAGGAAAAACAGATAATAAAGAAGAAAAAATCGACTTGGAAATGGCTATGAGCATATTGAATAAAACAGACAGAATGATTGTGACATTATGCATTATAGAAGGATATAAAAGTGAAGAAGTCGGAAAAATATTACATATTAAATCATCAACCATAAGATCTAAATTGAATAGAAGTTTAAACAAATTGAAAAAATATTTGGAGGATTAGGAATGGATAAGAAAGATTTTTTTGAGGATGTAAATAAAGAAAATAAAAAAATTGCAAGTTTTATAAAAGAAGAATCTGATAAAACAATAATTCCTGACAAAATGAACAGTGAAGAATTAAACGGATTATTAAACAAAAGTAATGAAAGAAAAAAACAGGGGAAAATACTTAAAATTGGAACAATTGCCGCATGCCTTGCGTTAATTGTTGGAGTATTTAATGTTACATACAATTATATAACTAACGATAATAATAGTGGAACGTTCAATGTAGTTGTAAATGAAAAGAATAATGAGAGCAAATCAGACAATAATGAAAGTTATTCGGATATATATGATAAACTTAAAAATTTACAAATTGCAAATAATGCAATTTACTATGGAATGAAAGAAAGAAACGGACTTAAAACTGCAAAATCTGAAAGTACTAATGTAGCAGATTCTTCAGCATCATCACAATCTAAATCTTACAATACAAATGTACAGACGCAAGGCGTAGATGAAGCAGATATCGTAAAGACGAATGGCAAGAATATATTTCTTCTTAATCAAAGCAAGAGTAAAGTTTTAATATGCAATGCTGATGGAGAAAATACTAAACAGGTTGGAGCAATAAACTTATCATCAGGAAAAAATAAAAATAAATATGAGTATCAGGAAATGTACGTTAATGATAATAGACTCGTAGTTTTTGCAAGTAAATATAGTTCTTCAACCGGAAAAATGGGATGTTATGATATAGCAATTTATTCGGGAAATACAGAAATATTGATTTACGATATAACAGATATTGAAAATGTTAAATTAGCATCAACTTTGAAGATAGAAGGCAATTATAATTCTTCAAGATTAGTTGGAAATATTTTATATACTGTTACAAATAAACCAATAGACAATATTTCAATAGACAATTGCGTACCATATGTTCAAAATAAAAAAATGGCAGCTTCGGATATTTATATTCCTGAAAATAGTGATGGTAGTGATTATGTTATTGTTACATCAGTTAATATTTTAAAACCCGACAAAATAATGGGAACAAAGGCTATAGCTGTCGGAAATACTAATGTTTATATGAGTGAGGACAATTTGTATTTATGCATATCAAAAAGCAGTGAGGAAGATATTTCTGACACAAAGGAAGGAAAAAAATATATAAGCAAAATAGATATAAAAGATAAAGATGTAAAAATAAGAAAGGAATATAAAAAATATCTTAAAAAAGCATATCCGGATATTAATTTTAATGAAGTATATGCAAAAGAAAAA
Organism: Eubacterium sp. AF19-12LB; assembly: GCF_003479125.1. Classification (NCBI taxonomy): domain Bacteria; kingdom Bacillati; phylum Bacillota; class Clostridia; order Eubacteriales; family Eubacteriaceae; genus Eubacterium; species Eubacterium sp. AF19-12LB. Next base: position 324,856 of record NZ_QUGP01000002.1, on the reverse strand, counting down.
GTTGTTTATGTACGTGAAAAAAGCAATACCGAAATAATAAAAATACAATGCAAAGATGGAAATTTGAAAATAATTGCAGATGGAGTTGTAGATGGAACAATAGATGACAATTTATCTGTTGATGAATATAAAGGGCATATTAGAATGGTTACAACCGTTAATGATTATAAAAATCTTGTTAGTAGAATTGTTGTTTATAATAAACAGGATGAAGTAATCGGATACGAAGACATATATAATGAAAAAGTTTTAGAAAATGATTTCTATAAAAATGATATGCACAATAATCTGTATGTTTTAGATTCAGGCATGAAAGTTGTTTCAAAAACAGAAGGATTAGCTGAAAATGAAGAAATTTATTCAGCAAGATTTATGGGCGATTATGGATATTTTGTTACATATAGAAATACAGACCCTCTTTTTGCAGTTGATTTTTCTGATATAGAAAATCCAAGTATTATTGGAAAATTAAAAATTTCCGGATACTCAGATTATTTGCATTTCTATGGAGAAGATAGTTTATTAGGATTAGGAATGAATACAGAAAATGAAAATAATCAGGAAATAAAACTTGATATGTATAATATTAAAAATGGAAAAGCTGAATTAGAATCCAGAAAGGTGATAAGTGGAACTGAATATTCAGAAGCGTTATATAATTATAAAGCGGTTATGGTATCTTATGAGAAAAATATAATCGGATTCATGGCTGAAGAATATAAAAATGGTAATATAGAAAATTATTATTATATATTTGGATATGATAAAGAAAATGAAAAATTTGTAAGAAGAGCAAAAATAAAAATGTCCGGAAATATATATTCTTCTAGAGGATTATATATAGACGATAATTTGTACGTTATTGGATTTGATGGAAATGTAATAGTTCTCGATATGGATAATTATAATGAATTGTTAAGATTTAAAATGAAATAAATAATTATCATCAATTGACGCTGATTGAATTTTGTTATAAAATAGTGCATTAGAATAAAAGCGTATTCAATTAAGGAGGAATCTGAACATGGGAATGACTATGACTCAGAAAATTCTTGCAGCACATGCGGGATTAGATAAAGTCGAAGCAGGACAGTTGATTGAAGCCAATTTAGATTTGGTTTTAGGTAATGATGTAACAGCTCCTGTAGCGATTGGCGAAATGAAAAAAATGAATGTTGATTGTGTGTTTTGCAAAGATAAAATTGCATTAGTACCAGATCATTTTACACCAAATAAAGATATTAAATCAGCAGAATTATATAAATGCGTTAAAGATTTTGCAGAAGAAAACGAAATTACTAATTACTTTGAAACAGGAAGAGTTGGAATTGAACATGCATTACTTCCTGAAAAAGGGTTAGTTGTTGCCGGAGACGTAGTTATTGGTGCAGATTCACATACATGTACATATGGAGCCCTTGGAGCTTTCTCAACAGGTGTAGGAAGTACTGATATGGCAGCAGGTATGGCTACAGGTCAGGCTTGGTTTAAAGTTCCATCAGCTATTAAATTTAATCTTACAGGTAAACCGGCTAAATGGGTAAGTGGAAAAGATATTATTTTACATATAATTGGTTTAATCGGTGTTGACGGTGCATTATACCGCTCAATGGAATTTGTTGGAGATGGAATTAAATACTTATCTATGGATGACAGATTCGCTATGACAAATATGGCAATCGAAGCAGGTGGAAAGAATGGTATTTTCCCTGTAGATGATTTGGCTATTCAGTATATGAAGGAACATTCTACTAAAGAATTTACAGTATATGAAGCAGATGAGGATGCTGAATATGATGAGGAATACACTATTGACTTAAGTAAATTAAGACCGACAGTTGCATTTCCACATCTTCCTGAAAATACAAGAACAATTGACGAAGTTGGCGAAGTTAAGATTGATCAGGTTGTTATTGGTTCATGTACAAACGGAAGAATTGAAGATATGAGAATTGCTGCCAAAGTATTAGAAGGCAGAGAAGTTAAAAAAGGTGTAAGAGCCATAATTTTCCCAGCAACTCAGGCAGTATATTTACAGGCAATTGAAGAAGGCTTAATTCAGACTTTCATTAAAGCCGGATGCGCAGTAAGCACACCAACATGTGGCCCTTGTCTTGGAGGACATATGGGTATTCTTGCAAAGGGAGAAAGAGCAATAGCTACAACAAACAGAAACTTTGTAGGACGTATGGGAGACCCTGAATCAGAAGTTTACCTTTCAAGCCCTGCAGTAGCAGCAGCAAGTGCAGTTACAGGTAAGATTTCAGGACCGGAAGAATTAGGACTATAGGAGGCAGAAATGGAAGCTAAAGGAAGAGTATTTAAATATGGCGATAATGTTGATACAGATGTAATTATTCCAGCAAGATACTTAAATGTTCCTGATGCAAAGGAACTTGCAAAGCATTGTATGGAAGATATAGACGTTGATTTTGTAAAAAATGTCAAAGAAGGCGATATTATAGTAGCTGATAAGAACTTTGGATGTGGTTCATCAAGAGAACATGCACCAATAGCAATTAAGGCATCGGGTGTAAGTTGTGTTATAGCTGAAACATTTGCCAGAATTTTTTATAGAAATGCAATAAATATTGGTTTACCAATTATTGAATGCCCGGAAGCTGCTAAAGGCATTGAGGCAGGAGACGTGGTAAGAGTTAATTTTGATACAGGTATGATTTACAATGAAACAAAAGGAACTGAATTTAAAGGTCAGGCATTCCCGGAGTTTATGCAGAAAATCATTAAAGCAGAAGGTTTAATAAACTATATAAATAACAAATAAGGTTATCAGTAGGAGGAAAAGATGGAAGTATTATACAGAAGTACCCGTGGACAAGGTGGAGAAGTAAAGGCATCACAGGCTATTTTAAAAGGATTAGCAGATGATGGAGGATTATTTGTACCTACAACTATTCCGAAGTTAGAAGTATCTGTAAATGAATTGTCAAAAATGACATATCAGGAAGTTGCATATGAAGTTATGAAATTATACTTTACAGACTTTACAGAGGAAGAATTAAAGAATTGTATTAATAAAGCATATGATTCTAAATTTGATACAGAAGAAATTGCTCCATTAGCAGAAGTTGATGGCGCATACTATTTGGAACTTTTCCATGGCGCAACAATAGCATTTAAGGATATGGCATTGTCAATACTTCCACATTTACTTACAACATCAGCTAAAAAGAATGATGTTAAAAACGAAATTGTTATTTTGACAGCTACATCAGGTGATACAGGTAAGGCTGCTTTGGCAGGATTTGCAGATGTTAAAGGAACAAGAATTGTAGTATTTTATCCACATGGTGGAGTAAGCCCTATTCAGGAAAAACAGATGGTTACACAGAAAGGTGATAACACATTTGTTGTAGCAATAAATGGAAACTTTGACCAGGCACAGAGTGGAGTTAAAGCTATATTTGGAAATAAAGAACTTGCAAAAGAAATGGATGAAAAAGGATTCCAGTTCTCATCAGCAAACTCAATTAATATTGGACGTCTTATCCCACAGGTTGCTTATTATGTATATGCATATGCAAAATTATTTGCAGAAGGAAAAGTTGCTAAGGATGAAAAAATTAATGTTGTAGTTCCAACAGGTAACTTTGGTAACATTTTAGCAGCTTACTATGCAAAGAATATGGGACTTCCGATTGATAAATTAGTATGTGCTTCAAATGATAATAAAGTACTTTATGATTTCTTTGAAACAGGATGCTATGATAGAAACAGAGAGTTTATTTTAACAAACTCACCATCTATGGATATTTTGATTTCAAGTAATCTTGAAAGATTAATTTATAAAATTGCTGAAAATGATTCAGAAAAGAATGCTGAATTAATGGCAGAACTTGCAAAAGACGGAAAATATACTATTACTGATTCAATGAGAAAGCAACTTGCTGATTTTTATGGAAATTATGCTACTGAAGCTGAAACAACAGAAGAAATTAAACGAGTATATGACAAGACAGGATATATTATGGACACTCATACTGCAGTTGCTTCATGTGTATATGGTAAGTACAAGAAAGATACAAATGATGATAAGGTAACTGTTATTGCAAGTACAGCAAGCCCATTCAAATTTACAAGAAGTGTTATGAATGCAATTAATCCTGCATATGATAAGCTTGGCGATTTTGAATTAGTTGATGAATTAAGCAAGATTGGAAATGTTAAAGTTCCAAATGCAATTGAAGAAATCAGAAACGCAGAAATCCGTCATAATAACTTATGCAATGTAGATGAAATGGAATCTGTTGTAAAGAAATTTTTAAATATGTAAAGAGAGCATAATTGTGTAAACATGTAGTGCACAAGAGTTTGTGAAGTATTATTTTATTTCTCAGATATATATTTAAAAATTTGAAATATGAAGTTAAATAATATAAATATATTGTAAGCGAAGGTAATACCGTAAATTACAAATACAAAGGTCTTTTTGTTGATGATGTTTAATGACAAAAAGACCTTTGTATCTATTTAAAAGGTAGAAAACTTTTGTAATATGGAGAGAATAAATGAACAATTTTTTTGGTATGCTTGCCCGAATGAAATATATAAACAGATGGGGGCTTATGCGAAATACAATTCAGGAAAATATAGCAGAACATAGTTTAGATGTGGCTGTTATTTCCCATGCTTTAGCTACTATAGGAAATATCTATTTTAATAAACAAAATGATGCAGAACACATAGCGGTTTTAGCGATGTTTCATGATACATCCGAAATTATTACGGGAGATTTGCCTACACCTATAAAATATTATGCACCTGAAATAAGAGATTCTTATAAAAAGGTAGAGGAAGTGGCTACTAATCAGCTTATAAATGAATTGCCGGAAGAAATGAGAAAGGTTTACAGAACTATCTTAAAAGAAGAACAAAATGAAGAGTGGAAATATGTAAAGGCTGCAGATAGATTATCAGCATATATAAAGTGCATAGAAGAGTCAAAAATGGGAAATACAGATTTTGTTAATGCACAAAATTCAATTAAAAAGAGTATAGACGAAATGAAGATGCCGGAGATTGCTTTTTTTATTGAAAAATTTCTTCCATCATACAGTATTACATTAGACGAGATAAATTAATTACCGGACAAGGCAGGAGTGTTAATGGGAAAATCACTATTTATAGCAGAAAAACCAAGTGTTGCTGCTGAATTTGCAAAAGCATTAAAAGAGAATACAAAACGTGGTGACGGATATTTAGAAAGTGAAAATGCCGTAGTAACATGGTGTGTGGGTCATTTGGTTACTATGAGCTATCCGGAATGTTACGATGAAAAATTGAAAAAATGGAATATTCAGGATTTGCCTTTTATTCCGGAAGGAGAATGGAAATATGAAGTAATTCCTGGAGTAAAAAAGCAGTTTAATATTGTAAAAGGTCTTTTGAACAGAGAAGATGTAGAGACGATATATGTTTGTACTGACTCAGGAAGAGAAGGAGAATATATATACAGACTGGTGGCTCAGGAAGCAGGAGTACATGATAAAGTACAAAAACGTGTATGGATTGACTCTCAGACTGAAGAAGAAATTTTAAGAGGAATTAGGGAAGCAAAAGATATATCTGAATATGATAATTTGTCTGACGCGGCTTATTTAAGAGCGAAGGAAGATTATTTAATGGGAATTAATTTCTCTAGATTATTAACTCTTAGATATGGAAATTCAATTGCAAGATTCTTAAATAAAAAATACACAGTGATTTCTGTAGGTCGGGTTATGACGTGCGTATTAGGAATGATATGCAATAGAGAACGGGAAATAAGAAATTTTGTAAAAACACCATTTTACAGAGTAAATGGTAAATTGCAGATTGAAGATTACAAAGTAGATGCAGAATGGAAGGCAGTTGAAAATACAAAATATTTTGAAACACCATTTTTATATAAGGAAAATGGTTTTAAAGAAAGAAAGACGGCAGAAGAATTAATTGAGGCAATAAATGTTTCACAGCCGGTCGAATTAATGGTTAAGTCAATTACTAAAAAAGATGAAAAAAAGCAACCTCCATTGTTATTTAATCTTGCAGAACTTCAGAATGATTGTTCTAGATTATTTAAGATAAATCCTGATGAAACATTGAATGTAGTTCAGGAACTATATGAAAAGAAACTGGTAACTTATCCAAGAACTGATGCACGAGTTTTATCTACTGCGGTATCAAAAGAGATTTATAAGAATATAAATGGATTAAGAGGATTTACTCCGGTAAAAGGATTTGCTGAAAATATTTTAAAAGCAGGTTCTTACAAAGGGTTAGAAAAAACTAAATATGTAGATGATAAGAAGATAACAGACCATTATGCAATAATTCCTACAGGACAGGGATTAAATGGCTTAAATAGTTTAAAACCGGTTGCACAGAAAGTATACGTGCTTATTGTAAGAAGATTTTTAAGTATTTTTTATCCGCCGGCTATATACAAAAAAGCATCATTGATAGGAAATGTTAAATCTGTTTTCAAAGATGGTAGTGAAACAATGGAACAATTTGGAAGCAATTTTAAAATATTAGTTCAGAAAGGTTATTTTGAAATTGCAGGCGTTCCGGGCGAAAAGAAAAGCTCAAAAGATAAGCAGGAAAATGATGCTGAAAATCAGGATGGCACTAATGATAGTGAAAATCAGGAGTTAACACTAGACAGCAAATTTTTTGAATTGTTGAAAAATATAAAGAAAAATGATAAAATTTCAATGGTAGGTCTGGATATTAAAGAAGGTGAAACAAAACCACCAAAAAGATATAATTCAGGTTCTTTAATTCTTGCAATGGAGAACGCAGGTCAGCTTATAGAGGACGAGGATTTAAGAGCTCAGATAAAAGGAAGTGGAATTGGTACAAGTGCTACCAGAGCCGGAATAATAACCAAACTACAAAAAAATGAATACATTAAGTTAAATAGTAAAACACAGATTGTGACACCAATGCAATTAGGAGAAATGGTTTATGGCGTAGTTTATATGTCAATAAGATCTCTTCTTAACCCTGAATTGACAGCAAGTTGGGAATTAGGTCTTACCAAGGTTGCAGAGGGTGAAATAACAGCTGATGAATATATGAAGAAATTAGATGATTTTATAAGAGGTAGAACAGATAATGTTCTAAGAATCAACAATGCTAATCAGATGGTGAATTACTATAATTATGTGGCACAATTTTACAGGAGGAACAAATAATGTGTGGAATAGTAGGATATGTGGGCAGTAAAGACTGCGCTGATGTATTAATAGACTCATTAAGTAAACTTGAGTATAGAGGATATGATTCAGCAGGAATAGCAGTATTTGAAAAAGGTGAAATATCTGTATGTAAGGCAAAAGGAGAATTAAAGAACCTTACAGAAAAAATGAAAAAAGAACATAAACCATATGGACATTGTGGTATTGGACATACAAGATGGGCAACACATGGTGAACCATCAGACATTAACTCTCATCCACATGGAAATAAGAGAGTATCAATTGTACACAATGGGATTATAGAAAATTATAAAGAAATTAAAGATTTCCTAATTGATAAAGGATATACATTTGTAAGTGAAACAGATACAGAAACAGTTGCAAAATTATTAGATTACTATTATGAAGGTGATCCTATAGATGCAATAATTAAGACATTAAAAGATGTTACAGGTGCATATGCATTGGGAATTATTTTTAAAGATTTTCCTGATACAATTTATGCAGTAAGAAAAGACAGCCCGTTAATTATTGGAAAAGGTGAAGAAGAAAACTTTATCGCCAGCGATGTACCTGCAATCTTAAAATATACAAGAAATTATTATCTTCTTGAATATGGTGAGATTGCAACAATTAAGTCAGATAGAATTGAATTTTGTGATTTTCATAAGCAGAATATTAAGAAAGAAATTCAGGTTTCAGAACTTGATATGGATGCGGCTGAAAAGGGTGGATATGAACATTTCATGTTAAAAGAAATACATGAACAGCCAACAGCAGTAAATACAACAATTGCACCAAGAATTGTGAATGGTATGCCTGATTTATCAGAATGTGGACTTACACCTGAAAAATTAAAATCATATCATAAGTTATTTATTGTTGCATGTGGTACAGCAATGCATGCAGGAATGGTTGGAAAGTATGTAATTGAAAAATTAGCAAGAACAGAAGTCACAGTTGATATTGCATCAGAATTTAGATATAGAGACCCTATAATTGGAAAAGATGATTTGATGGTTGTTGTATCACAGTCAGGTGAAACGGCAGATACTAAGGCAGCATTGCAGTTAGCACATGAAAGAGGCGCAGAAGTACTTTCAATTGTTAATGTTAAGGGCTCTTCAATTGCAAGAGAATCAGATATGGTTCTTTATACTCATGCAGGTCCTGAAATCTCAGTAGCATCAACAAAAGCTTTCTCAGTACAGATGTCTGTTATGTATTTAATAGCATTTGAAATGGCATATGCTAAAGGATGTATAGACGAAGCAGAGTGTAAGAGACTTACAGAAGAGTTAAAGAATATTCCTGAAGTTTTAGAAAAAACAATGCAGGCTGAGAGTAAATGTAAATATATTGCCAGCAAGTTAATAACAGCGTCAAGCTTATTATATATTGGTAGAGGGCTTGATTATGCACTTAGTATGGAAGGCTCACTTAAGTTGAAAGAGATTTCATACATTCATTCTGAAAGTTATGCTGCAGGCGAATTAAAACACGGAACAATTTCTCTTATTACAGATGGTATGCCGGTAATAGCAGTTGCTACACAGAGTCACTTACTTGAAAAAACAGTAAGCAATATTGTTGAAGTTAAATCAAGAGGGGCAATGACAATTACTGTTTGTAAGGAAGGAGAGCAGTTTGCAGAAGGTGTAAATGATTATATAGTAGAAGTACCTGAATTAGAAGATGTATTAATGCCAATGGTAACAGTTATTCCGTTACAGATGATAGCTTATTATACTTCTGTATTAAAAGGATTAAATGTAGATAAACCAAGAAATCTTGCAAAATCAGTTACAGTAGAATAAGATCATATCGAAAAACTGTTACTTATATTAGTAACAGTTTTTCTTTAAATAGTGAAAGAAAAATAATTCACAAAGAGAGGTGCTAGAATGTACAAAATAAAAGATTTATATGATTTAAACGAAACAATTGCAGCTAAATTATTTGATGGGGTAGAATATCCATGGGAAGTATTAGCTAATATAGGTGATTTTATAATTGAATTAGGTAAGACTTTGCCGAAAGATAAATTTGACCATCCACAGGAAGATATATGGATTGCTAAAGATGTAACAATAGCAAAAACAGCAACATTAAACGGACCATTGATAATTGATGAAGGTACAGAAGTAAGACCTGGGGCATTTATCCGTGGAAAAGTTATTGTTGGAAAAGATTGTGTTGTTGGTAATTCTACAGAATTAAAAAATGTTGTATTATTCAATACTGTTCAGGTCCCACACTATAATTATGTTGGAGATAGTATTTTAGGAACGCATTCGCATATGGGAGCCGGATCAATTACTTCAAATGTAAAATCAGACAAAACATTAGTTGTGGTTAAAGATGGAGAAGAAAAGATTGAAACAGGTTTAAAGAAATTTGGAGCAATGCTTGGAGATTACGTAGAAGTAGGATGTGGTTCAGTCCTAAATCCGGGAACAGTCATTGGAAGAAATGTAAATATCTATCCTTTATCAAGTGTTAGAGGCGTAGTTAAAGCCAATTCAATCTACAAAAAGCAGGGAGAAATAGTAGAAAAAAGATAAGGTAAAAATAGATTGTTATACGACAATCTTCAAGTGGAAATGCAAATTATAATGTTAAAGTTTTGTGAAAATAATAAATAGTCAGTATTTTCCATTGATAAAAAGAATAATATATTCTATAATAATATTACAAACAACACAGTCATTGATTGTGTTTGTTTCCTTGGAATGCTCGTAGACTTGTATATTTTGAACCTACATTTATCGAGACGGGATTCCTATATCTTTGCATGGATGTCAGGCCTCATATATGCCGTCAGTACATAGTACAGGTGGCTAGCTAGTGGAAGGCAGAAGTGTGAATGCGGTTGCCCACCTGGCGCAAGCTAGGACTCAAAAGGCAAGGACGGCATTTCGAGTATAAATCAAAAGATAAGTTGGCACAGCATTTTTGCTGTGCCTTTCTTATGTAATAGTAAATTTAGATATAAAGCTGTAAGTCGTATTTGAAAGGCTGGGTGCAAAAAATGAAAAAGATAATTTTTGCTTTATCTACAATACTTATAGTTACTTTTTGTGCATATACAATTAAGTGTCAGGATGTACTTATAAAAATCAATCAGTTAAAAACATATGGTCAGGATATCATAGTTAATAAAATTATATATGATGATGAAAGCAAAGCAAATGAAGAAAAAAATCAGACTGAAAAAATTATAAATATGGAATTGAATAATGTAAGAATAGTTCTTATGAATAGTGATTTTAGTTCGATTTATCACAATAATATAGAAATAAAGAAAAAAGAAAAAATAAATATTAATTATGGAAAAGACTTTCAAAATTCAGAAATTGTAAATGAAGATAAAATAATTTCATGTGGGTCAGAATATTTTAATGGAAGTAGTATAATAAAGATTTCAAATAATAAGAAAAAAATTCATATTAACTCGATAAAAAGAAATGGAAAAATTAACGGTTACAAAGGAGATATATATTTATATAAGACAGAAAATGGAATTGTTGTAGTAAATGAAGTGGGAATTGAAGACTATGTAGCGGCTGTTGTATCAAGTGAATTAAATAACTCATATCCAAATGAAGCATTAAAAGCCCAGGCTGTTTGTGCAAGAACATATATTGCAAAAAGAATTAATAATGAAAAATATAAGGAATATAATGCTTTTGGAGATGATAGTACAGCGTATCAGGTATACAATATAGTTGAGCCTGATAATAAAATAAAAGATGCGGTAGCACAAACAAAAGGCGAAGTAGTTACTTATAATGATAATTTAATAAACACTTATTTCTTTTCTACATCATGTGGGTATACTACAGATTATAAAATTTGGGGAACAAAAAAACAAAAATATCTGGAAAGCGTTCATGTAAAACAAAATTTAGAAGAAGCAGAAACGCAGGCAGATTTTGATACTTATATAAAAAAGAAATCTAAAACGGATTTAGAAAATAAATATCCGTTCTATAGATGGAATGTAAAAATGTCTAAGTCTCATTTAAGATATGTTGTAAATAATTATATAGGATACGATATAGGAAAAATTAGCAAAATAGAAATTAATAATAGAGGTGCAGGAGGTATAGTTTCTAATATTACCGTGTACGGAAAAAATAAGCAGATTAGCATAAGCAACCAAATTAATATAAGAAAAGCACTTAATCCATATGGCTTAGGGATAAAGCTTAATGATGGTGATATAAGGAGTAATATGTCAATGCTTCCTAGTAGTTTTTTTTCAATTGAAAACATTTATAGGAATGGAAAATGGTGGGGGATTAAAATATATGGTGGAGGATTTGGACACGGTTGCGGAATGAGTCAGAATGGTTGCAAAGAACTTGCACTTTCCGGCTATAGTTACGAAGATATAATTGAATTTTTTTATAAAAAAACAGCAATTGCCGTTAGTGGTTAATTGCTGTTTTTTTTGAAATTTCAGGATAAAAATAAACATTTATTTCTGCTCCGATAAATAAAATGTAAATACAAAAGTAAATCCAAAACATCATAATTATAACTGCGGTTAAGCTGCCATACATATATGTCATATTAGAAAAATTATCTACATAAATTGAAAATGCAAATGAAAACAAAATCCATCCAAGAGAACTGAATACAGCTCCAGGTAATATTTTCCTGAATTTAGCTAACTTTAAATTTGCAACCTTGAATATTATTAGAAAGAATAGTGTTAATATTATAAAAACTGCCGAGTAACTTGTTATTGTATATAAAACAGAAACATTTATCAAAGGCGGAACAATTGAAATTGCAAGTTTAAACAGTTTGTTTCCAAATACTAAAAGTACTAATGTGACAACCATGGCAATTACAAAGAAAACAGTATATATCATAGAGATAAATCGTGATATAAAATAGTTCCTTGATGAATGCACATTATAAATATTATATATACCAAACATAACAGATAATACACCTTTTGACGCAGACCATATAGCGACAATAGCTGTAATGGAAATAACAGTACCGGATACATTTGAATACATCTCGTTTATTATTTGAATAATAAGAGGCTTAACGCTATCAGGTAAATAAGAATTTGCAAAATTAACTATGTAGTCTTCAGTGATTGGAGTAAGCCCAATCATATTTAAAATCAACATAGCAAATGGAAAAATTGAAAGCATAATAAAGAAAGAGGCCTGAGCACTATATACACCAACCTTGTCTTTACCAATTGCATTAACAAAATCCATGATAGTGTTGATAAATTTATTTTCTATTTTTTTCATAAATATACCCTTTTCATTTTAAATAGAAGAAAATGATATTACTTCTAATAAATAATTATATTCTTTTTGTATTTAAATAATTCCTTTAGTAATTTAAGGAAAACATATTTATTATAACATTTTTTGTTTAATGAAACAAGAAAGACGAAAACTAATAATGAACAGAGTAACAACAGCAGAATGGTTATTGCTGCAAAATGAGTTAAATAATGCCTAATTAGCGTGTTGACACTAAATTTTATGTGTGTTAGAATTACTAAAGTTAAAGGCAATGATAGTGTAAGTAAAGTTGCAGTATTCTTTAAGAGAGAAAGATTCATCGGCTGAGAGATTTTTTAGGTTACGCTGCAATTTGAATTTCCCACTGGAGCTGCATTTGTAAACGGAATTTTCTTAGTAATGAATGACGTTTATGCGCGTTAAGCATATAGAGAGCTTGATTATTTTAATCAGGAACTAGGGTGGTACCGCGGATATTTCCGTCCCTTAATCAAGGGTACTTTTTTTATGCAAAAAAATATTTTAAACAGTATCCGAAAATAAGTGAAAGGAAAAATAAATAATGAAGGAAAAGTTAAAAGCAATCAGAGAAGAAGCTGTTTCTAAAATCTTAGAATCAGAAAACTTAGATAAGTTAAACGAAATTAGAGTTGCTTATTTAGGTAAAAAAGGTCAGTTAACAGAAGTACTTAAAGGAATGAAGGATGTTGCTCCTGAAGACAGACCTAAGGTTGGACAGATGGTAAATGAAACAAGAGCAGCCATCGAAGAAAAAATGGAAGAAGTTAAAAATAATTTAGCTGCTAAAGCAAGGGAAGCTAAATTAAAAGCAGAGGTAATTGATGTTACACTTCCTGCAAAGAAAAATAAGATTGGTCATTTACATCCAAATACAGTTGCATTAGAAGAATTAGAAAAGATTTTCGTAGGACTTGGATATGAAGTTGTTGAAGGTCCGGAAGTTGAATATGATTACTATAACTTTGAAGCTTTAAATATTCCGGCAAACCATCCGGCTAAAGATGAACAGGATACTTTCTACATAAACAGAAATATGGTTTTAAGAACTCAGACATCATCAGTTCAGGTGCATGTAATGGAAAATGAGAAACCTCCTATCAGAATTATTTCACCGGGAAGAGTTTTCCGTTCAGATGAAGTAGATGCAACACATTCACCATCTTTCCATCAGGTAGAAGGACTTGTAATAGATAAGAATGTTACATTTGCTGACTTAAAAGGAACATTACAGGAATTTGCAAAAGAATTATTTGGAGCAGATACAAAGGTTAAATTCAGACCTCATCATTTCCCATTCACAGAGCCAAGTGCTGAAATGGACGTTACATGCTTTAAATGTGGAGGAAAAGGATGCAGATTCTGTAAAGGTGAAGGATGGATTGAAATTTTAGGATGTGGTATGGTTCATCCTCATGTATTAGAAATGAGTGGAATTGATCCTGAAGAATATACTGGATTTGCTTTCGGCGTTGGTTTGGAAAGAATCGCATTATTAAAATATGAAATCGATGATATGAGATTGTTATATGAAAATGATGATCGTTTCTTATCACAGTTCTAATTTTGTTTATAGAGAAAGGAAGAATTAATCATGAATACACCATTATCTTGGATTAAAGCATATGTTGATGATTTGGATTGTACAGATCAGGAATATATGGATGCAATGACTTTGTCAGGTACAAAGGTAGAAGGATTTGAAAGATTAGATGCTGACCTTGATAAAATTGTTGTAGGTAAAATAGAAAAAATTGAAAAGCATCCTGATGCAGATAAACTTGTTGTCTGTCAGGTTAATGTTGGAAAAGAAACAGTACAGATTGTTACCGGAGCACAGAATGTATTTGAAGGTGCCATCGTACCAGTTGTTCTTGATGGAGGAAGAGTTGCCGGAGGACATGACGGCTCAAAGACTCCGGGTGGTATTAAAATCAAAAAAGGAAAACTTCGTGGAGTTGAAAGTTTTGGTATGATGTGTTCAATAGAAGAATTGGGCTCAACAAATGAAATGTACCCGGAAGCACCTGAAAATGGAATTTATATTTTCCCTGAAGGAACAGAGGTAGGAAGTGATGCAGTAGAAGCATTAGGATTACATGACAGTGTATTTGAATATGAAATTACATCTAACAGAGTTGACTGCTACAGTGTAATTGGTATTGCAAGAGAAGCTGCAGCAACATTTAGAAAACCATTCCATGCACCTGAAACTCATGCAGTTGGAACAGATGGAGATGTTAACGAATATATTAAAGTAGAAGTTAAAGATTCTGATTTATGCTCAAGATATTGTGCAAAAGTAGTTAAAAACGTAAAAATTGGACCATCACCTAAATGGATGCAGAGACGTTTAGCAGCTTGTGGAATCAGACCAATTAACAATCTTGTAGACATTACAAATTATGTTATGGAAGAATTTGGTCAGCCAATGCATGCTTACGATTTAGATACAATTGCAGGTAAACAGATTGTTGTAAGACGTGCAAATGATGGTGAAACATTTACAACACTTGATGGACAGGAAAGAAATCTTGATAGTGAAATGCTTATGATATGTGATGGAGAAAAAGCAATTGGATTAGCAGGAATCATGGGTGGAGAAAATTCAAAAATCACAGATGATGTTAAAGATATGGTATTTGAGGCAGCATGCTTTGATGGAACTAACATCCGTTTATCATCAAAACGTTTAGGCTTAAGAACAGATGCATCAGGAAAATTTGAAAAAGGATTAGACCCTAATAATGCTGAAGCAGCAATCAACAGAGCATGTCAGTTAATAGAAGAACTTGGAGCAGGTGAAGTTGTTGCCGGAATAGTAGATATCTATCCTGAAAAGAAAGAAGAAAATACAGTTAAATTTGAGCCTGAAAAAATTAACAAGTTATTAGGAACAGACTTATCAAAAGAGGAAATGTTAAGTTACTTCCCTGCATTAGAATTAAAATATGATGATAATACACAGTTAATTACAGTTCCTACATTTAGACAGGATTTATACAGAACATGTGATATTGCAGAAGAAATCGCAAGATTTTATGGATATGACAAGATTCCAATGACACTTCCGTCAGGAGAATCAACATCAGGTAAGATTCCACTTAAAGTACAGATTGAAAAAATTGCAAGTTCAGTTGCACGGTTCTGTGGATTCTCTCAGGCAATGACATATTCATTTGAAAGCAAGAAAGTATTTGATAAACTTTTATTACCTGAAGATTCAGAACTTAGAAATACAGTTTCTATAATGAATCCATTAGGTGAAGATTTTAGTGTAATGAGAACTACATCGTTAAATGGAATGCTTACATCACTTGCAACAAACTTCAATAGAAGAAATAAGAATGTTAAGTTATTTGAACTTGGAAATATTTATCTTCCAAAATCAATGCCTGTAACAGAACTTCCAGATGAAAGAATGCAGTTTACACTTGGATTTTATGGAGAAGGTGATTTCTTTACAATGAAAGGTGTTGTAGAAGAATTCTTTTCACAGGTTGGAATGGATAAAAAAGTAACATATGATGCTAAAGCAGGAAAGACATTTTTACATCCGGGACGTCAGGCAAATGTTATTTATAATGATACAGTTGTTGGTTATTTAGGAGAAGTTCATCCTGAAGTATTAGATAACTATAATATTAAAGACAGAGTATATGTTGCAGTAATTGATATGCCATATATCGTTGAAATGGCATCATTTGATACAAAATATAAAGGAATTGCTAAATATCCTGCTGTAACAAGAGATATTAGTATGGTAGTTCCAAAAGAAATACTTGTAGGTCAGATTGAAGAAGTAATAGAGAAATGTGCCGGAAAGAATCTTGAAAACTATCAGTTGTTTGATATTTATGAAGGAAATCAGATTGAAGAAGGATTTAAGTCAGTTGCATATAAGATTGTATTTAGAGCAAGTGACAGAACACTTGAAGAAGCTGATATCACAAAGGCAATGGACAAGATTCTTAAAGGATTACAGGAACTTGGTATTGAATTAAGAGGTTAAAGGACAAAAATGGATCATATAGAACTTTTTAATAAAATGATTGAGTATTATGAAGGCGATCCAAAGAGAATACAGCATTTTACAAAAGTATTTGAATATTGTAGACTCATTGGAACAATGGAAAATATTCCTGAAAAAGAGCAGTTCGCTTTAGAAACAACAGCTTTAGTTCATGATATTGGAATAAAAAAAGCAGAAGAAGTACATGGAAAAGGAAACTGTAGTGGAAAATTACAGGAAAAACTTGGACCTGAAATTGCTGAAAAAATGTTAAATGAATTAGGTTATCCTAAAGATGTCATTGAAAGAGTAAGTTATTTAGTTGCTCATCATCACACATATAATGATATATGTGACAGCGATTACCAGATTTTAGTTGAAGCAGATTTTTTAGTTAATATGTATGAAGACGGATTTCCGTCTCAGAATGTAAAGGCTGCTTATGAAGCTGTATTTAAGACAGAATCAGGCAAGCGTATATGCAGAACGATGTTTGGAATTAAATAATTTTAATTCATGCATTATTTGCAAAGTTCCAATAAAGAAAGGAACATTGTCTGTGCGGATGTATGTGAGCAAAGTTTTTCATATATCTGTAGGATTAAATTAAACAGGGAAGGTTGGAATAAAATTTCAACCTTTCCTTTGTTGTTATAGTAGGAAACAAAATGAACGAAGTTCATTTTTTATAAATGTTTCCGACGAATAGCCGCTGACCGAAGGGCAGGGGCATTACATATTGCACAGGAGAATAAAATGAAATTTGTAATACAAAGAGTAAATCATGCATCAGTTAAGGTTGATGGAAATGTAGTAGGTAAAATTGATAAAGGATATATGGTACTTATAGGTATATCTGAAAATGATACAAAGGAAATAGCTGATAAAATGATTAAGAAAATGATTGGCTTAAGAATTTTTGAAGATGAAAATGGAAAAACAAATATTAGTTTAAAAGATGTATCAGGTGAACTTTTACTTATTTCACAATTTACTTTGTATGCAGATTGTAAAAAAGGAAACAGACCTTCTTTTATCAATGCGGGAAAACCAGATATGGCAAATGAAATGTATGAATACATTATAGAACAATGCAAAAAAGAAATAAGCGTTGTTGAAAAAGGAATATTTGGCGCAGATATGAAAGTTAGTCTGGAAAATGATGGACCATTCACAATTGTTTTAGATAGTAAGGAAATTATAAAATAATGGAAAAAACAATGAATTTACATGATTTTTATTATGATTTACCACAGGAACTGATAGCTCAGGACCCACTTGAGGACAGAAGTAGTTCAAGACTTATGGTATTAAACAAAAACACAGGAAAAATACAACATCATATATTTAAAGATATTGTTAAATATTTGCATAAAGGAGATTGTCTTGTAATTAATAATACAAAAGTTATTCCTGCCAGACTTTTTGGAAGTAAAGTCGGAACAGATGCGAAGATTGAAGTATTATTATTAAAAAGAAAAGAAAATGATGTTTGGGAAACATTAGTTAAACCGGGTAAAAAATGCAAAGTTGGAACTGAAATTTCATTTGGTGAAGGACTTTTAGTTGGAAAGGTTATTGATGTTGTTGAAGAAGGTAACAGATTAATACAATTTAAATATGAAGGCATATTTGAAGAAATACTTGATAAGTTAGGACAGATGCCGCTTCCACCATATATTACACATCAGTTAAAAGATAAAAACAGATATCAGACAGTATATGCAAAGTATGAAGGTAGTGCCGCAGCGCCTACAGCAGGTCTTCATTTTACAAAAGAATTGTTAAATGAAATCAAAGAAAAGGGTGTTGAAATTGCAAATGTAACTCTTCATGTCGGACTAGGTACATTTAGACCTGTAAAAGTAGAAAATGTATTAGAACATCATATGCATTCCGAATTTTATGATGTAGAGGAAGAAGAGGCTAAAAAGATTAATGAATGCCGTAAAAATGGTGGACGAGTTATTGCTGTAGGGACAACAAGCTGTAGAACACTAGAATCTGTTACAGGTGAAGATGGCATTGTTAAGGCAGGAAATGGCTGGACAGAGATATTTATTTATCCGGGCTATAAATTTAAGGCAATTGACTGTCTTATAACTAATTTTCATCTTCCTGAATCAACACTTTTAATGCTTGTATCAGCACTTGCAGGAAGAGAAAATATTATGGCAGCTTATGAAGAAGCAGTAAAAGAAAAATATAGATTTTTCTCATTTGGAGATGCTATGTTTATAACAGATAATGAAACAGAAGAATAGACACATAAACTTATATGAGGATTAGTAATGACAGATGTTTATATAGTACAGAAATTAGAAAATAATAAAGATATTATTGTAAATGTGCCGGGTTCAAAAAGCATAACTAACAGAGCATTAATGTTAGCTGCATTGTCTGATGGAGAGTGTAACTTAGATGGGGTACTTTTTAGTGATGATTCCAGAGCATTTTTAGATTGCCTTGAAAAATTGGGATTTCAATTATTTATAGACGAAAATGAAAAAAGAGTAAAGGTTGTTGGAACATCAGGGGAAATACCAAATAGAAAAGCAACAATAGATGTAAGAAGCGCTGGAACTGCAGCCAGATTCCTAACGGTTATGCTTGCAGTTACAGGAGGAGAATATACTCTTAATTCTTCAGAACAAATGAAAAAAAGACCGATGGGTGAAATTATTGATTTGCTAAGAAATGCAGGAGTTAAGATTAGTTGTTTAGAAGAAGAAGGTCATTTTCCATTTATTATTTCTTCAAATGGTTTAGACAAGAAAGAAGTTTCGATTAACACAGATACAAGTAGTCAGTATGCAAGTGCATTATTAATGGCTGCTGTTATGACAGGTTTGAAAATAAAACTAACAGGAAAACGTGTTAACGGTGCATATATAAAAATTACCTTAAATATGCTTAAGCAATTTGGAATTAAATATGTTCAATTTGAAGAAAATAAATATAATATAGAAAAACAAAGGTTCAGATTAGAAAAATATCAGATAGAACCTGATATGTCAGGAGCATGTTATTTCTATGCAATGTCATTAATGATTAAGAAAAAAGTTTTGGTAAAAAATCTGCATTTAAATTCAATGCAGGGAGATATTAAATTTTTATATGCTTTGAAAAAAATGGGATGCCTTGTAAAAGATACTGATGAAGGGATTATAATTGATGGTTCAAATGTATCTGAATACAAAGGAATAGAAATTGATATGAATGATTTTTCTGATCAGGCATTGACAATGGCGTGTGTAGCTGCATTTGCAAAAAGTAAAACATTAATAAAAAATGTAGGACATATAAAAATGCAGGAGTGTGATAGAGTAAATGCCATAATAACTAATCTTAATTGTTTAGGAATAAAAGCAAGAGAAGAATTAGCGGATGGTAAAGTTAATATTTGCATTGAACCGGGAAAAGTCAACAGTGGAGAGATAGAAACATTTAATGACCACAGAGTTGCTATGTCATTTACACTTATTGGGTTAGTTTGCGGAGGCATAACTATAAAAAATCCGATGTGCTGTAAAAAAACATTTGAAAATTACTTTGATATAATTGATTCGTTGTATTAAATAAAAAAGTGTAACAGTTATTTTTGTTAATTGTTACACTTTTTTGTTATATTTATTGTCTCTTTACTATGTCATATTTATGTCTTTCAAGCATTTCTACAGCTCTATCAGCTGAATCCTGGTCATAGAAAGAAATTTTAAGAACACCATCTTCAAATTCCCTATTATGAACAATTCCGATATTTTTAATGCTGACGCCACTTGTTGCAAGGATAGTTGCAATAGTAGCAATTGCACCTGATTCATCGATAATATTACAGTAAATTCTGTAACTTCTAGGTATGATAGAATTGTTATGTTCTTCAATGTTATCTCTGTAATCACGGCTTTCAGTAATAAGAGCATTGATGTCTGAGCCACGTTTGTTATCAAGGCTTGATTTAATATCTTTTAAATCATGAATATATTTGTCAAGCATAATGCTGATGTTTTTGGTGTTAGTCATACAAATCTGTTCCCACATTTCAGGTGAAGAACTGGCGATTCTTGTTATGTCTTTAAATCCTCCGGCAGCTAAAGTTTTCATATACTCTTCCTTTGAGTCGTTATGTTTTACTAAGTTAACAAGACTGGCTGCAATCAGATGAGGAAGATGACTAATTGCTGCAACAACTTTATCATGCTCTTCATAAGATATACGAATTGGAATTGCTCCAATCATTTTAACAATTTTAGTTAATTCATCTACATATTTTTGCTCAACTTTATTTGTAGGAGTAAGAGGGTAGTATGCATTTTCAACAAGTCGGTCATTAGCATTTTCATATCCTGTTTTCTCAGAACCGGCCATAGGATGTCCGCCGATAAAATGTTCTTCAAGACCAAGGGCATTTACAGCCTGATGAATATTTGTTTTTACACTACCAACATCTGTTATAATACAGTTATCATTTATAATTTTTTTTAAAATACTTAGGTATTCAACATTTTTTTCAACAGGAGTGCATAAGAAAATATAATCACATTGTGAAAATGTTGAATCAACCTTATCAGTTGCAATATTTGCAGTACCATCATTTAAAGCTAATGTTCTGGATGATTCACGTCTGTTATATACAATAATTGTTGATTCAGGTAAAACACGTCGAATAGCTTTTGCAATAGAACCACCAATTAATCCGATTCCAATAAATCCAAATGTTAGTTTTCTCATTTTTTAAGTCCTTTCTTCCCGTAAATTAATCTTCTAACTTTAACGCTTTAAAGTTTAGCACTTTAAAGCAAGATATTCAATATAAAATTTAAACTTTATGTATTAAATAAAAAATTATAAGAATTATTCAAGGCATTATAACCCATTTTATAGGAAAAAACAAATTTTTATTGTAACGTTTTTTAACATAGAGGAATGTTGTAAATCATATAATAATTTTGTAAAATAGATTGTATGATAGTGAACGGATTAATTAAATATTAAAAATGGTGAACGAAATTATTTTTTATAAATGTTTCAAGAAATAAGCCACCAACCACTGGAAGGGGCAATACATAATAATATTAGGAGGGTACAGCTATGAATGTGTATAAAACATCTCAGGTTAGAAATGTAGTTTTTTTAGGACACGGAGGCGCAGGTAAAACTACATTAGCAGAAGCAATGGCGTACGCAACAGGAGTGATAACCAGAATGGGCAGTGTCGATAATGGAAACACTATAAGCGATTATGACTCAGAAGAAATTAAGCGTAAGTTTTCTATTAATGCGGCAGTTATTCCAATAGAATGGAACGGATTAAAGATTAATATACTGGATGCTCCGGGTTATTTTGATTTTGTCGGACAGACAGAGGATGCCATGAGTGTGGCAGATGCAGCTGTAATAGTAGTAAATGGCAAAGCAGGATTAGAAGTAGGAACGATAAAGGCATGGGAAATATGTGAACGAAGAAAAATTCCAAGAATATTTTTTATTACAGGAATGGATGATCCTAATGCTAAATATATGGAAACCGTAAAGCAATTAAAGGAAACATTTGGTAAACAGATTGCTCCGTTTCATTTGCCAATAATTGAAGATGGCATTTTAACAGGATATGTAAATGTTGTTAAAATGGGTGGACGAAAATTTGTAGGTGATAATGGCGAATATGTGGAAAGAGATATACCGGATAATCTTGAAAGTGATTTGATTCCATGTAGAGAACAGCTTATGGAGGCTGTGGCGGAGTCAGACGAAGAACTTATGGATAAATATTTTAGTGGGGAAGAATTTTCAAATGAAGAAATATCAAAAGCACTTAGAAAAAGTGTAATAAGTTGTGATATAGTTCCTGTACAAATAGGAGCAGGTATTAACTGTAAAGGTGTAAATATGCTTTTACAGACATGCGAAAAATATTTTCCATCACCTGATAAGGCAGAGGTATTTAAGAAAGGAAAAAATCAGGATACAGGTGAGGATGTAATAGCTGATTTTGATGAAACTAAACCTGTAACGGCATATGTATTTAAAACAATAATGGATCCGTTTGTCGGTAAATATTCATTAGTAAAGGTAAGAACAGGTATACTTAAGGCATCAACTACAGTTTATAATCCGTCAAAAGGAATCGAGGAAAAATTAGGAAAACTTTATACTATATGTGGCAAAAATATTTCTGAAATAACCGAATTACACGCAGGAGATATAGGAGCGGTAGGCAAGCTTACAAGCACCAGAACAGGCGATACTTTAGCAACAAAGGAATGGCCGGTAGTTTATCACCCGACTACAATGTCTAAACCATATACATATAAACGATATAAGGCAGTAAAGAAAGGTGAAGAAGATAAATTAGCACAGGCATTGGTTAAGTTGTGTATAGAAGATTTGACACTTAAGACAGTAAGTGACGAAGAAAACAGACAACTTTTACTTTATGGTATAGGAGATCAGCAGTTAGATGTTGTAGCAAGTAAATTAAAGGAAAAATATAAAGTAGAAATTGAATTGTTAAAACCAAAATTTGCATTTAGAGAAACAATTAAAAAGAAAGTTCAGGCTCAGGGCAAACATAAAAAACAGTCAGGCGGACATGGACAGTATGGCGATGTAGTAATTGAATTTGAGCCATCAGGAGATTTATCAAAACCATATGTATTTGAAGAAAAGATATTTGGTGGTTCAGTTCCTAAAAATTATTTTCCTGCGGTCGAAAAAGGAATACAGGAAAGCGTTTTAAAGGGACCTCTTGCAGGATATCCTGTTGTTGGAATTAAGGCAACATTAATTGATGGTTCGTATCATCCTGTAGATTCGTCAGAAGTTGCATTTAAAACAGCAACCATGATTGCATTTAAGAAAGGATTTATGGAAGCGATGCCTGTATTACTACAGCCAATGGCATTACTTACAGTTACAATACCTGATAAATTTACAGGAGATGTAATGGGAGATTTAAATAAGAGACATGGAAGAGTTGTTGGAATGACTCCTGATAAAAATAATATTCAAATTATAGAAGCAGAAATTCCTATGTCTGATTTGTATGGATATTCAACAAGCCTTAGAGCAATAACAGGTGGACTTGGTGAATTTGAATACGTATTGTCCAGATACGAGCAGGCACCGGTTGATGTACAGGAAAAAGAAGTGCGTGAAAGAAGTGAGGCTAATAATAAATAATTTTGCATGATTCTTGTGTAAAGTATTATGTTTGAAATTATAAAAACTAAATGATATGTTAAATGTAAGTGACTATAGGGTTATTTGCTTAAGCAAATAATCCTATAGTTTAATATTGTGGTAGGATTGTGAGAGCGCGTAGCACAGAACAATCCGTAGGCATCAAAAACTCAATATTATATTGTAAAAGAAAATAAAGTGAACACGACTCATTTAGTTTAACGTTTCTAACGATTAGTTGTTAAATAAAGAAAAATAAATTATAAAGGAGAGAATGAGATGGATATTAAAGAAATATTATCAAAAGTTGATCATACGTTATTAAGACCGGAGGCGACATGGAATCAGATAAAAAATATATGTGATGAGGGCATTAAATACAATACAGCTTCAGTATGCATACCTCCTAGCTTTGTAAAACAGGCTGCAGAATATGTTGATGGAAAAATTGCAATATGTACGGTAATTGGTTTCCCAAATGGATATAATACTACAGAAGTAAAATGCTATGAAGCACAAAGTGCCGTTAAAGATGGTGCTAGTGAAATTGATATGGTTATAAATATCGGATGGGTAAAAGAGGAAAAATGGGGAGAAATATTTAATGAGATTAACAAAGTAAAAGATTCATGTAATGGAAAATTACTTAAAGTTATTATTGAAACCTGTCTTTTAACAGATAAAGAAATAGAAAAAATGTCAGAAATAGTTTCGCTTTCAAAAGCAGATTATATAAAGACATCAACAGGATTTTCCACAGAAGGGGCAACTTTCCATTCGGTAAAATTATTTGCTGACAATGTATTCAACAATACTAAAATTAAAGCCGCAGGTGGAATCAGTAGCTTAGAAGATGCAGAAAAATTTATTGAATTAGGAGCAGACAGACTTGGGACAAGCAGAATTGTAAAAATAGCTAAAGAAAAAGAAGAAAATCAGTAGGGAATATCATATATCAGGGCTTATGAGCGACGTCTATATTCTATTGCAAAAATAACCATTTGTTGTATAATATAACAGTATGCGTGAAATTATGGGAAGGAATGATTTTGTGAGTAGAAAAGATAATTCAAAAGCTAAAAATTTAAAAAATATAATTACAACATTAATAGAGGTTATTATTGTTGCAGCTATTATTTTTGGCGGCCTGATGTATGTTCAGCATAGATTACAGTCAAGAGGAACTGCAAGTACACAAGGAAAAGGAATTGACAGTAAAGAAGAAACACAGGATGAAGAGCAGAATAGTGGGACAGGTAAATATAATCTTGTGGTCAATATAAAAAAGAATGCTCTCATTGTATACGAGACAGACAAGGATAATAATGAGGTTCCTACCTATGTCTTTCAGTGTTCCGTTGGAGATGGAATAAATGAAGGCAAGGGTAAGGTTCAGAAAAAATACACTTGGCTTGATATTAATAAATCATGGCATAAATATAACTCACAGATTTCTGAAAACAGTTGGATTCAGTCAGTTAATTATAGTGAAAAATATAGTTGGACTTTAAATAAAAAATCATATAACAGTTTAGGAGAAAAGCAAAAAGCAGGTTCATGTATTTTGCTTACTGCAAGAGATGCAAAATGGATATATGATAACTGTGGAACAGGAACTAAAGTTAAAATTGTAAAAGGTTCAAAGAAGGATGTATTACCTATGGAACCGCTTGCAAAGACTGAAACATATAAAAAATGTGGGTGGGATCCTACTGACACTGATGAAGCTAATCCTTATTTAAAGCTTGCTAACAGTACAATTGCTGTTGGTGATAAGGTTGTATATGTTGAAAAAGGTACAGATGTAAAATACCTTGAAAATATAATTGCAATTAATGCTAACGGACAGGATGTTACATCGAAATTAAAATACAATAAAATAGATTCAGGCACGCTTGGAAAAAATAAAGTTAAATTTACATATAAAAATAAAGCCGGAGAAAAATTTTCTCAGACAGTTGTATTTAAAGTAATTGATACGACCTGTCCTAAGGTAACATTATCAACATATAAATTTAAATATGAAGTTAAGAGTGCAAGCATAAAAGATTATCAGAAAGATAAAGTAAAAAAAGCAATAGAAGATTTAGTTAAGTCAAAAGCAAGTTGTGATGAAAGTGGAGTTACAATTAAAGCAGTGGCTTTTCCTAAAGATCAATTAGAAATTGGAGATAATTCCGTTAAAGTAATTGCTACTGATGAATCAGGTAATATTGGAAACTGTGAAGCAACAGTTGAATTAGTTATTAAGGAAACTAAATTAAATAAGAAACCAAAAGTACCTGAATCGACTAAGCATAAAAAAGAAGAAACTATTACAAAGAAGAGTAAAGAAGAAACAACGACAAAGAAAAAGTCTGAGGAAACAACAACACAGAATTCTAAGGAAACTACTTCTCAGACAAGTGAAATGCAAACAACAGCAAATTTAGCTGAGTAAATAATAAAATGATTATAAATTATAATCTATAATCTAGGAGGAAAAATAATTATGTCTACAGCTTATAATCATAAGACAGTTGAAAAAAAATGGCAGAAATATTGGCAGGAAAATGAGACATTTAAAACGGATGTCTGGGATTTTAGCAAGCCAAAATATTATGCTCTTGATATGTTCCCATACCCATCAGGTGTAGGACTTCATGCAGGACATCCGGAAGGCTATACAGCTACAGATATTATGTCACGTATGAAAAGAATGCAGGGATACAATGTACTTCATCCAATGGGATATGACTCATTTGGACTTCCTGCAGAACAGTATGCGGTAACTACAGGTAATCATCCTGCAGAATTTACACAGAAGAATATTGCAACATTCTCAAAACAGTTAAGAGAGTTAGGATTTGATTATGATTGGTCTAAGATGATTGCAACATCTGATCCTAAGTTTTATAAATGGACACAGTGGATATTTAAAAAATTATATGAAGCAGGATATGCAAAACATATTGATATGCCTGTAAACTGGTGTGAAGAATTAGGAACAGTTCTTTCAAATGACGAAGTAATTGATGGAAAATCAGAACGAGGAGGCTATCCGGTTGTTAGAAAGAATATGAAACAGTGGGTAATCGACCAGCCTGCATTTGCAGAAAAACTTTTGGAAGGCTTAGAAGAAATTGACTGGCCTGAATCAACAAAAGATATGCAGAGAAACTGGATTGGAAAGAGCACAGGTGTAGAAGTAGAATTTGAAATCGTAGACGGAGGAAAATTCTCTATCTTTACAACATGTATTGAAACAATATATGGAATTACATTTATGGTATTAGCACCGGACGGTGAAATTGTTAAGAGCCTTATGGACAGAGTAGAAAATAAGGAAGAAGTCGAGGCATATATTGCTGAAACAGCTAAGAAGAATGATTTTGACCGTACAGAATTAAATAAAACAAAATCAGGTTGCAGACTTGAAGGCATTTATTGTATCAATCCTGTAAATGGTAAGAAAGTGCCTTTATTTATTGGTGATTTCGTACTTGCAAGTTATGGTACAGGAGCTGTTATGGCAGTTCCAAGTCATGACCAGAGAGACTTTGAATATGCGATAGCACATAACATCGATATGATTCAGGTAATTGAAGGCGCAGATGTATCTGAGCATGCATTTGAAAAACAGGATTATCTTGGAAAAGGTTGCAAGCTTATTAATTCTGAAGAATTTACAGGCCTTACAGTTGAAGAAGCAAAAGTTGCAATTACAAAGAAATTAGTAGACATGGGAGTTGCAAAGGAAACAGTAAATTATCACTTCCGTGAATGGATTTTTGCAAGACAAAGATACTGGGGAGAACCTGTTCCTTGTGTATATAAAGAAGATGGAGAAATTTATTTCCTTCCTGACGAAGAACTTCCATTAATTCTTCCGCCATTGGATGATTATAAAGGAAAGAATGGTAAAGCTCCTCTTGAAAATGCTGTTGAATGGAAGCAGTATGATAAAAATGGAATTAAGGGTGTGCGTGAAACAGCAACAATGCCCGGTTCAGCAGGATCTTCATGGTATTATATGAGATATATTGACCCTGATAATGATAAAGAATTTGCAAATCAGGAATTGTTAAAACACTGGATGCCTGTAGATTTATATGTAGGTGGTCCTGAACATGCTGTAGGTCATTTGATGTATTCACGTATTTGGAACAGATTTTTATATGACCAGGGTCTTTCACCTGTAAAAGAACCGTTTAAGAAGTTAGTTCATCAGGGAATGATTCTTGGTGAAAATGGTATTAAGATGGGTAAAAGATTCCCTGAATTTGTTGTAAATCCAAGCGATATTGTAGAGGAATATGGTGCTGACACATTAAGATTATATGAAATGTTCATGGGACCGATTGAAGTTTCAAAACCATGGAATTCTGATGCAGTACAGGGAGCTTATCGTTTCATTAAGAGAGTATGGGCATTCTTTACAGATGAAGAGAAAATCGTAGATGAAAACGATAATACATTAACAAAGATTTATCATCAGACAGTTAAGAAAGTAACAAATGACTTTGAAGAGTTAGGATATAATACAGCTATTGCTCAGATGATGACATTTGTTAATGAAGTATACAAAGCAGGAAAATGTCCAAAAGAATATGCAGAAAACTTTATTAAAATGTTTTCATGTATATGTCCACATGTAGGTGAAGAAATCTGGCAGATTTTAGGTCACAATGATACAATTGCATTTGAAAAATGGCCTGAATATGATGAGAGCAAGATGGTAGAAGATACAATTAAAGTTCCTGTACAGATAAATGGTAAAACAAAAGCAGTCGTAGAACTTCCGGCTGATGTTTCAAAAGATGATGCTATTTTAGCAGGAAAAGAAGCAATAGCAGACAAGCTTACAGGAAACGTTGTAAAAGAAATTTATGTTCCGGGACGAATCATTAACATAGTAATGAAATAATTGGGACAAAAAACACAATAAAATAATTTCTTGAAATAAAATAGAATTTATATTTCGGGAAATATAAAATGACGCAGGTAATGTTATCTGCGTCATTTTTATCTTGGGATTCTGCTAATCAGTTTGTATCCATTTTCCTTTAGCCATTTTCTTTGAACTCTGTAATTTGGTAATACATTTTCAACAATAGACCAAAAACGGGGAGAATGGTTCATTTCAATTCTATGACTTAGTTCATGAATAACAACATAATCAATTATGTCTTTAGAAGTAAGCATAAGTAGAGCATTAAAATTAAGATTGCCTTTGTTGCTGCAACTTCCCCATCTCGTTTTCTGTGTTCTAATTGAAATACGGTTATAGGAAACACCCATTATTTTTGCAAAATAAGAAACACGTGTTGGAATATAATCGGAAGCAGTAGATATTAAATTGTTTATTTCATCTTTTGTCAAATAATTATTTTCTAAATCAGCCTGATTGTTTTTTATTTTGCTTAAATGGGAATTAATCCAATCCTGTTTACTGTTAACAAATTTTAATACATCATCATTTCTCATGAAAAACGGAACTCTTACAATAAGCGTTCCGTCATGTTTTATTTCTAAACACATAGTTTTTCTTTTACTTTTAATTATTTTAATAGGATATTCGCTCATCTTTAAGGTACCTTTCATATCGTCAAAAGCATAGATAGTGTATGTAAATAATTTGAATTACATGCAAGTTATAGTATTTAAAACATCCATATTTAATTTAATTTACACGCAGATTACAGTATTCAAACTGTCCATATCTAATACATTTTTTACACAATCTAATACAATTTATACATAATCTAATAAATATATATATGTAATAAATATACTTATTAAAATGAGTAAAATCAAGAAGCTATCTTGCAATTTAAAATTCTATCAAATTATCAGGAAAAATCAGCTTTTCTTATTTTTACTCATTAGTTTTGTAAGGCGTTTAACCATTTCAATTCTTTGTTGTTCTTTTGGTGTCATTTTTTGCTTTAAAACATTAAGAATTGCATCAGTTTCTTCATTTGTAAAAGAGGCACCTTGCTTTGTCGCTTCATTAGATGCTTTTATGAAATAAGGAATCATTTGCTTTGCATCCATTTCACCTGTGTTCTCAACAATGTCTGTAAGAATCTTTAATTTTTCATTAGAAATACCTGATAAAACAGGATCATTCATCCATTCGTTATTGCTCATATAAAATCTCCATTCTGCTACAATAAATGCAGCACATAATAATTTTTAATCTGCATTACTATACGCTAAAAATTTATAAAATGTATTATGAAAGCAGATAAATTTTAAGTTAAAACATTTCTTTAAACATATCCATATATTCACCAAACATAGATTCTTTTGCCTCGTTATCCATTGAAAACATATCCATCATACCGATAAATGTTTCAAACATTTCCTGTTCATCAGTTGTAAGATAATCTTTTACAATGGGATATAAAGTAGAAAAATCAAGAGGCTTGTCACAATTCATGGCTTTATAATTTCCGTTTTTATCTTTAATCATGTATGAACCGGGGTTAATAGAAAATGAATTTTTTAATTCCTGAAATTTTATATATATTCCAAGAGATTTGCCCGTATCATAATCTATGTAAGGGAGAACAGCCTTTAGAATCTGCAGATTTCTGTTAGTAAGCATGCTGTCAAATAATGTTTGCTTCATATTTGCATTATCCATAAGGCTGACCTCCTTTTTAATTTAAATGCTTAATGCCATTAGTAATAAAAACAGATTTGTATCTTCTAAAAAATTAGTGGCAAGTGCATTTTTCAAAAGACATTCTAAATCATATTGATAATAATCTTTCGAATCAATTAACAGCCGCAACCGTTTCCAAAGAAGCCACCGTTATTATTTCCGCATGCGCAAAGAAGTACTAAAATCCAAAGAATGCTCTGACAACCACAGCCATCGTTTCCGCCACAACCGCATCCATTATTTCCACCACAGCAGAATAAAAGGATAAGAATTAAGAATAAAGTATTGTTTCCTCCTTCACAACCACATCCACATCCGCAGTTTGTTGCTGCTAAATCACTCATATTTGTTTCCCCTAAAATATTGTTTACACTAAATAATATGTAATGAACTTAAAATTGTTTACAAAAAAATAAACTTTAAAAGAAAAAAACATATATTAAAGTATAGACAACATGAAAATTTTTATAGAGTTGCTTAGTACATATCATATTATTTATTGGAAAGTTGAAATGAATACAGTTAGAAAATTATTGAAAATAGATTATATAGAAGAAAAGGGAATATTTGGGCAGGATATTGTTGTAGCAATACTTGACACAGGAATGGCAGAACATCCTGATTTGAAGGGAAAAATTATATTATTTAAGGATTTTATTGGGGATAGGGAAAAATGTTATGACGATAATGGACATGGAACTCACGTTGCAGGGATAATAGCCGGAGAATCTAAAGACAGATTCTATGGAAGAATGAATATAAATGGAATTGCAAAGGGTTCTCAGTTAGTTGTTCTAAAAGTTCTTAATGCAAAGGGAATAGGTATTGAAGATAAAGTTATAGATGGTATTAAATGGATAATAGATAATTACGAAAAATATAATATAAAAATAGTAAATATATCTTTTGGAACAATTCATAATAATTGCTCAGAAATGCGTTTGATTAAATATGTAGAAATACTATGGCAGTTAGGATTAGTTGTGGTTGCAGCTGCAGGTAATAATGGTCCTGATATAGGCAGTATAACTGTGCCCGGTGTGAGTAAAAAAATTATTACTGTTGGTGTAGTAGAGGATGGGAAAAAAGTAAATGTAAATGGGAGATACACATCGAATTATTCTGGAAGAGGTCCAACATGTGAATGTATTCAAAAGCCTGATTTGATAGCTTATGGTAATAATATTGTAAGCTGCAACAATAATTATAAATTGAAAAAATATACAGTAAAAAGTGGAACATCGATGGCAACACCTGTTGTTACAGGATGTGCTGCATTGTTGCTATCTAAATATCCTGAATTAAAAAATATAGATGTGAAAAGAAAGATGATAGAATCATGCAAGGATGTTAATTTGCCGGCTAATATTCAGGGCGCAGGAGTTATAAATCCTGTAGAATTATTGGGTGTTAAATGATGATTGTTATATTTGCTTTTATATATTTATGATGATTAAACTATAATACGCATCAAATATTTTGCCGGTTATAGATTTTTAAATCAAGTCTTTAAAAGTGTAAAGTGTTAAAATGTTTAGTTTACAAAGATGGTTCAATGAAGTATAATTTAACACGAGTATATTTCTAGGAGGAAGTAAGATGGCAAAAATTAAGATGACAACTCCATTAGTTGAAATGGATGGAGATGAAATGACAAGAATTCTTTGGAAATTAATCAAGGATGAGTTATTAGAACCTTTCGTAGAGTTAAAGACAGAGTACTATGATTTAGGCCTTGAGTACAGAAATGAAACAAATGACCAGGTTACATTTGATTCAGCAGAAGCTACAAAGAAGTATGGGGTAGCTGTTAAGTGTGCAACAATCACACCTAATGCAGCAAGAATGACAGAATATAATTTAAAAGAAATGTGGAAGAGTCCAAATGGAACAATTCGTGCAATTCTTGATGGAACAGTATTTAGAGCTCCAATTATTGTTAAAGGAATTGAACCATACGTTAAGAATTGGACAAAGCCAATTACAATAGCAAGACATGCATATGGTGATGTATATAAGGGAAGCGAAATGAAGATTCCGGGACCTGGAAAGGCTGAAATTGTATACACAAATGAAGCAGGAGAAGAAACAAGAGAATTAATTCATGAATTTAAGGGTGCAGGAATTGTACAGGGTATGCATAACCTTAACGATTCAATTGAAAGTTTTGCAAGAAGCTGCTTCAATTTTGCATTAGATACAAAGCAGGACTTATGGTTTGCAACAAAAGATACTATTTCTAAGAAGTATGACCATACATTCAAGGATATTTTTGCTGATATTTATGAAGCTGAATATAAAGAAAAATTTGAAGAAGCAGGAATTGAGTATTTCTATACATTAATCGATGATGCAGTAGCAAGAGTTATGCGTTCAGAGGGCGGATATATTTGGGCTTGTAAGAACTATGATGGCGACGTTATGTCAGATATGGTTGCAACAGCATTCGGTTCATTATCAATGATGACATCAGTACTTGCTTCACCAAATGGTTACTATGAATATGAAGCTGCTCATGGTACAGTTCAGAGACATTATTATAAGCACTTAAAGGGTGAAGAAACTTCAACAAATCCAATTGCAACTATTTTTGCATGGTCAGGTGCTTTAAGAAAACGTGGTGAGTTAGATAATATCCCTGAATTAATGGAATTTGCTGATAAGCTTGAAAAGGCATGTATTGATACAATTGAAGATGGAGAAATGACAGGAGATTTATATATTATTTCTACATTAGAGAATAAAAAGAAATTAAATACACAGGATTTCATTTTAGCAATAAGAAGACACTTAGAAGCATTACTTTAATTTTGATGTATATAATTATCGATTTAAAATATAAGATGAACATTTTATATTTTGAATATAAAAAATTTATTTAAGGAGAAAGTATAATGAGAAAATTAGGAAAAATGATTACTTTACTTGCAGCTACAACTATTATGGCTGTAGGAATGATTACAACAGCGTTTGCGGCTGATGCAATTACACCGACAGAATTTTATTATGGCACAGAAGCAATGACAGCTCCACAGACATTTAGCTATAATAATAGCAATTTTATTAATGGAAAGTATTATCAGGGTGTTGTTGTACCTGTAAATGTTACTAAGGCGGGAAGCTTAAAAGTTGTAACAACAGCTACAAGTGTATTAAAGGATATTAATATTGAAGTATATTCTGATGCAGCATGCACTAACAGAATGGAATATTTAACAGATTTGAAGGTTGGTTCAACAACAGTTGAAGATTATGTTTCATTTTCAAATGCGGGAACATATTACATAAAATTTGATTCATATTGCTATAACGGTGAAGATGTTTATACAAATACATTCACAGTACAGACAGGATTCTATACACTTGATGCAAAAGTAATCAAGGATGGTGAGACAATTACATATTATAGAAACTCAGGCGAAGATAAGTATGTTTTTAATTATACAGCTACAAAGACAGGAAAAGTTACAGTAACACTTCCTTATTCTATGGGCAGTTATGTAACATTTGTTGATTCAGGTAAGACTGTATGTGAAAAAAAATGGGTATCTGATTTGACAAGTGACAGTCAGGCATCTTTTGCAGTAAAGAAGGGTAAAACTTATAAATTTGAGGTTACTTCTAATGGAACATCATATGGTAAAGAACAGAGCTTTTCTTTAAAGGAGACAGCTGTTAAGGCTAAAAGCAGAGCTAAGAGAGCTAAAGCAGTAAATATAAAAAAAGGAAAAACAGTAAAGGGAATTGTTACAGCAGGAGATAAGAAAGCAAATTGGTATAAATTTACAGTAAAGAAAAAGAAACCTGTTACAATAACTCTTGACGGTAATGTAGAAAATAATCTCAAATTTACTATTTACAATAAAAAAGGTAAAAAGATTGATAGCACATCATATTATGGATACAAGAGAGATTTAAAACTTACATATAGTACAACTTACGGAAAGGCTAATGCAGGAACATACTATATTAAGATTGAAAAAGCAAATGCAAACAGCAATGGAGTTTATTCTATAAAGTGGAAATAAATTTATTTGAATATGGAATAGACAATTTTTATTATTAAAATTAAAGCATAAAATTATAGCACTTGGCTCATAATGTGGGTCAAGTGTTTTTATGCGTTATAATAAATATTTATTCCCAATGCCAATAGACTAATAAAATATTAGTGTATTGGTATTAGGAACAAATCAGAAAAAAAGAAAGGATAGTGTGTAAAAAATGAAAGAAAATTTGAAGAAATTATTTCAGTATTACAAACCGTATAAACATGTATTCTTTATAGATATGTTTTTCGCATTTTTAGCATCAATTATAGCGCTTGTAATTCCGTTAGTAGTTAGATATGTGACTTCAACAGTAGTATATTTACCGGCTAAAGATGTTTTTAGACAACTTATAGTTATAGCAGTAGTTGTAACAATATTAATTGCAATACAGGCATATTCTAATTTTTATATTTCAAATTATGGACATGTTATGGGAGCAAAAATTGAATATGACATGAGAGCAGAAATATTTGCACATTATCAGAAATTATCTTTTTCATTTTATGATGACCAGAAGGTAGGACAGCTTATGTCAAGGGTAACATCAGATTTATTTGACATAACAGAGTTACTTCATCACGGACCGGAAAATTTGACAATTTCTTTTATAAAAATAATAGGGGCTCTTATTATTCTTTGTACAATAAGTCCACAACTTACAATTGCAGCATTTATTCTGGTACCGTTTATGATTTGTTATGCTTACTTTTTTAATAAAAAAATGAAAAAAGCATTTAAGAAAAACAGAGTAAAAATAGCAGCAATCAATGAAAAAATTGAAGATAATTTATCAGGAATACGTGTTGTTAAATCATTTGCAAATGAAGAACTTGAAAATGAAAAATTCCAAATTGGAAATCAGGAATTTTTAGAAGCTAAAAAAGATAATTACAAATATATGGGTGGTTACAATTCGGGATTAACTGCATTTACTACAATGATTAATCTGATTGTAATAATCGTAGGTGGATTTTGTATAACAAGAGGAATTGTAAATGTAACAGACATGATTACATTTTTACTTTATATAAATATATTTACGGATCCAATTAAGACTCTGATTGATTTTACTGAACAGTTTCAAAATGGGTATTCAGGTTTTGAAAGATTTTTGGAAATATTGGAAATTGAACCGGATATTAAAGATAATGCTGATGCAATTGAATTAAATGATGTAAAAGGAAATATTAAATTTAATGACGTTTCATTTAAGTATAATGACACAGCACATAGAGTATTAAAGCATATTAATTTGGAAATTCCACAAGGACAGTATGTAGCTTTAGTTGGTTCATCAGGTGCCGGAAAAACCACTTTGTGTAATTTAATACCGAGATTTTACGATGTTACAAAAGGTGAAATTACAATTGATGATACTGATATTAGAAAAATAAAATTAGAGAATCTTAGAAATAATATTGGAATTGTGCAACAGGATGTGTATTTGTTTGCGGGAACAGTGTATGACAATATACGTTACGGAAAGAAAAATGCAACGAAAGAAGAAGTTATAGAGGCTGCAAAAAATGCAAATGCCCATGAATTTATTATGTCACTTCCTAATGGATATGAAACTGATATAGGGCAAAGAGGAATTAAATTGTCAGGTGGACAGAAACAACGATTATCAATTGCAAGAGTATTTCTTAAAAATCCGCCTATTTTGATTTTTGATGAAGCAACATCAGCTCTTGATAATGAAAGTGAAAAAGTAGTTCAGGAATCTTTAGAAAAGCTTGCAAAAAACAGAACAACATTAGTTATTGCACATAGATTAACAACAATCAGAAATGCAGAAAAGATTCTTGTTCTTTCTGAAAATGGAATAGAAGAGCAGGGAACACATGATGAGCTTATAAATAAACATGGAATATATTATGATTTATATAATGTAAATAATTAGTAGAAAATAAATACAAATGCCGCCATCCGTATAGCAGGTGGTTTATAGTCCGAAAACAATAATATGCTGCGTGATTGTTTTCGGACAGACTAAAGTCCATAAACAAAAAATCAGGGTGGGTTTAAACCATCCTGATTTTTATTTAAAGGACCTATTGCTTATTTATTTTTTTGTCTACTATATTATAAATTGTACTAATTACAAAACATAATATTCCACAGACAAAAAAGCTTAAAGCATGTCCGATAGTGTTATCATATGTAATATCTAATAAAATTAGTTTTGCAATGCTTACTAAAGAAAGTACAAGCCCGTAAATACGAAGCGATTTGAAAGAAAAACAAAATCCTAACACAATACATAATATTGCAAACAAAAAGGCAAAAATGCTAATTAAGTAATTTGGTGAATTGAATGAATTTAAAATTATAACCATTAGAATAGTGAATTTAATTCCAACATATATACCAAAAGTAATTTTTTCTTTCTTTAAATAATTCTGTGAATTTATCAAAAATAGTACTAGAGTCACTAGTATGGCAATGATATGTAATGCAGGACTATTTAGTTTGATAATAAAACGTAATTCACAAATCATTAAAAATAAATTTACAATATCAGTTGTAATATTTGTACTTTTTTCATTCTTTCCTGATATCCAGTTTTTAGAGAATGGCGTGAACTTTGCCACAATATTAACTAAACATATAATAATAAAGCTTGTAAAATCCTTAGCTATATGTGTAGAAAATAAAGGAGCAATTATATTGCTAAAATCATTTATCGTAATAAAGATGAACATACAGTATAATAATATTTTTATTTTATTACTATAATCTTTTGTATATTTCATTAAGAATGAAAATAGACATAAAAGTGAAATACTAATGAGTAATCTTGAAACATTATTAGTAGAACTGTTTAGTACGAAAAATATAAAATACACAATACTGAATATCTTATATATATATTGCTTGTAAAAATAACCGTATACAGCAAATGGGATAATAAATATTGATAAATAAAAATAATTATAAATAAAATTCCCGCTGTTATCAAAAGCAATTTGTACCATACTAATTATCGGAACAAGCATCATGGCAGTTTGAAGAAGTATAATATTAAATTTGTTTTCATCTTTAAATTTTAATTCAATTCCAATAAGAATTAAGAGCGCTACGGCTATATTAAAGAATTCATTGAAACTAAAACAATATAAGGTCGTTAAAGCAATATAATAAAACATATTTGTAATACTGAATACAGCAGAAAAATTGTTATCTACTTTCATTTTAACAAACCCGGTAATAATAATAGAGGATATAAAAAGTAGTAGGATGCAGTAAGACAAAATAATCACTGTGCTATTTCCTGCATAAAGTTTATAGTCAGGCATTGTAGCATTAAAAGTGAATAAGCATATTATATTGAATATATTGCAAATTGAATTTTTGTGATATTCATCTTGAATATTAGTGTAATAAAATATTGATTCTGTTACTACAAAAAATGCAGAGAGAAAAAGCAATTTGTTCCAATCGCCTGAAGCGTGACAAAAATAAGTGCCAAATAAAATGGAAATTGTAATACCTGCCTGACCAATAATTGCAAAAATATATGATTTTGTTTTAGATAATACACAAACAAATAATGCCCATACAAATATAAATAAATATAATGTTATTTCGTTAATAATTTTAAAATACATGTTACTCAGCAACAATGAAATGAATATTGCCCCTGTGCCACATCCACTAATTGAAATATAAAGCTTGTTATGTGAATCTTTTTTTAGAAGAAAAATTCCGGCTATCATAAGTGCAAAACTGAAAATATATAAAATTAAAATTTTTGCAGTATCAGATAACATTGGCAATACTAAAGTGGCAAATAAAATTAAAC
Organism: Eubacterium sp. AF19-12LB; assembly: GCF_003479125.1. Classification (NCBI taxonomy): domain Bacteria; kingdom Bacillati; phylum Bacillota; class Clostridia; order Eubacteriales; family Eubacteriaceae; genus Eubacterium; species Eubacterium sp. AF19-12LB. The sequence goes on along the minus strand of NZ_QUGP01000002.1, from coordinate 286,651 downwards.
TGATAAAAATTAATACAGAGGCAAAAATTCCCATTAAAGATTTGCCCATGAGTAATTCAAAATTATTGAAATTTTTAGTTGAATTTTTTCTAACACCATTGTCAATGCTAGTGCCTGTAGTAGAAGTGACAGGTGAATAAGGATGAACCTGACCCTTAGAATAATAAGGCTGTGGTGCAGAACTGTGCCCGGCAGAATAATAAGGTTGTGGATTAACCGGAGGTTTGTCCGCAGAATATGTATTATTATGTTCGGTTTCATTCTCAACAGATAATTTTAAAAGATTTAACTGGTTGTTAAGATAGTCTAATTCTTTTGTTAAGTATTCAATTTTATTTTCGATTATAGCTTTGTCTATGTTTTCTTTATTGTTAGAATACTTTTCAATTAAATCATTTAGTTCTAATCTGGTTTTAATTAGCTTTTCTTCATATTGTAAAATATCGTGCATAAATACCCCTTTTATATACAGAAATAATAAAAAAATAATTTCTGTATGTATACATTATTTTTGAATAAATAATATGCCCGCTACTAAAATACGCATTGTATATTTTGTAGAGAGCATATTGTAAACATTTGTTAATTAAATTGACTGTTATTCAATTACAGTACCAATTTTTCCTCTGATTGCATCTTTAGCTTTAGCAAGGTTAGAAATGATAGCCTTTCTTCCCTTCTTTGCTAATACGAAATTGAGAGATGCATCAATCTTAGGAAGAGAAGTGATAGGATCAAAGTATCCTTTATCAATTAAATCTTCAGCTTCTTTTGTAGTTAAAGTACCGAGTTCTTTAACTTCTCCGTCTACATCAATTGTAAGATTATCACTTGATGTAAGAATCATAAGAGCATCAGCATCTAACATGTCTGCAAGTTTAGCTGCTGTATAATCTTTTTCAATAACAGCACTGGCACCTTTTAATCCTGTACGCTGTTCAAGAACAGGAATTCCACCGCCACCTGCTGCGATAACTAACTGATGAGCATCAACTAAAGCCTTGATTGCATCAATTTCATAAATATCAATTGGCTTAGGACTTGCAATGATTCTTCTGTAGCCTTCATCGCCTTCTTCGTATTCAACGTAGTTACCTTTTTTCTTCTCATTTTCAGCTTCTTCCTTAGTCATAAGACGTCCGATAACTTTAGAAGGAGCGTTAAATGCTCTGTCAAAAGGATCAACTCTTACCTGAGTAATAATAGTACTTACAGGTTTATATAATCCTCTTGAAAGTAACTCTGAACGAATTGCATTCTGTAAATCGAATCCAATATATCCCTGACTCATTGCACTACAGATTGACATAGGTGCAACAGTTCTGTCAGGGTCAAGTCTTGAAAATTCAGTCATTGCAGTCTGAATCATTCCGACCTGAGGACCATTACTGTGAGTAATAACAACATCATATTTTTCTTCTACCAAATCTGCAATAGCTTTTGCAGCAAGTTTTACACGTTCCTGTTGTTTAGGAAATGATTCACTAAAAGCATTTCTTCCTAAAGCAACTACAATTTTTTTGTTAGCCATAAGTAGTCTCCTTTACTGATATCAGGATAAAACCTGATGTAATTTGAGGTCCGTTGAGACCAAAATCTTATAAATATTTTAACTTATAATAAGGAAAAATACAATAAATAAACCGTTTATTCGTCAAGTAAATCGGATAATTCTTCCCATTGAGCCATTAGCTTGTCGAGAGTTTCGCTAATTTTATCCTGTTCTTTACTGATTTCGTTTAATTTAGCTGAGTTTTTAGCAATTTCAGGGTCAGCTAAAAGTTCATCTAATTCATTTAAACGCTCTTCATTAGTTTTTATCTTTTCTTCAACTTTTAAAATATCATTTTTCAATTTTCTAATCCTTGCCTGTTCGGCTTTCCTTTCTAAATAATTTTGCTTATTAGTAGAAGCAGAAGGAGTATTAGAAGAAGTTTGCTCTTCTTTTGGAGCATATATTGCTGTAAGTTCGTCCTTCTTTTCTTCGTAATAGTCATAATTTCCAATATAATTTACAATTGCTTTATTTGTTAATTCAATGATACGTGTGGCAGTTTGATTAATAAAATATCTGTCATGAGATACATAAAAAATTGTGCCGGTATAATTGTTTAATGCGTTTTCAAGAATTTCTTTTGAAACCATATCAAGATGGTTAGTAGGTTCATCTAATATAATGAAATTAGCTTCTGAAAGCATTAATTTTGCTAAAGAAAGACGACCTTTTTCTCCACCACTTAAATCTCCTACGCGTTTAAATACATCATCACCTGTAAACATAAAAGCGGCTAACACATTTCGGATTTTTGTGTTTGTAAGATTAGGATAAGAATCGCTCACTTCATCAAACAAAGTATTTGAATCATTTAATGTATGATGTTCCTGATCATAATATCCGATATTAACGTTTGTTCCGAGAGTAAAAGAGCCGCTATCTGCAGCAATTAGTCCGTTTATAATTTTTAAAATTGTAGTTTTTCCGGTTCCGTTATCACCGATAAGAGCAACACGTTCACCTCTCTTAATTTCAAAAGAAATATTGGAAAATAATGATTTGTTATCAAATGACTTTGCTAAATTTGAAACACTTAAAACATCATTGCCACTCGTACAGTTTGGTTCAAGTCTAAGAGTCATGGCATTTTCATATGTATCAGGATTATCGATTACTTCCATTTTACTTAAAGCTTTTTCACGACTTTCAGCACGCTTATAAAACTTTTCCTGTTTATATGAGCGAAGCTTGGCAATGACTTCTTCCTGATGCTTTATTTCAGCCTGTTGTTTGATATAGAGTTTAATTGCTGCTTCTCTAAGTTCTTTCTTTTTAACAGCGTAAGCTGAATAGTTGCCATCGTAAACATGGCAGTGTGTATTTTCTATTTCAACAATCTTAGTTACAATCTTATCTAAGAAATAACGGTCGTGGGCAACGATTACAACAGCTCCGTTATAGTTAGACAAATAAGTTTCCAGCCATTTGATAGAATTTAAATCAAGATGGTTTGTAGGTTCATCCAATAAAATAATATCCGGTTTTTGAATTAAAAGTTTACATAGTGCAACACGGGTTTTTTGACCTCCGGATAAAGTTGAAATTTTTTTATTAAAATCACTGTCTTCAAAACCAAGTCCACGAAGGGTACCATCAACTTCACTTTTGTATGCGTATCCGTTTAACAATTCAAACTGATGATGTAGATTTGTGTAACTGTTAACTATATCATCATAGCTGTCGCATCCATTTGCCATTAAGGATTCATATTCCCTTAATTTATTTTCCATATCTATAATATTTTGTTTTACGGAACGTACTTCTTCATATATAGAATTGTCTGTATCTAAATTCTGATATTGGGCAAGATAACCAACAGACTTATCCTTTCCGATAATTACATCCCCTGAATCGGATGAAAGTTCATTCATTATTATTTTTAATATAGTAGACTTTCCGGCTCCATTATTGCCTACAATGGCAGCTTTTTCATGGTCATTTACAAAAAAACTGCAATCGTCAAGAATAACTTCTTCACCATAAGCCTTGCTTATATGATTGCATGATAAAATCATAGGAATCCTCCTGTGTTTGTAGTGTTTTTATATAATCAGCAAAAATAGGCTGATACCACGTAAGATTATAAAACGAAAAGCTAAAACAATCAATGAAATACTGTAAAAGAACAGTGTCAAAAAGAATGATAAATATTTGACAATGTTTGCCCTAAAACATATAATTGAAGTGGTTAAATAACGAAGGAGAACGGAAATGAGAAAAATATCCAAGGCGGTAATCACAAGATTGCCAAGATACTATAGATATTTAGATGAATTAATACAGCAGGATGTCGAAAGAGTTTCGTCTAAAGAATTAAGTGACATGATGAATGTTACGGCCTCTCAGATACGACAGGATTTGAATAATTTTGGTGGGTTTGGACAACAGGGGTACGGATATAATGTTAAATATCTGTATGATGAAATCGGAAAATTATTAGGACTTGATGTGACGCATAAGATGATAATTGTAGGTGCAGGAAATCTTGGACAGGCAATTGCAAACTATGGAAATTTCAGAAACAGAGGATTTGAAATTACGGCTTTATTTGACAAAAATAAAGATTTAATTGGTAAAAAAACAGTAAATGGGACTGAAATCAGAGACATTTCTACTATAATAGATTATGTGAAAAATGAAAATATTGAGATTGTGGCATTGGCACTTCCTAAAGGACCGGCAACAGATATTGCTGGAAAATTAGTCGAATGTGGAGTGAAGGCATTTTGGAATTTTGCTCACACTGATTTAGGATTTAGCGATGACATAATAGTTGAGAATGTTCATTTATCAGAAAGCTTAATGAAACTTACATATAGAATATCAGAAAAAGCAAATAAAAATAAATAAGAGGTGAAGTACTATGGAAAGAATAATTTCTGGTACGGATATGAAAAAGGTTGATGAATATACAATTAATGAAGTTGGAATCCCAAGTTTAGTATTAATGGAAAGAGCAGCAAAGAGTGTTGCTGATTTAATTGAAGAAACAACAGATAAAAACAGTGAGGTAATTGCTATTGCCGGAACTGGTAATAATGGTGCCGACGGCGTTGCAGTTTGCAGGATGTTATACATAGATGGATATAACACCTGCATTTATATTATGGGAAACATAGATAAGGCAACACAGGAATTCAAAACACAGATTGAGATAGCACAGAAAGTTGGAATTGAAATCAAAGATGCTTCAAGACTGACAAGAGATGAAATGGATAAGAAACATGTAATTGTTGATTCAATATTTGGAGTCGGATTATCAAGAAATGTAGAAGGCGATTACAAAAAGTTAATTGAAGCAATAAATCAAAGCAAGGCAAAAGTTTATGCTGTAGACATTCCATCAGGCCTGAACGCAGATACAGGAAAAGTGATGGGTGTGGCTGTTAAAGCTGATTATACTGTATGCTTTGGAGAACTTAAACTTGGAGCAGTTCTTTATCCGGGAGCAGATTATTGTGGAAAACTATCATTTGATAATATAGGTTTTCCGGATGTTTCCTATAAGAAGTGTGAAACAGTTTATAAATACCACACAAGCGATGATTTAAAACTAATTCCGAAACGACCGAATTATTCTAATAAAGGTACATATGGAAAACTTCTTGTTATAGCAGGTAATAAAGATATAACAGGGGCAGCGTTTTTATGTGCAAAGGCAGCGTTTAGGACAGGAGCCGGACTGGTAAGGATATTTACTGCAAAGGAAAATCGTGAAGTAATACAAAAACTATTACCTGAAGCAATGGTAAATGTATATGATACAGATGATTTTGACAAAAAGGCTTTAGATGCCTGTATAGAATGGGCAAATGTTATTGCAATTGGTCCGGGAATTGGAACGGGTGGAATACAAAAAAATATGGTTGAAGCAGTTCTTGAAAGCAGAAAGAACACGGTAATAGATGCAGATGGAATTAATGTTATTTCACAAAATGTTAAACTAAAAAAAATGCTTCATAAGAATGTAATATTGACACCGCATTTAGGCGAAATGGCCAGATTTGAAAATAAAACGATAGATGAAATAAAGGACAATCTTGTAAAAAGTGCTTTCAATATTAATTATATGTACAATGCAAATGGAATTCTAAAAGATGCAAGAAGCGTTGCTGTTACGCAAGATGATATATACATAAATATGACAGGAAACAGTGGCATGGCGACTGCAGGCTCGGGAGATGTGCTTACTGGAATTGTTGCAGGATTGTTGGCTATTGGGTGCAATGTAGAAAACGCTACAACGCTTGCACCATACATTCATGGAATTGCCGGAGATTTGGTAGCAACAAAGATGCCTAAAGCCTCTATAATGGCTACTGATATAATTGAGGAAATAAAAAATATTATGCCTCAGTAAATAATTGTGACACAATAATGATAAAGTTTCATTTAAAACTGTACATAATAGAGATAATTTGAAATTGTAATGTAATAAAAAACGATAAAGATATAAATTCAAATAATTTATAAACGTGGAGAAGAAGAAAATGAAAAGAGAAATATGTGAAGAAGAATATTTTAGGGGCTATGCAGAAATCAATCTGGATGCAATATACAAAAATGTATATGAGATGAAAACAAGACTTAATAAAAATACAGGAGTTGTTCTTGTAATAAAAACAGATGGGTATGGGCATGGAGCAGTGCCTATAGCTAAAGCACTTGATGATTTGTGCTATGGATATGCAGTTGCAACTCCATATGAAGGCAATAATTTAAGAAATCATGGACTTAATAAACCTACATTTTTATTAGGTTATGCGGATGAATCATCGTACGATATGATTATAGAAAAAGAATTAATTCCAGCAATTTTTTCTTTAGAAATGGCAACAAAATTATCAAAGCACGCACAAAAACTTGGCAAAGAAGTAAAGATTAATATTGCTGTTGACACGGGAATGAGCAGAATTGGTTATATTCCGGGAAGTGATGCAGTAAAAGAAATTGTTGAAATAAACAAACTTCCTTTTATAAAAATAGAATCTATATTTACACATTTTGCAAAAGCAGACTATGTTGACAAGTCATTTGCTGACAAGCAGTTTGATGAGTTTGTAAATTTTGTTGATGAAGTAGAAAAAAATGGAGTTAAGATTCCGATACATCAGTGTGCAAATAGTGCAGCAATGATGGAAATGCCAAAGACTTCATTATCATTGTCAAGAGCAGGAATTTCAATGTACGGATTGTATCCATCAGATGAAATGAGCCGTGAAAATATGAAACTATATCCTGCATTATCTCTTCACAGTCATGTAGTTTACGTAAAAACAATTAAAAAAGGAAGAGGAATAAGTTACGGACAGACTTATATAGCACCTCATGATATGAAAATTGCTACAATTCCACTTGGATATGGGGACGGATATCAGAGAAATCTTAGCAATAAAGGATATGTACTCATTAATGGCAGAAAAGTAAATATTGTGGGTAGAGTATGCATGGATCAATTTATGGTTGATGTTACGGGAATGGATGTTAAAGAAGGAGATAAGGTAACTCTTATTGGAAAAGAAGGAGACGAAGAAATAACAGTTGATGAATTAGCAGCATTAGCAGGAACCTTCAATTATGAATTTGTATGTGACTTAAGCAAACGTATTCCAAGAGTTTATGTTAAAGATGACAAAATAGTTGGAACAAAAGATTACTTTGATGACAGATATGACGTTGATCTGTAAAATAATTAAATTTTTCCAAAAATGAATACACATTTTGAAAAGTGGAATAATATAATTGTGTTAACACAATCTATTTTTTGGAGTGTGGATATGGTTATTAGACGTGGTGATATTTATTACGCTGACTTAAGACCTGTAATTGGGTCAGAACAGGGTGGAATAAGACCTGTGCTTATTATTCAGAATGATACAGGAAATAAACACAGCCCGACTGTTATTATTGCAGCAATTACGTCAAAGATGAATAAGGCGAAACTGCCAACTCATGTTGAGGTTGATTCGCATAAGTATAATATAATAAAAGATTCAGTTATTTTATTAGAACAGTTAAGAACGATAGATAAAAAAAGATTGAAGGATAAGGTATGTCATTTAGATGATGAAATCTTAAGTGCAGTCAATGAGGCATTAGCTATAAGTTTAGAACTCAATACATAATTTGCAAAAGTTGACTAATAATAGATAAAATGATATATTTTTATAGTGTGTGTTTTGATTAAGACACAATGAAAATCAGGATTAAATCCTGTTATAAGTTATAAATACGGAAGAGAGGATATATAAATGTCAGGACATTCAAAATTTGCTAATATTAAGCATAAAAAAGAAAAAAATGACGCAGCAAAAGGAAAGATGTTTACCATCATTGGTAAAGAAATTGCAGTTGCAGTAAAGGAAGGCGGAGCTGATCCGGATAATAACAGTAAGCTTCGTGATGTTATTGCTAAGGCTAAGGCTAACAATATGCCTAACGATACAATTGAACGTGGAATTAAGAAGGCTGCAGGTAACGTTAATGCAGTTAATTATGAATCAGTTACATACGAAGGATATGGTCCTAACGGAACAGCTATTATCGTTGATGCGTTAACAGATAATAAAAACAGGACAGCAGCTAATGTCAGAAATGCATTTACTAAGGGTGGCGGAAACGTTGGAACTCAGGGATGTGTATCTTTTATGTTCGATAAAAAAGGTCAGATTATAATTGACAAAGAAGAATGTGATATGGAAGCAGATGAGTTAATGATGATTGCACTTGATGCAGGTGCAGAAGATTTCTCAGATGAAGAAGAATGCTATGAAGTTCTTACTCAGCCTGAAGAATTTAGTGCAGTAAGAGAAGCATTAGAAGCAGCTGGTGTTAAGATGACAGAAGCAGAAGTTACAATGATTCCACAGAATTATGTAACACTTACTGACGAAGAATCTATTAAGAAGATGAATAGAATTATCGACTTATTAGATGAAGATGATGACGTACAGGAAGTTTTCCACAATTGGGATGAATAAATAAAAGGAAAAATATGAATACAGTACTGTTTGATTTAGACGGAACGCTTTTACCGATGAATATGGATGATTTTATGGATACATATTTTAAGGCGTTAGAGTCAAGATTTGAAACGTTAGGATTTGATCCTGAGAAGATTAAAAAATGTTTATGGGCCGGAACAAAAGCCATGGTTGCTAACGAAGGCTACATAACAAATGAAGAATGTTTTTGGAATGTTTTTGAAAAATATTTTTCGGACGACGGGAAAAAATTAGAACGTAGAAAAAGAATTAAGATAGAAAGAGAAATGACTAAGTTTTACAAGAGTGATTTTCAGGTGGCAAGATTTAATACAAGACCTGACAGTCTTGCTAATGAATGTGTTGATTTACTTAAAAGTAAAGGATATCAGATTGTTGTAGCAACTAATCCTTTATATCCGCAGGTTGCAACATATGAAAGACTTAGTTGGGCAGGATTTGAACCGGATGAATTTTTGCATGTTACTACATATGAGAATTCGTGCTTTAGCAAACCTAATCTGAGTTACTACAGACATTTGCTAAAGACATTAGATAAGGATGCTGAAGATTGTCTGATGGTTGGTAATGATGTAGATGAAGACATGTGTGCATTAGAAATTGGCATGGATGTATTTTTACTTAATGAATGTCTAATCAACAGTAAGAAAAAAGATATTTCTCAATATAAAAAAGGAAATTGGAAAGTGTTTAGGGAATATATAGACACTCTTCCGAATATTTAATGAAGACAAAGGGGGCTTCAATAGAGGCTCCCTATATGTATGTATAAATTAATTTTTGTTTTTGGGAGAAAATTATGAAGGATAAAATAATTAATCCGTTGTTGTTACTTCTTACAGCAATAATTTGGGGAAGTGGATTTGTAGCACAGAGTGTTGGAATGAATTTTGTTCAGCCATTTACATTTAACTTTTCCCGATGTATTGTCGGAGGCATATTTTTAGCCATATATATTATGGTTATGGGTAAAGGAAGTAAGAAATCAAAAAAGAGTACGGAAGCAGTATTTATTGGAGGATTGTGTTGTGGATTATGCCTTTTTGGCGGGATGACATTTCAACAGATAGGAATTCAATATACTGAGGTCGGAAAAGCAGGTTTTCTCACAGCAATGTACATAGTGTTAGTACCTGTATTGTCAACTATGTTTTTAAGAAAGAAAACAGGAATACATATTTGGCTTGGAGTTGTATTAGCAGTTGTAGGAATTTATTTGTTGTCGATTTCTTCTGACTCATTTACAATTGCCAAAGGCGATATATATGAAATTATATGTGCATTAATGTTTGCCCTTCATATTTTGGTAATTGATTATTTCAATACAAAAGCAGATCCGGTAAAAATATCATGTGTTCAGTTTTTTGTATGTGGCATTTTAAGTGGTGTGTTTATGATGACAGCAGAACAGCCACAGGTTCAATATATATTAGCTGCATGGCAGCCGATATTGTATGCAGGCATTGTTTCAACTGGAATTGGATATACATTACAGGTTGTAGGACAAAGAAATGTTAATCCAACGGTTGCATCTTTAATTTTGAGTTTAGAGTCAGTTGTATCTGTAATTGCAGGGCTTTTAATTTTAAATCAGCAGTTGACTCAGCGTGAAATATATGGCTGTATATGTATGTTTGCTGCAATTGTTCTTGCACAGTTGCCAATAAAGAATACATAATCAGTTAGCAACAGATTAATATGATAAGTTCAATATAGTTGCAAAATTATATTGTCTTAAGTATAATAAACCTATTGTAAAAATAGGAGGAAACAAAATGAACCAAGTTCATTTTATGTAAATGTTTCCGACGAATAGCCATCGACCGAAGGGCGGGGGCAATACATATTATTTAGGAGGAAATTCAAATGAAAAAAGTATTAGTAGTAGCACTTTCAGCAATTTTAGCTGTATCAATGTTTACAGCATGTGGAAGTAAAAAATCAGAAACAGCTAATGGAACAGTTAATGAAGACAAGTTAATTATGGGAACAAACGCAGAATTCCCACCATATGAATATTATGGAGATGACGGTGAAGTTACAGGTATTGATGTAGAAATAGCGCAGGCAATTGCTGACAAATTAGACCTTAAATTACAGGTTGAAGATATGAACTTTGATTCAATCATTACAGCAGTACAGAGTGGAAAAGCAGATGTTGGTATTGCAGGAATGACAGTAACAGAAGACAGACTTAAAAATGTTAACTTTACGGACAGTTACGCAACAGGTGTTCAGGTTGTTATTGTAAAAGAAGGTTCAGATATTACTACAGTTGATGACTTATTTGCAGATGGGGCAAATCATTCAATAGGTGTACAGAGTGGAACGACAGGTGATATTTATTGTACAGATGATATCGAAGGTAAAAAATTAGGAACAGTTGAAAGATTTAACAAAGGTGCAGATGCTGTTCAGGCTTTAATCGCAGGAAAGATTGACTGTGTAGTTATTGATAATCAGCCGGCAAAAGAATTTGTAGCTGCAAACGAAGGATTAAAAATTCTTGATACAGAGTATGTAACAGAAGATTATGCTATTGCTATTAAAAAAGGAAATGATAAATTAACAGAAAAAATAAATGGAGCATTAAAAGAATTAAAGGATGAAGGAAAGGTTCAGGAAATCCTTGACAAATATATTAATGCTGAATAATTAGTAACGGGGAAACAAAATGAACGTAGTTCATTTTATGTAAATGTTTCCGATGAATAGCCGCTGACCGAAGGGCGGGGGCATTACATATTTTATAGGAGAAACAATGGAGAATTTTATTATTAAAGCTTTTTCTATGGCTGACATAAAAGATGATTTTGTACTTAATTTTATAAAGGATAACCGTTGGAAATATTTGACTGACGGTTTGAAAATAACTCTCGAAGTTACATTCTTTGCAGTTATTTTAGGTATTGTTTTAGGTTCGGTAATAGCTATTATCCGTTCTACTTATGATACAAATTATGAAAGTATGAAATCTAAAGTCGGTAAGGCAGTATTAAAGATTTTAAACTTAGTAGCAAAAATTTATTTAACAGTAATCAGAGGAACACCGGTAGTTGTTCAGTTAATGATTATGTATTATGTAATTTTTTCAACATCAAATAATAAAGTACCTATTGCTATTTTGTCATTTGGAATTAATTCTGGTGCATATGTTGCTGAGATAATTAGAAGTGGTATTATGGCAATTGACAGAGGTCAGTTTGAGGCAGGAAGAAGTTTAGGATTTAATTACATTCAGACAATGATTTATATTATTCTTCCACAGGCATTTAAGAATATTTTACCTGCCCTTGCAAATGAATTTATTGTTTTATTAAAGGAAACATCAGTTGCAGGTTATGTTGCTCTCCAGGATTTAACAAAGGGTGGAGATATTATTCGTAGTAGAACATATAGTGCGTTTATGCCACTTATAACAGTTGCTGTTATTTATTTGGTAATGGTAATGTTCTTTACTTATTTAGTTGGAAGATTAGAAAGGAGACTAAGAAATGATGAAAGATAATAGTCAGCCTTTAATTGTTGTGAAAGATGTAAAGAAATACTACAAAGGTGAAGTTATCAAAGCTTTAGATGGTATTAATCTTACAATTAACGAAGGAGAAGTTGTAGTTATTATTGGACCGTCAGGTAGTGGTAAAAGTACAATGCTCCGTTGTTTAAACCTTTTAGAGATACCTACAGATGGAGAAATTATATTTGAAGGTGAAAATCTTTTAGGGAAGAAAACTAATATAGATAAACACAGACAGAAAATGGGAATGGTATTCCAGCATTTTAATCTTTTCCCTCATATGACTGTAATGAAGAATATGACTATAGCACCAACAAAACTCAAAATTAAAAACAAAGAAGAAGCCGAGGCTAAGGCAAAGGAACTTCTTGAAGTTGTTAATTTAGCTGATCGTGCTGAGGCGTATCCAAAACAGTTATCAGGTGGACAGAAACAAAGAATTGCGATTGCAAGAGCTTTGTGCATGGATCCGGAAGTAATGCTTTTTGATGAACCTACATCAGCACTTGATCCTGAAATGGTAGGTGAAGTTTTAAGTGTTATGAAGGATTTAGCACGCAGAGGAATGACAATGGCTGTTGTTACACATGAAATGGCATTTGCTAGAGAAGTTGCAACAAGAGTTATATTTATGGATGTGGGAAGAATAATTGAAGAAGGTACTCCGGAAGAAATATTTGAACATCCAAAGAACCAGAGATTAAAAGACTTTTTATCAAAAGTGTTATAAAGACTAATGGAATTATAAAAGTGTTTTATATAAATCATTTTAAGATTAATTTTTGATATATATATACTAAAAAGCAGTGAGTTAAGGCTCGCTGCTTTTTATATTTTTGTGTAGAATAATTTACTTTTATAAAATTTAGTTTTCAAATGTCAAATTTAAGAATGAAGTGTCGCAAACTTTGTTTATGATTTATTTGTGATAAGGTTCATTATTTATGATTCTGTAACTTCTATATATTTGTTCTAATAAAATTACACGCATTAGTTGGTGTGGAAAAGTCATTTTTGAAAAGCTTAATTTAAAATCAGAACGTTTAGAAACACTTTCATGTAAGCCTAAAGAACCGCCAATAATAAAAATAATATGACTTTCACCGGTTATTCCCAGTGAATTAATCTTTTTAGATAATTCAACGGAATCCAATTGCTTTCCTAAAATTTCTAAAGTAATAACATATGCGTTGTCTGGAACGTGCTTTAAAATTCGTTCAGCTTCTTTTTCCTTAATTAAATTAATTTCTGTATCGGAACTGTTTTCGATTGTTTTTTCATCGGCAACTTCAACAATATTTAATTTACAATATCTTGAAAGACGTTTAGAATATTCAGCAATTGCATCTCTATAAAAATTTTCTTTAATTTTGCCAACAGTAATGAGTGTAATTTTCATATTTAAAATCCTTTCACCTTGTTCAAAAACAAATAATAGAGTATAATGATATAAGGATACCGAAGCGGGAGTTTTTTGTGCTTGCACAAAAAAACTCACATTTATGGTATCCATAAAACATGAGGAAGTAGCCCGATAGGGCGAAATCCGAATGTTTTTAGGATTGAGAAAGCACGAAGTGCGAAACAATCCGTAAATATCATTATACAATAAAAGTAAATGTTTTTAGGATTGAGAAAGCACGAAGTGCGAAACAATCCGTAAATATCATTATACAATAAAAGTAAATGTTTTAGGATTGTGAGAGCACTAAGTGCAAAACAATCCGTAAATATCATTATACGGTATACGGAGGAAATGTAAATGCCATTTTGCCCAAAATGTAAATACGAATTTGTAGATGGAATAAAAAAATGCAACGAATGTGGTTGCGATTTAGTAGACAACTTAGATGATATAACTAATGAGTCTGATGAAGAAATTATGGATAATGAGAATATAATTAATGCTGAATTAGAGAATGCTAATTTAGGCGAAACATATGAATCTTTAGAGGATGGAAATGTATCAGTTGACAAAGAAGATGAAGAAAGCAGATTTATTAGTTCTGCAAAGACATATCAGAAATTATCAGATAAATATGAAGATGTAAAGTCATCAGCATATACATTGATTTTAGTTGGTGGAGTTGGACTTTTTGTTATGATTCTTCAATGGATTAATGTTATTAAATTTCCAATATCAAGTCAGACTAAATGGTTGTTTAATTCTGTTTTAGGAGGAATGTTTATAATATTCCTTGCTGCCGGAATTGTATCATTTATGCATGCTAAAAAAGTTAAAATTGAGGCTGACATTGAGGATAAACTTATAAATAAAATTAATCAATTTGCAAAAGAAAACATAACAAAAGAAATAATTGATAAAGAAGTACCACAGGATGATCATGTAGAAATATTATTTTTCAACCGTGCTGAGGTAATAAAAAACATATTGATGCATGAATTTGAGGATGCTGATGAGGCATTGATAGATGAACTTATTGAGAATATATATCAGAGTATATATGAAGAATAAATATAAAATAAAAGCTCTTGCATTAATAGATATAAAATGCAAGAGCTTTTTTATGCTTAGTACTAATAATAGATAGTGAAAAATAGGATAATATATGAAGAGAATGTATACGTAATATAGTTAATTTAGAGGAGAAAAATAAAATGAGTGAAATTAAAAAAATTGCAGTTTTAACAAGTGGAGGAGATGCACCGGGAATGAATTCAGCTATAAGAGCAGTTGTATTTAGTGCGGCGCGTTTTGGAATAGAAGTAGTTGGAATTTTTAGAGGATACGAAGGACTTATAGATTGGGAAACTATAAAATTAGAGCCTGATGATGTTAGAAATATAAACAATCGGGGAGGCACTATTTTATACACAAGCAGAAGCGAAAGATTTTTAGATGAAAAATTTAGAAAACAGGCCGCAGATAATTTGAGAAAAAATAATGTTGATGCTGTTGTGGCAATCGGCGGAGATGGAACTTTAAGGGGTGCAATTGATTTTGAAAAAGAAGGAATAAACATTGCTTGTATTCCAGGAACAATTGATAGAGATGTTTCATGTAGTGAATATACGTTAGGATTTGATACTGCTGCAAATACTGCGACAGAAGCAATTGATAAAATCCGCGATTCATCTATTTCGCATGGTAGATGTAGCGTTGTAGAAGTAATGGGAAGAAAACGCGGATATATCGCTTTGTGGGCAGGAATGGCAACATCAGCCGATGCTATTATTTTACCTGAAAAATGGGATGGCAATTATGATAATGTAACAGATGCAATAAAGAGACGACATGAAGATGGAAGAAACAGTTATTTAGTTGTGGTTGCTGAAGGCGTAACAGATGCGAATGAACTTGCTGATTTAATAAAGAAAAAAACGGGTATTGAATCAAGAGTTTCAGTATTAGGATATATCCAGCGTGGTGGACAACCATCAGCTAAGGATAGAATGTATGGTTCATTAATGGGGGCTTATGCCGTGGAAATATTGATGAATGGCAATAAGAACAGAATTGTTGCTATAAAAGATGATAAGCTTATAGACTATTCAATAAATGAAGCTTTAAATATTCAGAATAGTCAGATTGATTCATTTCAGTACAAATTAAGTTTATTGTTATCAGATTAGACTCTCAGATTAGACAAATTAATTTATAGATTATAAAAATGCGTAGTGTAAATTAAGCACTACGCATTTTGTTAATTGTACGCCCTGCGACGCACGTTTCAAACCGTATAATATGAAACAATCTCTAGAGGGTACTTGTTTAGTTTAGAAAATATAACAAGATAAATGATGCAATATTTAATTTAATAGCAATTATAATACATTGTTCCAGGTTTTAAGTTCTTTTTATTTAATTTGAATAATTCACTGACAGTTACAAGTTCATAGCCTTTTTTGTTTAATTCGGGCAAAGCTTTAATGAATCCGTCTACAGATGTAGGATGTGAGTCGTGAAGAAGAATTATTTCTCCTTTGTCAGCGCTTTTAATAATTTCTTTATATACATAGTTAACATTTCTATTTTTCCAGTCCAGAGTATCTACAGACCAGTAAATCATAGGAACATCTGCAAGTTTTGATACAGTGTCATTAAAACTTCCATATGGAGGTCTTATAAGTGTAGGATAGATTCCGATTGCAGATTTAACCACAGATTTAGTTTTGTTAAATTCAGATTTAATATCTGATTCTGATAAACTGGTTAATTTAGCATGGTCATATGAATGACTTCCGATTTCATTTCCGTTGTTAAAAGATTCTTTTAAAACAGATTTTTTAGCAGTTACATACTGACCAACAACAAAAAATGTTGAATTATAATTATATTTTTTTAGCGAATCAACTAATTTTTTTGTGTATGGACTTGGACCGTCATCAAATGTTACAGCCATATATTTAAAATTTCCGACAACAACCTTGCATTTGGCTTTAACTTTTTTGGACTTAGACATACAGTAAACATATGTAGTGCCCTTTTTCTTTCCTGTAACAACGCCTTTTTTGTTGACTTTAGCAATAGATGGATTTTTGCTAACCCAGATTATGCCTTCTTTTTTCTTGTCAGTATAAAGTGCTTTAAGACTACGGGAATCCTTTTTGTTTAATCTTAAAACAGTTTTGTTAAGTGAAATTTTTTTTATCGTAGATTTAATTTTAGGCTTTTTCTTAACTATAGTAGTGTCTGTAGGTGTATTTGTAGTAGATGCTACAGTAGTGTCTGTAGTTGAAATAACCGTTGTTGATGTTTCAGGTATAACTGCAGAAGTAGTAATTTCCTCAGCCATTGTTATAGTGGAACATATAAAAATTCCAAGTGCTGTTAAACATAATGTTTTTAAAAACTTTTTTTTCATAAAAATCTCCATTCCATTGCAAGTAATAAATGTAATCCTAATAAAGGATTATACTAATCAGATGCAAAAAATAAATTTATATATATATAACATAAATCCATTTTAAAGTCCAAATTAAAAAAAGTAAATAGCATAATTGTGGCATGTCCTCATATAATTCAATATGGGAAATGAAAGAAAGAATGTATTAGAGTATTTGCCACAAAAAATAGCCTCAGAAATAAAAAATAAAGTGCCTGATATAGAGCAAATATTGGAAATTAGAATAAGGGTAAATAAACCGATTTGCGTTAGGACAATAAAAAAAGAATATGTAATCGATGAAATTAAAATTGAAAATACAGATATGAATCGGATATTTAACATAATTACGGAATTCTCTACATACGCATATGAAAATTCAATAAAAAAAGGATTTATTACCGTAAAAGGTGGGCATCGAATTGGAATTTGTGGTGAAGCAGTTTATGAAAATAATGAAATTAAATATATAAATAATGTATCGTATTTAAATTTCAGGTCTGCAAAAGAAATTATTGGATGTGCAAACGATTTATATGAAAAAATATATAAAAATAACATATTTAAAAATACTTTAATTATATCAGAGCCCGGAAAAGGAAAAACAACATTACTTAGGGACATTATAAGGCTTTTAAGTGATAAAGGTAAGTTCAATATATCTGTAATTGATGAGCGAAGCGAAATTGCGGCAAGTTATAAAGGAATGACTACAAATGATTTGGGAATAAGAACAGATGTTATGACTGCATTTGAGAAAAAAGATGGAATAGTCATGGCAATACGTGCAATGGCTCCCGACATAATTGCTGTTGATGAGATTGGAAATAAAGAAGATATAGAAGGTTTATATTTTGCTAAGCAAAGTGGGGTTGGTGTTATTGCTACAGCACATGGTAGCAATGTAAATGAAAAAGTGACAAAATATAAGGATTTGTTTAAAAAATATATTTATATAGAAGAGATTGGAGAATATGAATGTATATAAAGTTTATTGGAGCAGCATTTTTAATTGTAGCGGGTTGCATGTCGGGCAAAGAGATTAGTTCGAATTATTTAAATCGACTAAGGCAGCTTGAGGAAATAAAGAAAACAATTATTTTTATTTGTGGAGAAATTAAATATAACAATTCGAATCTGGATTATGTTTTTACAAAAATCTCCAAAAATTCCAAAGAATTTATAAAGGAATTTTTGGAAAGTGTAGTTAAGGATTTGAATGGAAATACTGAAAGAGAAATAACAGATGTATGGTGCGAAAATGTAGAAAAAGAAATTAAGACAAAAACCAGTCTTGAAGCATCTGATTTAAATGATTTAAAGGATATGGGAAATTTGCTTGGAATAACGGACAAGGATACTCAGATAAATAATATGAATCTATATTTAGAAAAAATCCAATTGCAAATAGACAAGCTTGAAAAAGAAAAGGATGAGAAATGTAGACTTTATAAAACAGTAGCCTCGATGTTTGGTTTACTTATTGTTATAACGATAATTTAATGGTGATGCTATGGATATAAGTATAATTTTTAAAATTGCTGCAGTTGGAATAATTGTTTCAGTAATAGGACAAATATTAAAACACAGCGGAAGGGAGGAACAGGCTTTTTTAACAAGTCTTGCAGGATTAATACTGGTTCTTATGTGGATAATTCCTTATATATATGAGCTTTTTAATACTATAAAAAACCTGTTCGAATTATAAATGTTTACCGTTGGAGTTTTAGGAATAATAATAGTTATTCTGGCCCTGCAGTTAAAAAATATTAAAAGTGAATATAGTGTTGTAATTATGATTGTCGGCTGTGTAATTATATTTTTTTATTCTATTTCAGGAATAATTAAAGTTGTTGAAATATTGAAAAAAATAATTAATGATACCGGCATAAATGACGAGCAAATTATAATTCTTCTCAAAATAATGGGAATATCTTACATTGCCGAGTTTGTATCAGATATTGCTAAAGATAGCGGATATAGCGCATTGTCAAATCAAATCCAAATTTATGGGAAAATTACAATTCTTGTAGTAAGTGTTCCAATATTAGAATCGTTAATTAATTGTATAAATGGGTTGCTGTTATGAAAAGAATAATATTAGTTTCAATAATTGTAGGAATAATTTGCTGTAAAAGCGTTTATGCAAATGAATTTGAATCAAATACATATATTACACTTGATGATTTCGATTTAAAAGAAACACAAAATGTTATGCAGAGTGAAAAGTATTCCATTGATATAGATGAACTGTTACAGGAAATTTCTAAGGGAAATGTAATGGCTGCGGTAAATATAATTATCGATAATGTAAGAGATAAATTGGAAAATCAGTTTAATGATATAAAACAGGTAATAATTACTATCATATTTACAACAGTATTTGCGGCATTGATTGTTAATTTCTCGTATTCATCATCTAAAAATGGCGTTAATGAAATGGCATTTTATGCTTGCTATGTTTTGCAGATTTCTACACTAATGTATATTTTTCAAATTGCAATGGAAATTGGAGAAAAACTTGTTTTGTTTATATTACAGCTTATGGGTGCAATAATTCCTACATATTTGCTGGCGGTTGGAATTACAAGTCAGGCAACAGCACTTGGTTTCAATAGTCTTATTATGACACTTATAGCAGTAATAGAGGCTGTCATACTGAATATTGTATTTCCTATGCTTAAAGTATATATGGCAATATCCATGGTTAATTCAATTTCAAAAGAAGATCTTTTGTCAGGTATGGCAGATTTGATAAAAAAAGCAATTAATTTTATTTATAAGATTATATTAGGGACAGTTACCGGACTTAATTTGATTCAAAGTCTGATTCTGCCGACAACAGATTTAGCAAAAAATAATATAGCAAAGAAAATTATTTCAAATGTACCGATAGTTGGAAATGGGACTGACGCAGTAGCACAGATAATATTGAGTTCAGTAGGAATAATAAAAAACAGTATCGGGGTTCTTGCAATAATATTGATTGTATTTGTGTGCATTGTTCCAATGGTGAAAATGACTGCATATTCAGCTGTAGTTCAGATAAGTGGTGCAGTATTACAACCAATTGCAGATAAAAGAATATTGAATTGTATTAAGCAGACAAGTGAAGGAATAAAACTATTAAACAGAGGAATAAGTGTTGTTGGCTTTTTATTTATTATTACAATTGCAATAATTTGTATTTCTACCGGCAATGGAGGATAAGGATGTTTGAAGAATTAGCAGGATATATAAAAGGGATAGTTTTTTTTAGTCTTTTTGCAAATCTGATTTTAGATTTTATGCCAAACATAAACTATAAAAAATACATAAAAGTTTTAATTGGAATATTACTTATAATAGTTATTCTAAAACCTATTTTAAATTTTGATTTTTTGTTAAATGAAATTAATGACAAAGTGGATGATGTTTCATTTGAATTAAATAATGATTTACAGGTTGATGAAAAAATAAATGAAATGGAAACAAAAATTTATGAAAGAATTCTAGAAGGAGAGAACTTTGAAAGATGATTTATTTTCGCAGTTGTATGAAAATATAAAAAAAATAGGACTTACAAAATGGATAATGCTTGGAATAGCAGGAGTATTATTGATTGCAAGTTCTTATTTAAAAAAAGATGAAGTAAATGAAAATAAAGCAAGGTATAGTCAGTATGAAGAAAAAAATACATTTAATCAGAAATACGAATATAAAGATGAGATTGAAAAAGAAGTTGAAGAACTTGTTAAAAACATAAAGGGGGTGAATAAGGCAAAAGTGATGATTACTTTAAAATCATCAGAAGAAAGAATCGTTAAAGAAGACAATGAAGTTGTTGTTGAAAATGATGAAAGGGAAACAAACAAAACGGGCAAAGAAAGTAAAAAAAACAACACAGTAATAGTAGATGGAGAGAATGGAGAACAGCCATATGTAGTCAAAGAATTATATCCGCAGGTTGAAGGTGTGGCAGTGTGTATCAAAGGAAATTTTGATAGTGAAATAAAAAATAATATTATTAGTATAATTCAGGCATTATTTGATATTGAATCACATAAAATATCGGTAACAGAAATGAAATGATAGGAGGAATCATGAAAAAAATATTTAAAAAGAATCAGATAATAGTAACAGTTTTGGCAATACTAATTGTAATTGCAGGATACCTTAAGTATACGGATGCAAATTTTAATAACAAAAACAAAGAAGTTACAAATGAAATATATGAGTCTACATATGGAACTGATGACATATTAAGTAATGGAGAAATTGCAAGCCTCGATGAAAATGAAACAGGTGAAGCAGTGGAAGAAACAACACTTCAGCCGGGAGAAGCTGTAATGACCAGTTCGAAGCTTACGGATTTTATCATTCAGGCACGTATAGACAGAGAACAAATCCGCTCAAAAAACAAAGAAACATTATTAAAAGTTATAAATGACGAAACAGTAAGTGAAAAAGAAAAAACAAGTGCAGTAGAAGCAATGGTTGAGATTACTAAAAGTAGTGAGTTGGAAAATACAATAGAAACATTGCTTGAGGCAAAAGGCTTTTCAAATGTAATTGTAACGGTTTCGGATAACCAGGTAGATGTAATTATAGATGAACAGGAAATAACAGACCAGAAGAGGGCACAAATAGAGGAAACGATTAAAAGAAAAACAGATATTAG
Organism: Eubacterium sp. AF19-12LB; assembly: GCF_003479125.1. Taxonomy (NCBI): domain Bacteria; kingdom Bacillati; phylum Bacillota; class Clostridia; order Eubacteriales; family Eubacteriaceae; genus Eubacterium; species Eubacterium sp. AF19-12LB. The sequence goes on along the minus strand of NZ_QUGP01000002.1, from coordinate 265,068 downwards.
CGCAGATAAAATTGTAATAACCCCTGCGCATAAGTAAGTAAATTAAGTTGTAAAAATACTGCCGCAATGATATACTTATACGTGACAAGCACAAAGATGAAATAATTAGGAGGCTTTAAATGGAAGAAAAGAGAACTACTTATACTATATATGAAGGTGGAGAAGTTGGAGAAGTTGAAATCAATGATGATGTAATCGCAGTGATTGCAGCTGTTGCAGCAATGGAAGTTGAAGGAGTAGCTTCGATGGCAGGCAATATAACAGCTGATATAGTTGCTAAACTTGGAATGAAGAAACTTTCAAAGGGAGTAAAGGTTACAGTATCAGAAAACAGCATGGTTATCGACTTATCATTAAACCTGGAATATGGAACAAATATTTTAGAAGCTTCTAAAGCAGTTCAGAGTAAGGTTAAAAGCTCTGTAGAGAATATGACAGGATTGAATGTCGATGTAGTCAATGTCAACATCGCAAGTGTAGAAGTAAAATAATAATACCTTAAAAGCGGGTGTCATTTATGACACCCTTTTTTGGGATATAGATTGATGATTGTATGACATGATATGATTTATATAGATATACTAGTTGGGTTATGAAAATATTCGCTTAGTAATTAAAACTTAGGAGGCAGATATGAATAGAACGGAAATAAGAGAAAACACATTTAAATTACTTTTTTGTAAAGAATTTCATAGTAAAGAAGAAATGGGAGAACAATATAAACTTTATATGGAATCTTTAGAAGATGAAGAAAGAGAAAAGACTAATAAGATTATTAGTGAAGATAGTGTAGAAGAATTAATTCCATTTGAAGATAAAGAATATATAGTAGAGAGAGTTAACAAAATAATTGATGCAATTCCTGAAATTGATAAAGCAATTGATGAAGTCGCAGTAGGTTGGAAGACTGACAGAATGGGAAAAGTTGAATTGTCTATATTAAGACTTGCATATTATGAAATGGCTATGGATGATGAAGTTCCGGGAAAAGTTGCAGTTGATCAGGCTGTTATATTAGCAAAGAAATATGGAAGTGATAATGCACCTGCATTTATTAATGGAATTTTAGCTAAGTTATTTCAGGAGTAAATAATGAAATCAGTATATTCAGTATCTCAGGTAAACTCTTACATTAAAAATATGTTTACTCAGGATTTTGTTTTGAACAGTATATATATAAAAGGTGAAGTAAGTAATTGTAAATATCATACGTCAGGTCATATTTATTTTTCGCTAAAAGATAAAGGTGGTGTTATTTCCGGTGTAATGTTTGCAGGTAACAGAGGTGGACTTAATTTTACATTAAAAGAAGGACAAGATGTTATTGTTCTTGGAAGTGTTTCAGTATATGAAAAAAGTGGATCATATCAGGTATATGCAAAACAGATAATGCTAGATGGAGCAGGACAACTTTATCAGAAATACGAAGAATTAAAGAAAGAATTAGAAGAAATGGGCATGTTTGACATTATGTACAAACAGCCTATTCCTAAATATGCCACAAAAATCGGAATATGCACAGCAAGTACAGGAGCAGCTATTCAGGATATAAGAAATATATCTTCAAGACGTAATCCATATGTTCAATTATATTTATATCCGGCAATCGTACAAGGCGAGAATGCAGTTGCAAGCATTGTACAAGGACTTAGGTATTTAGATGAAATGGACATGGATGTTATAATTGTAGGACGTGGTGGTGGTTCTATAGAAGATTTATGGGCGTTTAATGAAGAAGCAGTTGCAAGAACAATTTTTAATATGAAAACGCCGGTAATATCAGCTGTTGGGCATGAAACAGATACTACAATAGCTGATTATGTAGCTGATTTGCGAGCACCAACACCATCAGCAGCTGCAGAATTAGCTGTTTTTGATTACAATGAATTTAAAAATAAGTTATTCCAATATAAAAGAACTCTTGAAAATAAACTTGAAAGAGAAATTCAAAAGAATAGAATTTTAGTTAAAAATTATGAGGCAAGAGTAAATTATGCAAGTCCTAAAAATCAACTGTTAACAAAGAAACAATACGTAGATGAACTTTTTACTAAAATGGAGAATTTATTTAAAAATAAATTAACAAATGATAAACATACTTTGGGAATTTTAGCAGAACGTTTAAATGGTTTATCACCATTAAATAAATTATCTAATGGATATGCGTATATAACTGATGATAATTTGCATACTATTACTTCTGTCGGACAGATTGATGTAGGAGAAAAGGTATTGTTAAATCTTAAAGATGGAAAAGTAACAAGTGTCGTAGAAAAAATTGAAAAAGGGAGTTTATAAATGAGTAAGGCAAGTACAATCGAAGAAAATTTTACTAAACTCGAAGAAATAATTGAAAAAATGGAGTCAGAAGATGTTACATTAGAAACATCTTTTGATTTATATTCAAAAGGATTAAAATTAATAAAAGACTGTAATGATAAGATAGATAAAGTTGAAAAGGAAATGAAAGTGATTGAAGGTGGTAGTGAAGATGAATAATTATGCTGAACAGAAAAAAACTGAAATTTCCAAAATTGAAGATATTATTAAACAGTATTGCCCTAAAGAAGAAGGACTTCAGAAAATAATTTTTGAAGCAATGAATTATAGTGTTGAAGCTGGAGGAAAGCGCCTTCGTCCAATGCTTATTTTAGAATCATGCAGACTATTTGGTGGAAATGATGAAGAAGCGTATCCGTTTATGGCTGCAATGGAAATGATTCATACATATTCATTGGTGCATGATGATCTTCCAGCAATGGATAATGACGAATACAGACGTGGAAAAAAGACAACACATATAGCGTTTGGTGAGGATATGGCTATTTTAGCAGGAGATGCCTTGTTAAATTATGCTTTTGAAATTATGTCTGAAGCTGTTGTTAACAGCAAGCAGCCTGAAAAAATGGCAAAAGCCATGAGCACAATCGCTAAAAAAGCAGGTGTTTATGGGATGATTGGCGGACAGACAGTAGATGTTTTAAATGAAGACAGACCAATGAATATATATACTATTAATTTTATATATAAGTTGAAAACTTCAGCTTTAATAGAGGCGTCTATGATGACAGGTGCAATACTCGGAAATGCAACCGATGATGATATCAAAAAAATGGAACAGATTGCAAGAAATGTGGGACTTGCATTTCAGATTCAGGATGATATTTTAGACGTTACAAGTACAACTGAAGAATTAGGAAAACCGGTTCTTAGCGATGAGAAGAATCACAAAACAACTTATGTGACTTTAATGGGAATTGATGACGCAAAGAAAAAAGTTGAAGATTATTCTAATGATGCATTAAATTTATTAGATGAATTAAATTATAAAAACGAGTTCTTGAATAATCTTATTAATGAATTGATAAACAGAAAGAAATAGATATGAGCAAATATGTATACTTAGATGAAATAAACAATATAAATGATATAAAAAAGATACCACACGATAAGTATCCGGTTTTGGCTCAGGAGATAAGAAATTTTCTTGTAGAAAATGTAAGTAAGACAGGTGGACATTTAGCTTCTAATTTAGGAGTAGTAGAGTTGACGATGGCATTGCATCTTGTTTTAAATCTTCCTAAGGATAAGATAGTGTGGGATGTAGGACATCAGGCATATACACATAAAATTCTTACGGGCAGAAAAGATGATTTTACTACATTAAGATGCTTTGAAGGATTAAGTGGATTTCCAAAGAGAAATGAAAGTGAAGCGGATTCATTTGATACAGGACATAGTTCAACATCAATTTCAGCTGCATTAGGAATTGCAACAGCAAATAAATTAAATGGTAATGATGACAAGGTAGTAGCTGTAATCGGAGACGGTGCACTTACAGGTGGACTTGCTTTTGAGGCTTTAAATAATGTTGCTGCATTAAAAAGAAATTTTGTTATTATTTTAAATGACAATAATATGTCTATAGCTGAAAATGTAGGTGGAATGTCAAAATACTTAAATAAAATACGAGTTGGCGAACATTATAATGAATTTAAAGTTGACGTTGAACATTTACTTAAAGGTATTCCAAAAATTGGTGATATTTTAAGTGCCGGAGTAAAAAGGGTTAAGGATAACTTTAAACAGTTCTTTGTACATGCCAAATTTTTTGACGATATGGGTGTAACTTATATAGGACCTGTAGATGGACATAATATAGATGAACTAATTAGAATTACAGAGGATGCATTAAAAATTGAACATCCTGTATTAATTCATGTACTTACCAAAAAAGGAAAAGGCTATTTGCCGGCAGAAAATAATCCTACTAAATTTCATGGAATTGATTCATTTGATGTTAAAACAGGTGAAAAAATTAATGAGAGCAATGTAAAAACATATACAGATATATTTTCAGATAAGATATTAGAATTAGGCAATGAAAATAAAAATATAGTTGCAATAACTGCTGCAATGCCGGATGGAACAGGCTTGAAAAAATTTGGTGATAAATATCCAGATAAATTTTTTGATGTAGGAATAGCAGAAGAACATGCTGTTACTTTTGCAGCCGGTTTAGCAGCAAATGGCAAGAAACCGTTTATATCAATTTATTCATCGTTTTATCAAAGGGCATATGATCAGATAATACATGATGTATGTTTGCAAAACTTACCGGTTACATTCATTGTCGACAGAGCAGGGTTGGTTGGAAAAGACGGTGAAACTCATCAGGGAATATTTGATATATCATTTTTCTCAAATATTCCTAACATGACCATAATTGCTCCTAAAAATGGAAGAGAATTAGAAAAAGCATTGGAATTTGCTCAAAAATATAATGGACCGATAGCAATTAGATTTTCGAGAGGTAAAGCAAGTAATGTATTTGAAAATTTGAATAATGAACTTGTTATGGGCAAAAGCGAAACGTTAATAGAAGGAAAACACGTTGCAATAATTGCGGTTGGAAATATTATTGAAGAAACGTATAATGCAGTGAAAAGTCTTAATGCTAAAGGGTATAAACCAACTCTTATTAATGCACTATTTTTAAAACCGTTTGATAAAGAAATGATAGATTCTATAGCTAAAAAATATAAATATATAGTTACTATAGAAGAAGGAATAAGACATGGTGGTTATGGTGAAGCAGTTATATCTTATATGGCTGACAAAAACTATAAAAATGATGTTATGAATTTAGCTATAGAGGATGAATTTGTAGAGCAGGGAACTGTAGAAGAATTGAGAAAAAAATTGCAGTTAGATGCAGACAGTATATGTGAAAGGATTTTAAATTTCATAAAATGAAAGAAAGATTAGATGTTTTATTAGTTAAAAGAGGTTTAGCAGAATCAAGAGAAAAGGCAAAGGCAATTATAATGAGTGGAATTGTTTTTGTCGATAATGAAAGAGAAGATAAAGCCGGTACATTTTTTAAAGATACAGTTAATATTGAAGTTCGTGGTAAAACCTTGAAATATGTTAGCCGTGGAGGACTTAAACTTGAAAAAGCAATGGACAAGTTTGGAGTTACTTTAGATAAAAAAATATGTATGGATGTAGGGGCTTCTACAGGTGGCTTTACAGACTGCATGCTTCAAAATGGGGCTGTAAAAGTTTATTCTGTTGATGTTGGACATGGTCAGCTTGCATGGAAACTTGTTCAGGATGAAAGAGTTGTATGCATGGATAAAACAAATATAAGATATGTTACAAGAGATGATATAGATGATGTTATAGAATTTGCATCGATAGATGTATCATTTATATCTTTGACAAAAGTTTTACTGCCTGTAAGAGAACTTTTAACTGATGATGGTGAAATAGTATGTTTAATAAAGCCTCAGTTTGAAGCAGGAAGAGAAAAAGTAGGGAAAAAGGGTGTTGTTCGAGATAAAAATGTACATATCGAAGTAATAAATAATGTAATAGAGTATGCAAAAAGTATTAATTTAAAAATTTTAAATTTAGATTTTTCCCCTGTAAAAGGACCGGAAGGTAATATTGAATATTTATTGTATTTAAAGAAAAAATTAAATGAAAATGAAGAAGATGTCGAAATTACCGTTAAAGATGTAGTTGAAAATTCCCATAAGGAATTGGACAAATAAATTTGGAGTAAATAAATGAAAAATTTTTGCATAATTACAAATAATAATAAAGATAAAGATTATGTTTTATCAAAAAAAATCGAAGGCTTTATTACTGAAAAAGGCGGAACGTGCTTTATTTCTGAAAATTCAGATTTAACAGATGAAAAATACAATTACACAAATCCGGATAAGATGCCTGAAAATCTTGAGTGTGTCATTACAATTGGTGGTGATGGAACGCTTTTACAGGCAGCACAGGATTTGATGTCAAAAGATATTGTGTTTTTGGGGATTAATAAAGGAACTTTAGGTTTTTTAGCAGAAGTCAGTGTTGAAGATATAGAAGATGCATTATATAGATTGCTTATGGATGATTTTAAAATTGAATCACGAATGATGTTGAAGGGAACAATAATAAGAAATGATAAAGAAATATATTCAGCATCTGTATTAAATGATATTGTAATTCATAGAGGTGCAGACATTAGAATTTCTGATTTTTATGTTCATGTAAATAATCAGTTACTTGGTAAATTTCAGGCTGATGGCATAATTTTATCAACACCTACAGGGTCTACGGCTTATAATTTATCGGCAGGAGGACCTATTGCAAGACCTAATTCAAATTTAATTATTCTTACACCAATTTGTGCTCACTCAATAGGACAGAGAAGTATAGTGTTATCAGATGAAGATAAGATAGAAGTTACAATAGGTACATGTAAGAACCCAAAAGGAGAATTTAGAAGAATTTCTTTTGACGGAGATAATATAGTTGAGGTTGAATCAGGAGATGTTATAGCAATTGAAAAGTCACAGGTTTCAACAAAATTAGTGAAGCTTGATGATAGCAGTTTTTTACAGACAGTAAAGAAAAAAATGGGAGATAAATAGTGAAAGTTCAAAGACAGCGAAAAATTGTAGAGTTAATAACTGAAAAAGACATTGAAACACAGGAAGAATTGGCAAAATGTCTTGTTGATGAGGGTTATGCCGTAACGCAGGCAACTGTTTCAAGAGATATAAGAGAACTTAACCTTACTAAGGTATCTATTAATGGTGGAAAACAAAAATATGTATTACCTCACAGTAAAAACATGACTATTAACAGCAAATATATAAGGGTTTTAAAAGATGGAATACTTTCCATGACATGTGCAGGAAATCTTCTGGTAGTACGAACTGTTGCAGGGATGGCAATGGCTGTAGCTGCTGCTATTGATGCAATTAATATGAAGGAAGTTGCAGGATGTATTGCTGGAGATGATACAATTATGTGTGCGATAAGAGATGCACACGATACTGAAAATGTAAAAAAACATTTAGAAAGTTTTATTATATAATGGCTAATTAACCTGTGAATTTGGAGAGATGTGCAGTCTAGGAGGAAATATGTTACTTAATTTACATGTAAAAAATTTAGCATTAATAAAAGAAGTTGATGTTGATTTTACAAATGGTCTTGTAGTTTTGACAGGGGAAACCGGAGCAGGAAAATCGTTAATTCTTGGTTCAGTGAATATTGCTTTAGGTAAAAAAGTTGAAAAAGACATTATTAGAAAAGGTGCAGAATATGCACTTGTTGAATTAACGTTTTGCATTGATTCAAGATTGAAAGAAAAGTTAGAACAATACGATGTTTATCCGGAAGATGAAAATATAATAGTGGTTTCTAGAAAAATAACCCATGGTAGAAGTGTGTCTAAAATAAATGGAGAAACTGTTAGCCTTACAACTTTAAAAAATGTAATGGATTTACTAATAGATATACATGGCCAGCATGATCATCAGTCTCTACTTTATAAAAATACACATCTTCAGATTTTAGATAAATATGCAGGTGAAGAGGTAAAAGAACTAAAAAATACTATTTCCGACAAATACAGTCAATATGTTGAAATTAAAAAAGAATTAGACAAATTCGATATGGACGAAACAAAAAGGCTTAGGGAATGTGAATTTGCCGAATTTGAAATTAATGAAATTGAAGCAGCCAATTTAAGTTTAGGTGAAGATGATGAAGTAGAGAATGAGTTTAAAAAATTATCAGGTTCTGAAAAGATTATGTCTTCGCTTTCGGATGCATATCAGATTATGGGATATGAAGGTAATCAGGGTGTGTGTGAGTGTATAAGTCGTGTTGGATATGATTTATCGGAAATATCAGATATAGATTCTAAATTATCGGATTTACAAAAACAGATATATGATATAGATGATATGTGCAAAGGACTTGCCAGAGAAATATCAGATTATATAGATGAAGTAAATTATGAGCCTCAAAGAGTTGCTGAAGTTGAAGAAAGATTGAATCTTATTAATCATTTAAAATTAAAATATGGACAGTCAATTGAAAAAATATTAGCTTATAAAGGTGAAAAGCAGGCATATTTGGATAGTTTAAATAATTATAATTTGATGAGAGAAGAGACAAAAACAAAATTAGATAAAGAGATGAGCGAGTTAGTTGTATTATGTGATAAACTTTCGTCTCTTCGTAAAAAATATGCTATAAAACTTGAAGAAACGGTTGTTAAGGCTCTTGAAGATTTGAATTTTTTATCTGTTAAATTTAAAATTAATGTATCGAAAAAAGAAAATGTATCAGCTAATGGACAGGACGAAGTTGAATTTTTAATTTCTACAAATCCGGGAGAAGAAGTAAAATCTTTAGCAAAGGTCGCTTCCGGAGGTGAGTTGTCAAGAATAATGCTTGCTATTAAATCAATACTTGCCGGTGAAGATGAAATTGATACAATGATTTTTGACGAAATTGATACAGGAATTAGTGGAAAAACTGCACAGATGGTAGCGGATAAATTGATGGGCATAAGTAAGGAACATCAGGTTATTTGTATTTCGCATTTAGCTCAGATTGCGGCTATGGCAGATTCACATTATCTAATTGAAAAAAATACTGATGATGAGTCAACTGAAACGAATATATATAGATTATCAAGAGAAGATTCGATAAAAGAGCTGGTAAGAATTAGCAGTGGAGGAGAAATTACCGAGACAGCTATAAAACATGCTACAGAAATGAAAGAAATGGCAGAACGTGCAAAATTAGGTCAGTTTTAAAGTTATATTACTACATAAACTAAGAAGGAATAAAATATTCCTTCTTTTTTTATTTGCGTAAATAATAATAAAGTATATTTTATGCTGAATTGGTGTATATCACAAAAAATAATCAGAAAGTAACAAATAAATGCTTTCTTATATTTGTTAAAAAGAAGGAGAATAGGAGGATAAATGAGTATGAAACAAATAAATAAAAATACACGTAGAGCTAAAATTTATAAAAGATATCTGATAGTTTCCATAATTATAGGGTCGATTATGGTGTTTGTAACAGGTAAAGAATATATAGAAAAAAATATTCCTAAGGAACTTACGGCAGCTTACAATTCTTCAAAAGATTACGATAGTGGAATTAATTATGAGTATGATGTAAAAAGTGCCAGCGCTCAGATAAATGGAAGTGATACTAAAATATATGCATGTGGAATGCCTGTAGGTCTATATCTTCACACAGATGGAATAATGATTATAGATTATGCAGGTTTTGAAAGCATAGATGGCAACAAGGTTACACCATTGAAAAATAAAGTAAAAAAAGGCGATTATATTGTAAAAGTAAATGGAAAAAAAGTAGGTTCAAAACAGGAAGTAATTGATTTAGTCGAAAAAAGCAATGGGGAAACAATAGAACTTACTATAAAAAGAAATGATGAAGAAATAACAGAAAAAGTAAAACCTGTGAAGAACAAAAATGGAATATACAAAATTGGACTTTGGGTTAGAGACGATACACAGGGATTAGGAACTATTACTTTTGTTACTTCAAATGGAATTTTTGGGGCATTAGGACACGGCATAAGTGATTTAGATACAGGAGAAATGGTTACTTCATTTTCAGGAAATCTTTATTATGCAAATATATGGGGGATTAAAAAAGGAAAAATAGGAGAACCGGGAGGATTTTGTGGAAGCATAGATTATAACGAAGAAAATAAGGTTGGTACAATTACAAAAAATTGTGAAACAGGATTGTTTGGCAATGTTGATTTAAATAAAATTGATGTAGAAAAATTTAAAGAGGTTTCAGTTGCTAAAACAGATGAAGTAAAATGTGGAAAAGCAAAAATTATAATTTATAAGGATGGTAGATATAACGAGTATGATATTAATATTAATAGAGTTAGAAAGAGGGCAAATCAGAACAAAAATCTCGTGATTGAGGTTGCAGACAAGAAACTTTTAAGTAAAACAAATGGCATAATTCAGGGGATGAGTGGAGCACCAATTATTCAGAACGATAAACTAATAGGTGCGGTTACTCATGTGCTTATAAATGACCCACATCAAGGGTATGGAAGCCTTATAAGTAACATGATTCAATAATTTCATTAAATAAAAAACATTTTTTTAATATAAATTGTCATAAATATGGTATAATTATTCATAAGTATAAATTACAAAGGAGAGACAAATGGCTTCAAGACGATCAGAAAATATTAGTGAAATGAGTAATTTTGAAATAATTAAGGAAATGGAGGACTTGTTAAAGAAGTATAACAGAAAAACTGATAAGGCAATTTACAAAAAAAGCATTGTTAAATTATTACAGAGTGCAGAAGTAATATTAGCTGCAGATGTTGATTTTAAGAAAGCCCAATCAGATGGGGAATTTTTAGAAAAAGTAATTCTGAAAACAGATGTAGTTAAAGATTCTGAAAGAAAAAGAATGTTACCTATATTTACTTCTTTTGATCAAATACCGGATGATTATGCAGAACACTTTTCATTGATAAGAGTTCAGTCAAGAGTATGTTATAATCTTATGAATGAAAGAGATGACATCGATGGATTGGTTATAAATCCGTTTACAAAATCAATGCCATTAATAAAGAAAGTTGATGATAATCCGATAAGAAAAACAGAAGTTAAGGCTGAAATTGATGACTTTGTTTTAGTACACAATGGCGAAAGATATGTAGTTAATAAATGGCCGTTTACTATTGGTAGAGTGGGAACAGATATTGAAATTAACGAATCATATATTTCCAAAATTCACACTATTTTAGTATATAAGGATGGAAAATATATTATTGCTGACAACGAATCAACTAATGGAACTAAGGTAAATGGAATCTTACTTAAACCAAAGGTACCTGTTGTATTACACAGCGGATATAAAATACTTATTGCTGATGAAGAGGAATTTGAAGTCTATATAAACGAATAAAGTTTTTGACTTTTGTAAACCTGTTTCGACATTTTGTTTATCGTTTATTGACATAAATAATCGTTATATAAAAATTAAATCCAGATATGTAAACCACAATGTCATATACTGTCGAATATTGCGATTTGTTTAAGTTGAATCGCGTTTAATAACTAATTATAATTTATCTTGTTGAATGAACAGATAATTCGTGGCGCTGTGATTAAGTCATTCTAAACAATAATGTATTAGGAGAATATATATGGATAAGATTAGGGTAGCAATAGTAGATGATAACGATAAAATGGTTGAAATGATGGATGAGTATTTAGGCTCAGATGATGAAATAAATGTAATTGGCAGAGCAAAAAATGGAGAAGAAGCATTTGATTTGATTAAGGGGACCAGTCCTGATGTAGTATTACTTGATTTGATTATGCCTAAAATGGACGGTCTTTCTTTGATGGATAAGATACATAAAGACGGAACTATGATAAGGATGCCTTTTTTTATAATAACTTCTGCAATAAGCAATGAAGCGGTTATTCAGGATTCATTTAATTATGGAGCGGGATATTATATGTTAAAGCCTTTTGAAATGGATATGATTGTAGACAGGGTAAAAAGTGCAAAAGGAATTAACGGGAAAAAAATTCCAGAAAATAAAAAGATAATTGCTCCGCTTGAAGATATGCAGAAATTTATGGAGAGAAATATTGAAAGCGACGTTACTAATATTATTCATGATGTTGGAGTTCCAGCGCATATTAAAGGGTATCAGTATTTGAGGGAAGCGATTATAATGTCCGTTAACGATAATGAAATGTTAAATTCCATAACAAAAATTCTTTACCCATCAATTGCAAAGAAATTCCAGACTACACCAAGTAGAGTTGAAAGAGCAATAAGACATGCCATTGAAGTTGCATGGAACAGAGGAAAAATGGATACAATTGATGAATTGTTCGGATATACAATAAATGCAGAAAAAGGTAAACCGACAAATTCAGAATTTATAGCATTAATTGCTGATAAGATAAGAATTGAATATAAATGTAGATAGTTGTACTTTAAAATAGTCACAAAATACTATATACTAGATAATAAGAGAAAATCTATATGTACAGGAGGTTCTAGATATGAAGAAAATATTATTTGCGGCATCGGAATCTGTACCCTTCATTAAGACTGGCGGGCTTGCAGATGTAGTAGGTTCGTTACCTAAGTGGTTTGATAAAAAAGAATATGATGTACGTGTTATTATTCCAAAATATATGTGCATTGATGAAAAATGGAAAAGCAAAATGCAGTATGTAGACCATTTTTATATGGACTTATGTTGGAGACGTCAATACGTCGGAATTTTGCAGATGGAACTTGATGGAGTAACATATTACTTTATTGATAATGAATATTATTTCTCAGGACCAAAGCCATATGGAGATGTAAGATATGACCTCGAAAAATTTGCATTTTTCTCAAGAGCAGTATTGTCAGCACTTCCTGTTATTGGATTTAGACCTGATATTATACATTGTCATGACTGGCATACAGGACTTATACCTGTATATCTCAAAGATAGTTTTGCGTATAGCGAGTTCTATCAAGGCATTAAGTCAATTATGACAATACATAACTTGAAATTCCAAGGTGTTTGGGATATTAACACAATTAAAGATATTGCAGGACTATCAGATTATTATTTCACATCGGATAAATTAAAAGACTATGATAATGGTAATTATTTAAAGGGTGGAATAGTATATGCGGACTGGGTTACAACAGTAAGTGATACATATGCAGAAGAAATAAAGATGCCTTTCTATGGCGAAGGATTAGACGGCTTGCTTAGAGCAAGGTCTAATTGCCTGTCAGGTATTGTTAACGGTATAGATTATGATGAATATAATCCGGAAACAGATGAGAATATAGCAAAGAATTACAGTGTAGCTAATTTCAGAAAAGAAAAAGTAAAGAATAAAGTTGCTTTACAAAAAGAATTAGGATTAGAAGTAGACCCTAAGAAGATGATGATTGGTTTAGTAAGCCGTTTGACAGATCAGAAAGGTTTGGATTTAGTTGCATACATAATGGATGAACTTTGTTCAGATGCAATTCAGTTTGTTGTTCTTGGAACAGGTGAAGACCGTTACGAAAATATGTTCAGACATTTTGATTGGAAATACGGACAGTCAGTTTCAGCAAATATTTACTATTCTGAAGCAATGTCTCATAAAATATACGCAGCATGTGATGCGTTCCTTATGCCTTCATTATTTGAACCATGTGGATTAAGTCAGTTAATGAGTTTAAGATATGGAACAGTACCTATTGTAAGAGAAACAGGTGGATTAAAAGATACTGTTGAACCATATAATGAATTTGAGGGAACAGGAACAGGATTTTCATTTGCAAATTACAATGCTCATGAGATGTTAGGAACAATAAGATATGCTGAAAAAGTATTCTATGATAAAAAGAGAGATTGGAATAAGATTGTAGAAAGAGGAATGAAAGTCGATTTCTCATGGAAAACTTCAGCGGAAAAGTATAAGAATTTATATGACAATTTAATAGGATAATATATTCAAAAAAGTTTTAAACGATATTAATGAATATATATGATATAGAAGGAAAGATTGCTTATGCAGTCTTTTCTTTTTTTGGATTTTTTTTAAACATGGGTGGTCCAAATGTTTATAGAAATTTTTTGTTCTTTATTAAGCATGGAAATCCAGATTTTATAGAAATTTTTTGGGCCTATGTCAAGTGTAGAAATTCGAGTATTTATAAAAAATTTTGCTCATATATCAAGCATAGGACTCCAAGTTTTTATAGAAATTTTTTGATGTTAAAAAATTACGAATAAATAATTTAAAAGAAGAAATACTAAATTAGGTAATGATAATTAGGAGGTACAATATGAGTAATTTATCAGAACTTGATTTACAGAATTTAAGACATTTAATTACAGGATATGAAACATGTGGTGAAAAGATGTCATGTTATGCAAAAGAAGCTACTGATCCTGAAGTAAAAAAATTTTTTGAAGATGGCGTTAATTCAGCAACACAAAATAAAGAAAAATTAATGAAATTTTTAGGATAGGAGAAGTAATAAAATGCAGGAAAAATATATGGTTATTGATTCATTAGAAGGAATTAATTCTGAGATTGAGAAGTTTGGGAATATGATTCCTCAGACGGAAAATAAAGAATTAAAACAGACATTAAAAGAGATGAGAAATAAATGTGAAATGTCACAGGAACAGTTAGCACAGATTGCTACAGCAAAGAATTATTATGTTCCGGCAGCACAGGCATCAGAACAGGAAATTCAGTCAGTAAAATCTATATTTCAGTAGTAAAGTTAATTTAGTATACAAATAAAGTAGTAAAAATACTTTAATAAAAACATGTTTTAAATTAAATTTATCAAATTAAAAAAATCCGCCATCTTTTTTGATGGCGGAAAATGTACATATTAAATAATCTCCTGTATACCTGTTATATCAGGAGTGATTGCCATAGAATAGTTTGTATGGTAAATAACAAATCCTGGCATAGCACCGGCAACTTTTTTTACCTGTTTTCTTTGAATGTAATCAATTTCGACTTTATCCTGATTACATCCCTTAGAAAAATGAGCAGCAAGTCTTGCAGCCTCTTCAAATGTAGCGTCAGGTAATTCCTTACCCTCACATTTGACAATTACGTGAGAACCCGGGAAAGTTTTACTATGGAACCACCAGTCATTACCGTTTGCAACTTTAAATGTAAGGTTTTCATTTTGAATGTTGTTTTTTCCAACATACATATGAAATCCATCAGAGGAAATGAAATGTAAAGGTTTATTTACTATTTTTTCTTTTTTCCCTGTTCGCTTAAATTTAATATATCCGGTCTGAATTAATTCATCCTTAATCGCTTTTAAGTCATTTTCGCTTGTAGCAATATCAATTGAAGCACTGACAGTTTCAAGGTAATCAATAGATTTTTTTGTCTCTATAATAATATCTGATAATGCTTCATTAGTACGTTTTAATTTTGCGTATTTGTCAAAGAATTTTTTCGCATTTTCAATTGGTGAAATAGTAGGGTCAAGCGGAATTGATATTGGCTCATTAGTATAGAAATTAATTGTATCGAATTTCTTGGCGCCGGGTTCAATTGAATAACCATAAGTTGTAAGTAATTCACCATATACTTTATATTTATCTTTTTTTAATGTATCTTTCATTTGCTTTTCCTGAATAGCAAATTTTTTTCTGTCTTTTTCTAATGCGTTTGTTACGACACGCCTTAAGTCAGAAGATTTTTGCCTCATACGTGTATGCAAATTTTTCTTGGCATAATAGTTCCTTAACAAAGAACTCATGTCGTCATAAATAATTTCATTACAGTCTGAATGAGTAGAAAGACGTACAGCTGAAAAATCTACAGGTAAATCATCTTTTTCATATATAACAGGTGTAAATTCACCTTTTTTAATTTTGTTCATTAATTCATAAAATTGAATCCAGATTAAGTTTTGATTCCCATGTTCTAATACGTTTGCAGGAATAGATGAATCAAATTTTGCAACATAACATATGCTTTCAGCAATAGTTGGACTAATTCCGGTAAAGGAAGTGTAAATTGCTTTTGAAAGATTAATCGGTTTAGAGAATACTGTGTTAAAGAATTCTTCTTTTGAAACTGATAATGGATCGAATTTATCCATTGTATCAGGAATAAAATATTCTTTTCCGGGGAGAACCTGTCTTACAGAACTCATAACGGCTGATACATGTTTTATGCTGTCTAATATCATATTATTTTCATCGCAGAAAATAATATTGCTGTGTTTGCCCATTAGTTCGACAATTAAATGCTTTTGTCTTATGTCTCCTAAATCATCTAAATGCTGTATTTCAAAATCCAGGATTCGTTCAAGTCCCGGCTGTGTAATGTTTATGATTCGTCCATTATTTATATGTTTTCTGAGTAACATACAAAAGTTAGGAGCTGTCATTGGACTAGGTTTAGATTCTTCAGTTATGTATATTAATGGAAGGCTTGCATTAGCTGAAATTAAAAGTTTGTATTGAGCTTTGCCATTTTTAATAGTTAATGTGAGCTCGTCATTTTCTGTCTGGGCAATTTTATACAGTCTTCCATCTGTAAATTTATTTTTAAATTCCTGTGCCAAAGCAGCAACAGTTATTCCGTCAAATGCCATAATTTGAAATTCCTTTCGTATATCGAAATTTTAAAGTTACTGATAATATAATAATGTATTTTTCATTTTATTATTTTATGAATTTCAAGTCAACCTTGACTGAATATTTCAAATGAATTATAATAAGTTGAATTATGGCATTGTATGCTTAAAAAGAAATGAATGGTGAATGATATGCTATGTAGTATGACGGGATTTGGAAGAAGTGAAGTGTCAGTAGGAGAGAGAAAGGTTACTGTTGAAATTAAATCAGTTAATCATAGATTTCTTGAGGCAGGCATAAAACTTCCAAAAAAATTAAATTATTTAGATGGAGATATTAGAAGAATATTAAAATCTAAGATTGAAAGAGGAAAAGTAGATGTTTTTATTACTTATGAAAACACAGGTGAAGGAAATGTCTGCTTGAAGTATAATTCTGAACTTGCAGCTGAATATTACAATATATTTAAGAAAATGAGTGATGAGTTAGGAATAGACAATGATATAACAACATCTAAATTAGGACGTTGCCCTGAAGTTATAATGATGGAGGAGCAGAGTGAAGATGAGGATGAATTATTACACATTGTTGAAGATGCAATGATACAGGCATGTGATAAGTTGGTTCAGGCAAGAAATGCAGAAGGCGAAAGACTTAAAGCTGATTTAATGAATAAGTTAGACAATATAGAAAAAAATGTTTTATTTATTCAGGAAAAGTCCCCTTTAATTGTTGCGGAATATCGTGAAAAAATTAATGAAAGATTGCATGAATTACTTGAGGATAATCAGATAGATGAAGGCCGAATTGCACAGGAAGTAACAATTTATGCAGATAAGATATGTGTAGACGAAGAGATAATAAGACTGCTTAGTCATATTAAGGCTATGAGAGACAGTCTTAATAGCAATAAAGCTATAGGTAGAAAATTAGATTTTATTACTCAGGAAATGAATAGAGAAGCTAATACTACTTTATCAAAGACGTCTAATCATGAAATTGCAGATGTGGCAATCGAATTAAAGACTGAAATCGAAAAGATTAGAGAACAAATACAGAATTTGGAGTAAGAGTAATGAGTAAACAGGGTAAATTATTAATTATTTCAGGTTTCTCAGGTGTTGGAAAAGGAACTGTAGTTAATAAATTAATAGATAAATACGATGATTACACAATTTCAATTTCAGCTACAACGAGAAAACCAAGAGTTGGAGAAGTTGATAAGGTAAATTATTTCTTTGTTAGTAAAGAAGAATTTGAAGATATGATAGCTAATAATAAATTGTTAGAATATGCACAGTATGTTGACAATTATTATGGTACTCCGCTTGAATTTGTTAATGAAAAGTTAAATGAGGGCATTAATGTTATTCTAGAAATTGAAACTCAGGGCGCTTTGAAGGTAAAAGAGATAATGCCTGAAGCAATGATGATTTTTATTCTTCCTCCAAGTGCAGAGGAGTTAAAAAAACGTTTGGTCGGCAGAAACACAGAGTCTATGGAAGTAATAAATAAAAGACTCATGAAAGCAGCTGAAGAAACAATATTTATGGATAATTATGAATATTTCGTTATTAACGATGAAATAGAAGGTTGTGTCGAAAAAATCAATTTAGTTGTGAATAACGATACAACAGGAACAGCTTCAAAAAAAGAAGTTGAAGAAATTAAAAATGATATTAAAAAATTTTCGAAAGGAGAATAAATTATGTTACATCCATCATATTCAGATTTAATGGCAATAGCAAACAGCGACGTTGAGGAAGGTGAACATCCGGTAGTACAAAGCAGATATTCAATTGTTATGGCTACATCAAAGAGAGCAAGACAGATAATTGCAGGTGATGCACCACTTATTGATGATGCTGATGATAAGAAACCACTTTCTATCGCAGTAGAAGAATTATACAAATCTAAGATTAAAATCTTAGGAGACGACGAAAGCGAAAATTAGAAAATAAGGGAGGCTTTTGTAGAATGACATATAGAATGATTCATTTTACAAAAGTCTCTTGTTTTGTAGGAGATAAAATGAAAATCTTATTTATTTCATTAGGTTGTGATAAAAACTTAGTTGATTCAGAGCACATGATAGGACTTTTAGGAAAAGCAGGTTATGAATTTACTTCTGATGAAACTGAGGCTGATATTATAATTATAAATAGTTGTAGTTTTATTAAAGATGCAAAAGAAGAAAGTATTGAAACAATATTTAATATGGCAAGAATGAAAGAAGAAGGAAATTGTAAAGCTTTGGTTTTAGCAGGATGCCTTGCGCAAAGATATCATGAAGAAATTAAAGATGAAATTCCTGAAATAGACATTGTTGTTGGTACTACGGCTATTGATGATATTGTAACTATAGTAGAAGATTATTTTAATAAGAATGAAAAAAAGCAATATATTAAAAATATAAATCTATTAGCCGGTACAAAAGCACCACGTGGTAATGCTGGAACAGACAGATATGCTTATTTAAAAATTGCAGAAGGTTGTGATAAACATTGCACATATTGCATTATTCCAAAAATCAGAGGAGACTATAGAAGTGTGCCAATGGAAGATTTAATTGCTGAAGCAAAAGATTTAGCTGAGTCAGGCATACGCGAGTTGATTTTGGTTGCCCAGGAAACAACAATGTATGGAAAAGATATATATGGAGAAAAAAGACTTCATATTTTATTAAAGGAATTATGCAAGATTGAAGACATCGAATGGATTAGAGTGTTATACTGTTATCCGGAAGAAATATATGATGAATTGATTCATACCATTGCAAGTGAAGATAAGATATGTAATTACTTAGATATTCCTATTCAGCATGCAAGTGATAATGTATTAAAACGGATGGGACGAAGAACAACTAATCAGGAATTAAGGGATGTTATTGCAAAACTAAGAAAAGAAATACCTGACATAGTACTTCGTACAACTTTAATTACAGGATTTCCCGGAGAAACACAAAAGGATCATGAAATTCTTATGAATTTTGTGGATGAAATGGAATTTGAAAGATTAGGTGTATTCACATATTCAAAAGAAGAAGGAACACCTGCTGAAAAGATGGAAAATCAGATTCCGGAAGAAGTTAAAGAAGAACGTAGAGATGAAATTATGGAACTTCAACAGGAAATTGCCTTTGATTTTTCTGAAAAAATGATTGGAAAGGTTATGAAGGCTTATATTGAAGGAAAAATTTCAGGAGAAAACGCATATATTGCAAGAACATATATGGACATACCGGGTGTTGACAGTAATGTTTTTGTAATTACCGATGAAGAATTAATGACGGGTGATTTTGTAAATGTATTAATTACAGGCTCAAATGATTATGATTTGATAGGTGAACTTCAATACAAATAGATGAGAAGGAGATAAAAAGATGAATTTACCAAATAAACTAACGGTTTTCAGGGTGATTTTAATACCGTTTTTTGTATGTTTTATGTTGGCTGATATTTTTGGAGGTATAGACAAATATATCGCTGTTGGAATATTTATTGTTGCAAGTTTAACAGACTTACTTGATGGAAAGATTGCAAGAAAATACAATCTTGTTACAAATTTTGGAAAATTTATGGATCCATTAGCAGATAAATTGTTGGTAAGCGCTGCTTTAATTTGTTTATCAGAAAGTAAAATTCCAGTATGGATTGTAATTATAATTATCAGTAGAGAATTATTTATCAGTGGATTTAGAACACTTGCTGCAGATAAAGGAGTTGTTCTTGCTGCAGGTTGGTGGGGTAAATTTAAAACAACATTCCAAATGATTATGATTATTGTATTAATTATTGATTTGCCTTATACATTTATGGGAGTTATAGGAACTGCTTTAATATATATATCATTAGCTCTCACGATTATTTCAATGGTAGATTATGTATATAAGAATGTAGATGTACTAAAGGGGTAATATTTTAAAAATATTTATATGTACAACAAATATACGTTGTCTGAAATAGTCAGGCATTAAGCTTAAAATAAATTAAGTAAAAATAAAAGGATAGGTGTCTGCTTAAGTAGGCATCTATGTTTTTATATAAATATATTTGGCTGGTTTTAATGCAGTATGCTAATAATAAAATCCCACAACTGACCGGGAGAAAGGAGTATTCAATTAATATATAAGATAATTGAAATGGATGGAATAAAATGAATTTAGAGGAAAGATTAGTTAAAATGTTATTAGATAGAAACGAAAAAGTTTCTACAGCAGAATCATGTACAGGAGGCTTAGTGGCTGGAAAGATTGTAAATGTTTCAGGAGCATCTGAAGTATTTGACGAAGGATATGTAACTTATGCTAATAAATCAAAAGCAAAATTATTAGGGGTAAGTAAAGAAATTTTGGACAATGAAGGAGCTGTAAGTAAAGAATGTGCAATGGAAATGGCAATTGGATGCGCAAAAGCAGCAAATGCCCAGCTTGGATTATCCACAACCGGAATTGCGGGACCGGGAGGAGGAACACCTGATAAACCTGTAGGGTTAGTTTATTTTGGATGTTATTATAATGGAGAAGTTTCCTGTGAAAAGCATATATTTAAAGGAGATAGATATGAAGTACGTACTCAGGCTGCAGATAAAATTTTGGAAATTGCCTTAAATAAAATGACTTTAAAAAATTAAGTAAATGCTATACAAAACAAAATATTATAAAAAATGATTGAATAATACTTAATTTTATTATAGAATCTTATAGACGAAAAAAGGATAGGAGGCCCACTAATGTTTTATAATGAATATAGCAAAGAAAAATTGCAGGAAGAATTAGAAGGACTTTACAAAGAGTACAATAAGATTAAGGAATCCGGAATTAGTTTGGATATGTCAAGAGGAAAACCGGGACCTGACCAATTAGATTTGTCAATGGATATGTTAGATGTATTTAATTCAGAAAGTGATTTAAAGGCATCAAACGGTTTAGATTGCAGAAATTATGGCGTTTTAGATGGAATTCCGGAAGCTAAAAAAATGATGGCTGATATTATGGAGTGTAATCCGGAAAATGTTATTATTGGCGGAAATGCAAGTCTTAATTTAATGTATGATGCAATTTCAAGAGCATATACACATGGAATTATGGGTGAAACTCCTTGGTGTAAATTAGATAAAGTAAAATGGTTATGCCCGGTGCCTGGATATGACAGACATTTTGGTATTACAGAACATTTCGGTATTGAAATGATAAATATTCCACTTAAAGAAGATGGACCTGATATGGATATGATTGAAGAATTAGTTTCTAAAGATGCATCTATAAAAGGTATTTGGTGTGTACCAAAATATGAAAATCCAACAGGATTGTCTTATTCAGATGAAGTTGTAAAAAGAATGGCAGCACTTAAACCGGCAGCTAAAGACTTTAGAATTTTCTGGGATAATGCATATGCTATTCATCATTTATACGATGAAGAAGAAAAACAGGATACTATATTAAATATTATTGATGAATGTAAAAAAGCAGGAAATGAAGATATGGTGTACGAATTTGCATCAACATCGAAAGTTACATTCCCAGGTTCAGGGATAGCTGCGATAGCTTCATCTGTAGCAAATGTTGATGAAATTAAGAAGAGAATGTCAGTACAGACAATCGGATTTGATAAAATGAATCAGCTTCGTCATGTAAAATATTTCAAGAATGCTGAAGGTGTAAAAAAACATATGGCTAAACATGCAGCTAAATTAAGACCAAAGTTTGAAGCAGTATTGAAAATGCTTGATACTGAATTAGATGGATATGGAATTGCTACATGGACAAAGCCAAATGGTGGATATTTCATATCTTTTGATGTTATGGAAGGCTGTGCAAAGAAAGTAGTAAATATGTGCAAAGAAGCAGGAATGGTTCTCACAGGGGCAGGAGCACCTTTCCCATATGGAATAGATCCTAAAGATAGCAATATTAGAATTGCACCATCATATCCTTCACCTGAAGAATTGATCGATGCAAGTAAAATATTGATTGTTTGTACAAAAATTGCTGCAATTGAAAAATTGCTTGAAACTAAGTAAGATAATCTTATTTTGAAATATTAGGATTAAGTTTGATTTTGATGTCATTAAGCAATTATTATTTTTGATAAAAAATAAATCTAAAAATAAATATATAAATAAGCCGTATGAGTAATTAGTGCGATAGAATGCAACATAATTTTCATACGGCTTTAATTGTATCCGGACTAATGTTTGAAGATGGAATCGTTAGTTGTCATGCATTGGAGAGACTAATCTTATAGTTTGATTAGGATTGGTTTGTAACTATTCAAATATATACTTAAATTGTTAATTGTCTGTAATATATATTTAAAATGCTGATTGTGACGATAAAGTTTTAATAAAAATATTTAAACAATAAATTTAATATTGCAATTTAAATATAAAATGTGATATTATAATAGCGTCCGTAATAAAAAAAGGTTGACATTGGTTCAATGTTATAATAAGATAATAACATAACGAACATAAGTTCGAACAGAAAGGGAACGAAATGAATAAAGAAGATAAATTAAAAGCACTCGATGCAGCGATTGC
This sequence comes from Eubacterium sp. AF19-12LB, assembly GCF_003479125.1. Lineage (NCBI taxonomy): Bacteria > Bacillati > Bacillota > Clostridia > Eubacteriales > Eubacteriaceae > Eubacterium > Eubacterium sp. AF19-12LB. The sequence continues at coordinate 242,054 of NZ_QUGP01000002.1, read as the reverse complement.
TAAGATTGAGAAAGATCATGGTAAAGGATCAATTATGAAACTTGGGGATTCAAGGGCGCAGATGAATGTAGATTCAACACCTACAGGTTCATTAAGCCTTGATATAGCACTTGGAATTGGAGGGATTCCTAAGGGAAGAATTATTGAAATATATGGCCCTGAATCAAGTGGTAAGACAACGGTTGCATTACATATGATTGCTGAAGTACAGAAACAGGGCGGAGTTGCAGGGTTTATTGATGCTGAACATGCACTTGATCCGATTTATGCTAAGAATATTGGTGTTGATATAGATAATTTATATATTTCACAGCCTGATTTTGGTGAACAGGCATTAGAAATTGCCGATACAATGGTTCGTTCAGGAGCAGTTGATATAATTGTTGTTGATTCAGTTGCGGCATTAGTTCCTAAAGCTGAAATTGATGGCGAGATGGGTGATACACATGTAGCACTTCAGGCAAGACTTATGTCACAGGCATTAAGAAAATTAACAGGTGTTATAAATAAGACGAATTGTTCTGTTATTTTCATTAACCAGTTAAGAGAAAAAGTTGGGGTTATGTTTGGTAATCCGGAAACCACAACAGGTGGTAGAGCATTGAAATTCTATTCATCTGTAAGAATTGATGTTAGAAGAGTTGAAACATTAAAAGCAGGTGGAGAGATGATTGGAAACCGTGCTAAAGTAAAGATTGTTAAGAATAAAGTAGCTCCTCCGTTTAAAGAAGCTGAGTTTGATATTATGTTTGGTAAAGGAATATCTAAAGAAGGAGATATTTTAGATTTAGCATCTAAAATTGGAGTCGTTGTAAAGAGCGGCGCATGGTATGCATATAATGGTGAGAAGATTGGCCAGGGTAGAGAAAATGCCAAGATATATCTAAGAGAACATGAAGCTGCTATGAACGAAATAGAAAAGAAAGTTCGTGAACATTTTTCTTCACATGATGAGGAAAGTGAATCAGAAGAGCAGGATAATGGTAAGGTAGAGGAATAACATGCACTATATTACTGAAATAAAAGATATAGGAAAGAAATGTAGAATTATAATCGATGACGATATCGTAGTTCAATTATATAAAGGAGAAGTTCGAAAACTGGGAATAAAAGCAGATTCTCAGTTTTCGAATGAGTCTTATAATGAAATGTATAATATCTTAAATAAGAGAGCGCGTGAGCGCTCATTATTTTTATTAAAAGATATGGATAAGACAGAAAAACAGATAAGAGATAAGTTAAAATTAGGTGATTACCCGGAAGATATAATAAATAATGCAATTGAATTTTTAAAGAAATATGGTTATGTAGATGATATACGATATGCGAAACTCTATATATCCTCTAAACAAAATTCGAAAAGTATAAAACAAATAAAACTTGAATTATATAAAAAAGGAGTTAATAAGGAAAATGTCAGTAAAGTTCTTTTAGAAATGGATTTATCTAATGAAGAGGCATTAAATAAATTAATAGAAAAGATTATAAAAAAATATGATTTGAATGATAAGACACAGTATAACAAGATGTGCAGATATCTGTTAGGAAAAGGATTTTCTTATGGAGAAATACAGGAAGCACTATTTAAGTACACCAACTATGATACGGAATGGTAATGCACAAATGTTAGTTTGTTCAATTAATATTTATACAATATGTAGTAAGAAATGATGGTATATGTGACAGGATAAGTACCCCCTTTTTACTTGACATAACATTGATTTGGGAGTAAAATTAATTTGTTGTGTTTGTACAATGAAAATTTAATAAGGAGGTGCTCCTGTGAAACCAGAATTAGTGGCTATTATAGTAGTTGCAGTCGCAGTTGTATTCTCTATTATTTCCTCAGTTATCACTTCGTTATATAGAAAGAATGTAAGTGAAAAGAAGATTGGAAATGCTGAAAGCAAAGCAAGAGAAATCATAGATGAGGCAATTAAAACAGCAGAATCTAAGAAGAAAGAAGCTTTATTAGAAGCAAAGGAAGAAAATCTCAAGACAAAGAATGAGTTAGACAAGGAAGTAAGAGAACGCAGAGCTGAGATTCAACGTTACGAAAAAAGAGTTCTTAACAAAGAAGAAACCATTGATAAAAAGATGGATAGCTATGAAAAGAAAGAAGCTACACTTAAGGTTAAAGAGGAAGAGTTAGCTGTTATGAAAGCTAAAGTTGAATCACTTAATGAGCAGCGTGTACAGGAATTAGAAAGAATCTCTGGATTAACCTCCGAACAAGCAAAAGATTATTTATTGAAAACTGTTGAAGAAGAAGTAAAACATGAAACAGCAAAATTAATCAAGGAAAATGAAGCAAGAGTAAAGGAAGAATCTGAAAAGAGAGCTAAGGACATAATTGTTAATGCAATTCAAAAATGTTCAACAGATCATGTTTCAGAAACTACAATTTCAGTTGTAAATCTTCCTAATGATGAAATGAAAGGTAGAATTATTGGTAGAGAGGGAAGAAATATTAGGACAATAGAAACTCTCACTGGTGTTGATTTGATTATAGACGATACACCTGAAGCAGTAATTCTTTCAAGTTTTGATCCAATTAGAAGAGAAGTTGCAAGAATTGCACTTGAAAAGCTGATTGTAGATGGACGTATTCATCCGGCCAGAATCGAAGAGATGGTTGAGAAAGCTCAAAAAGAAGTTGAAACAATGATTAGAGAAGAGGGTGAAGCAGCATCCTTAGAAGTTGGAGTACATGGATTACATCCTGAACTTATAAAACTCTTAGGAAGAATGAAGTTCAGAACAAGTTATGGACAGAATGCCTTAAAGCATTCAATTGAAGTTGCTCATTTATCAGGGTTGATAGCAGCTGAAATCGGATTAGATGTTCGAGTTGCTAAGAGAGCAGGTTTATTACATGATATAGGTAAATCTGTTGACCACGATATGGAAGGAACACATATTCAGTTAGGTGTTGATATTTGTAGAAAATACAAAGAATCTGCAATTGTAATTAATGCAGTTGAAGCACATCATGGTGATGTTGAACCTGAAAGCCTTATTGCCTGTGTAGTTCAGGCAGCTGATGCGATTTCAGCGTCAAGACCGGGTGCTAGAAGAGAAACACTTGAAACATACACAAACAGATTAAAACAGTTAGAAGATATTACGGACTCATTTGAAGGAGTTGAGAAGTCTTTTGCTATTCAGGCAGGAAGAGAGATTCGAGTTATGGTAGTACCTGAGAAAGTATCTGATGCTGATATGGTACTCATGGCAAGAGATATTTCTAAACAGATAGAAGCTGAGTTAGAATATCCTGGTCAGATTAAAGTTAATGTAATTCGTGAAAGCAGAGTAACAGATTATGCTAAATAGATTTTAATTACATAATCATTCGGCTATACGAAATAATACTTTATAAAATTATAAAAAAGTGCAAGTTAATTGCACTTTTTTTTTATTATGATATACTTTTACAGAAAAGATGTTGGAGGTAAATATATATGGCTAAAATTGGATTTATCGGAATGGGTAATATGGGATATGCAATGTTAAAGGGTGCTTTACGTGAATTTGATGTACAGGATATTGTATTTTATGATGTAAATGTAGATAGAATGAAGCAGGTTTCTAATGAAACTAAAGTTGATTATCTTGATTCTAATGTACATGTTGTACGTAGTGTTAAATATTTAATACTTGCGGTTAAACCTCAGTTTTATAATGATGTCTTAAAAGATATAGCAGATGAAATAGAAAAAGAAAATGTTGTTATTTCCATCGCACCGGGAATTACAATTAAACAATTGAAAGACAGAATTGGATTTGATGCAAGAATTGTTAGAGCAATGCCCAATACTCCGGCGTTAGTTGGTGAAGGTATGACAGGAGTTGCTTATAATCCTACAGAATTTAATCTGGAGGAAAAACATATTATTGAAAAGATATTTAAGGCAATTGGTAAGATGAAAATTGTTAATGAAAAACTTATGAGTGCAGTTACATGTGCTAGTGGAAGTTCACCAGCATATGTATTTATGTTTATTGAAGCACTTGCAGATGGAGCAGTAAGATGTGGTATGAGCAGACAGGATGCATATGAATTTGCAGCTCAGACAGTTTACGGCTCAGCAAAGATGGTTTTAGAAACAAAGGCACATCCGGGAATCTTAAAAGATATGGTTTGTTCGCCGGCAGGAACAACAATAGATGCTGTTAAGGTTTTAGAAGATAATGGATTTAGAAGTGCAATTATGAAAGCAACAGAAGCTTGTTTTGATAAGTGTGAAAATATAAAATAATTTGTCGTTTTTTATAAATGTCTATTTGATTTTTGAAATATGGAGTGGAGAAATATATGAAGGAGTTTAATAGAATAAATAGAGAAATTGTTTATAAAGGTGCCATAATTGATTTTTGTAAGGATACAATTATTACACCGAAGAATCATACTGTGAAATGGGATTTGATAAAACATAAAGGTGCTGCAGCAATTATTCCTGTAACGAATGATGGAAGAATAATTATGGTGAGACAGTGGAGAAATGCAGTAGACAAGTTTTCATTGGAAATTCCGGCAGGAGGTTTAGATGGAGCAAATGAACCTACTAAAGTATGTGCAGCCCGTGAACTTGAAGAGGAAACAGGTTATACATCTGAAAAAATCGAATTTTTACAGACATTAATTCCTGCAATAGCATATTCTCAGGAAAAAATAGATGTATATGTTGCTTTTAATTTAAAAGAGTCTCAGCAGAATTTCGATGAAGACGAAGATATTACATTAGAAATATATTCTGTAGAGGAATTATTAGAAAAGATTATGAAAAATGAAATTAACGATGCCAAAACTGTTTCGGCAATTTTAACATATTATAATAAGTATTGTTGTAATAAGTGATAAAATAAATGTAATTGCATATTATATAATACACTTTAATGAAGAGTGATTATATGGTAAGATGGCAGTTCTCAAAAACTAAATTTAGAATCTGTGCATTTATACTCGGAAATATTATAGGATTTATGATGTTTAGGTATTTATGGACAGATTCTTATTTTGTAAATAAATATTGTGAAAGTTTGTTGATAGATAGAAAGTTTGTTCAAATAAAATTAGATAGTATGATTTTTTTTACTATATATTACGAAATGAAAAAAATGATATTTCTAAATTTTATTGGAATAACGAAATATAGAAAATATTTTATAGATATATATATTGTTTATGTTGGTTTAACTTTTATGATTCAGTTATGTATGTTGTTGAAAAGACCTGGGTTTATTTTCATAGTATCAGTATTCATATATATATTGGAAAAAAGTCTTCAATTGCTTTATGTTCTTTTTATCGAAAAATATATGATTAATTATGAACAACAAACAAAAACAAACATAAAATATAAATGCGTTATTATGGGAAATCTCCTTTTCATAAATATAGGATTTATAGGAATTCTTAGTTCCTTTATTGCATTTATATTTAAAATTATATTTTTTTAATAAAATATTTTGACCAATATGTAGTTGATTAAAAATGAATCAAACGATATATAGTGTATTTATTGCAAAAATAATATATTTATATAATTTTGAATGTAAATAGATGCAAAAATGTGTTTGATTTTATCGTAAAAGAAATATATAATTAATAGTAATCGACTATAAAATGACACATAATATGCGACTATAAAATCTTTTGTGTGATGTTGTTTTAGGATGAATTAGGAGACGGAATATGCATTTGGAAATTGAAAAATTTATAATAAAATTGCATAAAGAAAAAGATATTTCTGAAAATACTGAATTATCATACAGAAGAGATTTGAAGAAACTTGTGGATTATTTAGAAAATAAAGGAATAGATGATTTTAAACAGATAAATGAGAGTGATTTAGTTGGATATGTTGAATGTTTGCATAAATTAGGACGTAAATCATCTACTATAACAAGATCAATAGTAAGTATAAAATCCTTTTTTAACTATCTGTTTAACGAGGGATTGGTCGAGAAAAACTATGCCTTAAAATTAGTAGCTCCTAAAATAGAAAAACATGCACCTAATGTATTGACTTTAAATCAGGTTGATGCACTTTTAAGTGCACCTAGTGGAGATACTCCAAAAGAATTGAGAGATAAAGCAATGCTAGAATTACTTTATGCTACAGGAATGAGAGTTACAGAGATTATCACATTAGAATTAAAAGATGTTAATCTTGAGTTAGAATATGTAGTTTGTCATGACAGAACAAAAGAAAGAATGATTCCATTTGGTAGCGATGCAAAAAAAGCATTAGTAATGTATCTGAGAAATGGAAGAGATTATTTGCTTGGCGATAATGAAAGTGATTGCCTGTTCCTTAATTGCTCAGGAAAAACAATGAGCAGACAGGGCTTTTGGAAAATTATAAAACAGTATGGTAATAAAGCGGAAATAGATATGGAAATCACTCCGCATGTGTTAAGACATACATTTGCAACGCATTTAATTAATAATGGTGCAGCATTAAAGTCTGTACAGGTTATGCTTGGACATTCAGATGTGTCAACAACCCATATGTATTTGAATGCTGAAAACAGGCAGATAAGGGAAGCTTATGATAGGGCACATCCTAAAGCATAGGTTATATAAAAGAGTAATTAGTATACATAAATTGAATGCAATAAATAAAACTGTGGTTGATAAAGCCATGGTTTTTATTATCCGGTAAAGTTTTAGATAGTTTAATATAGAAAAATCCGACAGTACTAAAATGTCTGTCGGATTTTTATTTCATCAAGCTTGATCAGCAATTTCGTAAATTAATTCTTTAGATAAGTCCCAACCTAAACATGGATCAGTAATAGATTTACCATATGTATGTTCAGATAATGGCTGATTTCCGTTTTCAATATAACTTTCAATCATAAGACCTTTAACGAATTTCTTCATGTCGTCAGAATGTTTTCTGTTATGCATTACTTCTTTAGCTATTCTAATCTGTTCTAAATAGTTTTTGTTTGAATTAGAATGGTTTGTATCGATAATAACTGCAGGATTTGCAAATCCCTTGTCCATATATGAATCATGTAAATTAATTAAATCTTCATAATGATAGTTAGGGATGCACTGACCGTATTGGTTTACGGCACCTCTTAATATAGCGTGTGTTAAATCGTTTCCGGATGTCTGAACGTCCCATCCTCTATAGATGAAAGAATGACCACATTGTGCAGCTTCAATTGAATTTAACATGATTGAAATATCTCCACTTGTTGGATTTTTCATTCCGACAGGAATGTCAATTCCACTTGCAGTTAAACGATGCTGCTGATCTTCAACAGATCTTGCACCAATAGCTACATATGATAAGCAATCTGAAAAATATCTGTAATTTTCAGGATATAACATTTCATCTGCTAAAGGTAACTTAGTATCTTCCATTAACTTTAAGAATAACTGTCTTATTGTGATTAACCCTTGAAGCAAATCAGGTTTCTTTTCAGGATCAGGCTGATGTAACATACCTTTATATCCCTTACCTGTTGTACGAGGTTTGTTTGTGTAAACTCTTGGAATGATAAGAAGTTTATCTTTAACTTCTTCCTGAATTTTAGCAAGTCTTGAAATGTAGTCTTCAACAGCTTCCTGATTGTCAGCTGAGCAAGGACCGATGATTAATAAAAATTTGTCAAGTTCGCCTGTGAAAACTTTGCGAATTTCTGCATCGTTTAATTCTTTTTGTTTTGCAACTTCATCTGACACCGGATACATTGTTTTGATTTCCAATGGAGTCGGAAGTTTTCTGAAAAATTCATAACTCATAATTTTGCTCTCCTTTAGTAAAAGTCGTTATAGGATGTATGGGAATAAAATTATTTCTGATTTAATCAGAATAAAAATGTTGATTAAATATAATCAACTTACTTGTTAGAAAATGCTTTTATTCAATGCATTTTTGATTAAAAATAATCAATTATAAGATAAAATTCACCATATAAGGTAATTGAAGGTTACCCATCGCTAACGCTCATTATACCATATAAATTTAATTCTTCAATAAAGAAAAAATATGCCATCATATTTTTATTTTAAAAGTAAAAGTAGTATAATAAACATATAAAATGATGTAAAAAGTTAGATTAAGATTAATTTGTCTACACATCTAGAGCGATATTTTGTTTGTGGAGGTGGTTTAAATGTTAAACAGAGTAATTTGGATTATATTAGATAGTGCAGGTATAGGTGAACTTCCGGATGCTGATAAATTTGGAGATGAAGGTGCTGACACATTTGGACATATTTATGAATCAAAAGAGGGGTTTGGACTTCCTAATTTAGAAAAACTTGGGATTGGGAATATACAAGGTGTGAATAAAAATATTAGAAATGTAGTAAATCCTGTTGGAATATATGGTAAAGCTATGGAGAAATCTAAAGGAAAGGATACAACAGTTGGTCATTGGGAAATGACGGGGATAATTACGGAGACTCCTTTTAAAGTATATCCAAATGGTTTTAATGAAAAAATAATAAATAAGTTTATAGAATCTTCAAATTTACCGGGTATATTATGTAATAAGGTTGGTTCGGGAACGAAAGTAATAGAAGAATATGGAGTCGAACATATTAAGACGAAGAAACCAATTGTATATACCTCAGCTGACAGTGTTTTTCAGGTGGCATGTCATACATCTGTTTACAGCTTGGATGAATTATATGAAATGTGTGAAAATGCCAGAAAGATTCTTTGTGGAGATGATAGCGTGGCAAGAGTAATTGCCAGACCATTTGATGGCAATCCGGGAAACTTTGTAAGAACAAGCGATAGAAGAGATTTTTCAGTTAAACCATCAGACTCTAATTTGCTTAAAATATTACAAAACAATGGAATTAGTGTTACGGCAGTTGGAAAAATAAATGATATATTTTGTGGAAGCGGAATAGAAAAGGCAATTCATACAACGGATAATATGGATGGCGTAAATAAAACATTAGATGAAATGAAAGAACTAGAAAAGGGGCTTATATTTACAAATTTAGTAGAGTTTGATTCAAAATGGGGACACAGAAGAAATGTAGAAGGTTATGGACAGGGACTTATTGATTTTGATAGCAGATTGCCTCAAATAATTGATAATTTAAGGAATAATGATTTACTTATAATTAATGCAGACCATGGCTGTGACCCTACTTTTAAAGGAACTGATCATACAAGAGAATATATTCCTGTTATTGCATATTCTAAGAATTGTAAAAATGGAGTAGATTTGGGAATATTGAATTCATTTTCTGATATTGGAGCTACAATAGCAGAAATATTTGGTGTAAAAATAAGCAATGGTGAAAGTTTTTTAAATAAAATTCTTTAGCATTGTTTTAGTTGAAAAATATAATGATTAGAGTACAAAAATGGATTTTGCTATTTGAGGATGTGTTTGCATTATTCCCATTTTTGATATTATATCATATGATTTTAGAGGATTGAACAGGAGGGTACTATATGGGAAAACAATATCATATACAGGTAGATGAAAATGACGTTGGAAGATATGTAATTCTTCCGGGAGACCCGGGCAGGTGTGAAAAAATAGCATCTCATCTAGATGATGCAAAGTTTATAAGCAGAAATAGAGAATTCGTTACGTATACAGGATATTTAGAAGGGAAAAAAGTTTCTGTTACTTCAACAGGAATTGGTGGTCCTTCAGCTGCAATAGCAATGGAAGAACTGGTTGCGTGTAAAGCGGATACATTTGTGCGTATAGGAACCTGTGGCGGAATTAACATGAAAGTAAAATCGGGAGATTGTGTTATTGCAACCGGAGCTATTAGAAATGAAGGGTTAAGTAGAGAATATGCACCAATTGAATTTCCAGCTGTTCCAGATTTTTCTATTGCAACTGCATTAGTTAATGCTTGCAAAAAAAATAAAATAGTGTATCATTGTGGAGTGGTACAATGTAAAGATTCTTTTTATGGACAGCATGCACCTGAGCGAATGCCGGTGTCTTATGAACTGCTAAATAAATGGAAAGCATGGAAACGTTTGGGAGTGCTTGCAAGTGAAATGGAATCAGCTGCATTGTATACAGTTGCAGCGACTTTAGGCGTTAGATGTGGTTCTGTGTTTAATGTAGTATGGAATCAGGAAAGAAAGAAGGCAGGATTTGTAGAAGAGGACTGTCTTAATACCGAAAAGGCTATAAAAGTTGCTGTAGATGCTATAAAAATTTTAATAGAGGAAGACAGGGATGTTAGATAACATTAAAAAAGCAAAAGAGGAATTAATTAAAGTAAAACATTTTTTTAAGGAAACTTATAATAAACATATAATTTATATGTATATTACTGTTGCATTACTAGTTAATCTTATTATTGAAATGTTGGCAAGAGGTTCTTTCCTAAAAGGAATTTTTTATCTTATTTCAAGCCCATATGTTTTTATATGTAATTCGATAATAATTTTAATGACGTTGTCAGTTACATTACTGATGAGACGAAGATTTTTTGGTATATCAATTATATCGATTGTTTGGATTATATTTGGTATAGCCAACTGTGTATTGCTATCGTATAGAGTTACACCATTTACTGCGGTAGACATGATGCTTATTGATAGTGCATTGGATGTAATGAATAAATATTTAAATACTTTTGCATACATACTTATTATAGCTTTAGCGATTTTAGCAGTTGTAGGATTAGTATTTGTTTGGATTAAAGTACCTAAAGTAAATCATAAAATTAATTATGTTCGTAACATAATAGCAATAGCAATTATATGGGTGATAGGTTTTGGCGCAATTAATTTAGGAATTGCTTCATCATTATTGTCAGCTAAATTTGGAAATCTGGCTGACAGTTACAGAGACTATGGTTTTGTTTACTGCTTTACTAACAGTTTGGTTAATACAGGTGTAGATAAGCCGGCAGACTATTCAGATAAAACAATAAAAAGTTTGACTGCAGATGTAGAAGAAACGAAGGTAAAGAAAAAGCCTAATATAATATTTTTGCAGTTAGAGTCATTTTTTGATATTAACAATATGACAAATATAACTTTTTCTGAAAATCCGGTTCCATATTTTGAAAGCCTGATGGAACAGTATCCAAGTGGATATTTAGATGTTCCAATTGTAGGTGCAGGAACTGTAAATACAGAATTTGAAGTTATGACAGGAATGAATCTGGATGATTTTGGCCCTGGTGAATATCCTTTTAAAACAATTTTAAAAGAGACAACATGTGAAAGTATAGCATATAACTTAAAGGAATATGGTTATGCTACTCATGCAATTCATGATAATACAGCAACTTTTTATAGTAGAAATGTAGTATTTTCAAATTTAGGATACGATACATTTTCAAGTATAGAAACAATGAATATTGATGACTTTACTCCTATGGGTTGGGCAAAAGATTATTTCCTTACAGATGAAATAGTTGCAGCACTTGACTCTACAGAAGGACAGGATTATATTTATACAATTTCTGTACAGGGACACGGAAGTTATCCTACTGAAGGAGACTATGATTATCCGATTACTGTAAGTGGATTAGATGATCAGGCAAAGACAAATCAGTATCAGTATTATGTTTGGCAGATAAATGAAATGGATAAATTTATACAGAAACTTGTGGAAACTCTTTCTAAGAGAGATGAAGATACAATATTAGTTATGTATGGAGATCATTTGCCAAGTTTAGGTATAACGGAATCAGAACTTGAAAATGGTGATGTATATCAGACACAGTATGTTATCTGGTCTAATTTTAAGACAAAATACGAAGACGAAGATATAGAAGCATACCAGTTACAGTCAAAAATTCTTGGCGGATTAAATATGACTGCAGGTACAATCAATAATTATACACAAAAGCACAAGAATGATGATGATTATGCAGATGGTTTACAAAATCTTGAATATGACAGCTTGTATGGGGATCATTTGCTTTATGGTGGTGATAATCCATATGTAGCAACAGATATTCAGTTTGGTCTTACAAAGGTGTCTGTTTCATCAATTTCGCCAATGAATGATGGAAGTGGAACAGTTTATATTTATGGAAAGAACTTCACAAATTATAGTAAAGTTTATATAAATGACGAAAAAGTTTCTACTGTATTTATTGATGATAGCACATTAATGATAAATTATGGCGATTTGAAAGATGGAGACAGTTTCTCTGTATACCAGCAGAATTCAGATACTCATGTGTTGAAGAAGACAGATCCGATTATTTTTGAATCGGAAAATCTGGCAATGCCACAGGAAGAAACAACAATTCCTGAGACAACCGTACCTGAAACTAAGAAAAATAGAAAGAATAAAAAAAATAAAGAATAATTTTAATGAAACTCCATTACAATGTTATATAGGTTGTAATGGAGTTTTTTATGAAGAAAATAATTATATACATACTTTGTGTTTGTCTGATGTTTACATTTATCTTTAGTAAAAGTGTCTTTGCAAAAAACAACAAAAATGAAACTGTTGAAAATTCATCAATAGAAAAAGAAATAACAGCTAAGGCGGCAGTACTGATGGAGCCTGAATCTAAAACAATTTTGGTAAACAAAAATGGGGATGAGAAATTATGTCCGGCAAGTATAACAAAAATAATGACGCTATTACTTATTTTTGAAGAATTAGAAGCGGGTAAAATTAAATTGGATGATATGGTAACGACAAGTGAACACGCAAAAAGCATGGGTGGTTCACAAGTGTTTTTGGAAACAGGAGAACAGCAAAGTGTGGAAACACTAATTAAATGTATTGTTGTTGCGTCAGGAAATGATGCCTCGGTTGCCATGGCTGAATACATAGCCGGTTCTGAAAGCGAATTTGTTGATAGAATGAATAAAAAAGCTAAAAAACTAAATATGAATAATACTAATTTCGAAGATTGTTGTGGACTTACGGATTCTGATAACCATTATTCGAGTGCAAATGATGTGGCGATTATGTCTTCAGAATTAATTACAAAATATCCGCAGATATTTAAATATTCAACAATATGGATGGAAACCATAATTCATAAAACGGATAAGGGAGAAAAGGAGTTTGTTCTGTCAAATACAAATAAATTACTTAAAACAAATGATTGCATAAAGGGGTTAAAGACAGGAAGCACATCAAAAGCAAAATATTGCGTATCTATTGTAGGACAGAAAAATGATGTCACATTGGTGTCGGTAATAATGGCAGCGCCTGACTATAAAGCAAGATTTTCTGAGTCAGAAAAACTGATTAATTATGGATTCTCAAAATGCAAATTTTATAAGGATGAAAATGTGCATAAAGGTAATGTGAAAATAAAGAATGGTAAAAAAGAATACGTAAAATCAGGGGTTAAAAATAAATTTTCATATGTAGAAATCAAGGACAGAGATATTAGCAACATTAAAAGCAAAGATAAGATTAAAACTAATATTAAGGCTCCGGTTAAAAAGGGGGATAAACTTGGTGTATGCGAATATTTTATTGACAAAGAAAAAATAGGAGAAACAGAAATAATATCGTATGAAAATGTAGAAAAGAATAATTTTATAACAGAATATTTAAAAATGTTTAAAAATGTATTTAGATGCTGCATTTAAAAATGAGTTGAAAAAATACATGAATTTATGTAAAATTAACAATGATATTAATTTGAAAGAGTAAGATACATGGAATTAGAAGTAAAACTTGAAGTGTTTGAAGGACCATTAGATTTGCTTTTGCATTTGATAGAAAAAAATAAAGTAGACATTTATGACATACCTATTGTTGAAATTACAAGACAATATTTAGAGTACGTAAGTAAATTAGCAGAAGAAAATCTTGACCTTGCCAGCGAATTTCTGGTAATGGCATCAACGTTAATTGATATAAAATGTAAAATGCTGTTGCCTAAAGAAGTTGATGAAGATGGTGAAGAAATTGATCCGAGAACAGATTTGGTTCAAAAATTAATCGAATATAAAATGTATAAATATGCAGCTATAGAACTTAAAGATATGCAGCTTTATGCGGGAAAGTCACTATATAAAGAACCGACAATTCCTGAAGAAGTTGCAAAATATCAACCGCCTGTAGATTTAGATGAAATTTTAAAGGATGTTGATTTAAATAAGTTAAAAGAAATTTTTGATACAGTAATTAAACGCCAGATAGATAAGATTGACCCTGTAAGAAGTAAATTTGGTAAAATTGAAATGGAGGAGGTCAGCCTTACTGATAAAATAACTTATGTGAAAAAAGTAGCTGTAAAAAAGCATAAATGCAGCTTTAAACAGTTGCTTGAAAACCAGACATCAAAAATGGAAGTTATAGTTACATTCCTGGCAGTATTAGAACTGATTAAAGTGGGAGAGATTAATGTAAGTCAGGAAAAGACATTTGATGATATAATTATTAGCACAAAGGAATGAGTAGGTGTAAGATTTAATGGAAACAAATAATTATGAAGCTGCCATAGAAGCAATATTATTTACTATGGGAGAATCAGTAGAAATAGATAAGATTGCAAAGGCCTTAGAATTAACTAAAGCTCAAGTTAAAAAGATTGTTGCAAATATGCAGAAGGAACTTGAAAGTGATTCAAGAGGAATTAGAATAATCGAGTTAGAAAATGCATATCAGTTATGTACTAAACCTGAAATGTATGATTATTTAATAAAAGTTGCAAAGCAACCAAGAAGACAGGTGCTTACGGATGTAATGATGGAAACACTTTCTATTATTGCATACAAGCAGCCGATTACAAAATCTGAGATTGAAAGTATCAGAGGAGTAAAAAGTGATTTTGCAGTCAATAAACTAGTTGAATACGAATTGGTTCAGGAGGTTGGAAGATTAGATACTCCGGGTAGACCGTTACTTTTTGGTACTACAGAAGAATTTTTGAGAAGGTTTGGAGTTGACTCTTCAGAAAATCTACCTGAGATTAATCCTGATGTTATAGAAGAAATAAAAGAAGAAGCAGAAAAAGAAGTTTCTCTTAAATCAAATGACTAAAAGATAAAGTAGCAAAGAAGCTGGAATATAAATCTGGCTTCTTTATTTTTTTAATTAGTATGTAAAATATGACCAGGGGGAGTTATGTCTAAAAAAAGTATTTATAGATTGATAAGTTTTTGTATAACGATAATTATCGCATGTAATATACTTTGTATTTATAAAATAAATGCTGATGAGGAAAAAGTAGTAAAATACGCAAAGTCTGCTGTTTTAATAGATGGGGACTCAGGTAGAATTTTGTATGAAAAATCTGCACACAATAAAGTGTCTGTGGCAAGCACGACTAAAATTATGACATGTATAATAGTAATCGAAAATGGAAATCTTGGTGATATGGTTACTCCGTCTGATTATGCGATAGCTATGCCAAAGGTTAAAATGCATTTAGACTCAAAAGATAAATATAAACTTGAAGACTTACTATACGCAATGATGTTAGAGTCATATAATGATGTCGCTGTAGCAGTCGCTGAGCATATAGCTGGAAGTGTTGAAAAATTTGCAGAGTTAATGAATATTAAAGCAAAAGATATTGGAATGAAGGATACAAATTTTGTTACACCAAATGGGCTTGATGCCAAAAATCAATATTCAACTGCTTACGATATGGCTCTTTTAGGCATGTATGCAACAAATAATGAACTGTTTGTAAAAATCACAAATACAAGAAACTATTCTTTTGTAAGCGAAAACGGAAGAAGAGTTTCTGTAAGTAATAAAGATGCGTTTCTAGATAAAATGAGTGATGCAATAGGTATAAAGACAGGATTTACAGGAAATGCAGGATATTGTTTTGTAGGTGCTTTAAAAAATGAAAATAAAAAACTAATTTCATGTGTTCTTGCATGTGGATGGCCACCTAATAAAGGATATAAATGGAATGACACTTTAAGCTTAATGAAATATGGTGAAAATTATAATTATAAAGAAATAGTCGATATACAGAATGATTTTGTTAAATACGATGTTAGGAATGGGGTAGAAAATATATTAAATACATATACGAATGAAAAATTTGGATTGCTGCTTAAAAATGACGATAAAGTTGATAAAAAGATAGTAATATCCAAAAAGAATGCACCAATTTTTAAGAATGAAGTTGTTGGATACGAAAATATATATGTAAATAATATTAAAATAAAAGCTATAGAGATTAAGGCAAAACATAATATTAAAAAGTATGAATTTAAATATTGTTTAAAAAAATTTTTTTTGATATTTTTTTCTTTAATTTAAATCAAATAGGTGTAGTGATATACAAGATTTTAAACGCCAATGATATAAATTAAAATGTTTTACTTTAATATTTATATGTGGTATATTTATACCAAATTTGTTTTTTAAAAATAGTATATTTTAAATAAACAAATTGAAATTAATAGATACAATCTCTTATTATTGATTATAAGTAGCAGGAAGAACAGGAGAGTTTATGAAGTTTACAAAGATGGAAGGTTGCGGAAATGATTATGTTTACGTAAACGGATTTGAAGAAAAAATTGATAATCCCAATGAAGTTGCTATAGCAGTTAGTGACAGACATTTTGGAATAGGTTCAGACGGACTTATAATAATTAATCCATCAGAAGTAGCTGATTTTAAAATGTGTATGTACAATGCTGACGGTTCAGAAGGAAAGATGTGTGGAAATGGAATCCGTTGCGTTGCAAAATATGTTTATGATTTTAACCTGACAGATAAAGATGTAATAACAGTTGAAACTTTATCAGGAATTAAGACTTTAAAATTAAATGTTGAAAATGGAAAAGTTAAAACTGTCAGAGTAAATATGGGAGCACCAATTCTTGAGTGCGATAAAGTCCCGGTTAAATATGACGATGAAAAGATGATTAATAAGCCTGTAAAGGTAGATGGAAAGACATTTAACATAACATGCGTTTCAATGGGTAATCCTCACGCAGTTACATTTATAAATGATACAGATAATCTTGAAATAGAAAAAATCGGACCTAAGTTTGAAAATAATGAAATTTTCCCAGATAAAGTAAATACGGAATTCATTCAGATTATTGATAAGAAGACAGTAAAAATGAGAGTGTGGGAAAGAGGCTCAGGTGAAACTTTTGCATGTGGAACAGGAGCTTGCGCAAGCGTAGTTGCAAGTGTGTTAAACAGGCTTACAGAAAATAAGGTAACTGTAAAACTATTAGGTGGAGAATTAGAGATTGAATATAATCAGGATGAAAATACTGTATATATGACAGGACCTGCAAGAGTTGTTTTTACGGGAGAATATGATATATAAAATGAAAGGAACATTAGACTGTTAAGTCTATGCATGGAAAATAATATGAAATTATCAGATTTACTCACAGATATAGAATATGTGCTTGTACAGGGCAATTTAGATATTGATATAAATAATATAGTGTATGATTCAAGAAAGGCACAGAAAGATGATGTGTTTGTGTGCATAAAAGGAACAGGCGTAGATGGGCATAAATTTATACCACAGACAATTGAAAAAGGAGTTACGGCTTTAATAGTTACTGATGAAGTTAAGGCCCCTGAAAATATAACTGTTGTAAAAGTTAATGACGACAGAAAAGCGCTAGCTTATATGTCTGCTGCCTATTTTGGATATCCTGCTAATAAATTAAAAACAATTGGAATAACAGGAACTAAAGGAAAGACAACAACTACATATATGATACGTCAGGTATTAGAAAGTGTTGGAATAAAAACAGGCTTAATTGGAACAATAGAAACAATTATTGGAGATAAAAAAATACCTGCAAGCAACACAACGCCTGAATCATATGTTGTACAACAAAGTTTTGCAAAGATGGTTGAAGAGGGATGCGAATGTGTTGTTATGGAAGTATCATCTCAAGGATTAAAACAAAACAGAGTTGCAGGAATTCAATTTGATTATGGAGTTTTTACAAATATAGAACCAGATCACATCGGTCCTAATGAACATGCAGATTTTAACGAATATGCACATTGTAAGGGATTGCTTTTAAAACAATGCAAACATGGAATAATAAATGCAGATGCGGACTTCTTAGATAAGATATTAGATGGTCATACATGTGATATTGAAACATACGGCATTGATAATGAATGTGATCTTAAGGCTAATGATATTGAATTGTTTACAAAACCGGGATGCTTATGCGTATCTTATAATTTATCAGGAGAATTATCATTCCCTGTAGAAATTCATATACCCGGAAAATTTAGTGTATATAATTCATTATGTGCTATTGCTATATGCAAACATTTTACTAACAGCATTGAAGATATTAAGAAGGCTTTGATTGATGTAAAAGTTAAGGGAAGAGTTGAAATTATTCCGGTTTCAAAGAGATTTACATTAATGATTGATTATGCTCATAACGCTATGAGTTTAGAAAGTTTAATTACGAGTCTTAAAGAATATAATCCGAAAAGAATAGTTACATTATTTGGCTGTGGTGGAAATCGCTCAGCTGAAAGAAGATTTGAAATGGGAGAAGTTTCATCTAAATTATCAGATTTAACAATTGTTACATCTGATAATCCTAGATTTGAAGAACCTATGGATATTATAAATGATATTATTACGGGAATTAAGAAAGCTGATGGAGAATATGTTGTAGTTCCGGATAGAAAAGAAGCAATAAAATACGCTATTGTTAATGCAAATGATGGAGATGTTATTGTTCTTGCTGGAAAAGGACATGAAGATTATCAGGAAATTAAAGGTGTAAAATATCCGATGGATGAGAGAGTTCTTATTGATGAAATTATCAATGAAGATGAAGTAAAGAAAATATTATAAATAAGACGAAAGAGAGATTGATATGTGTGGAATATGTGGATTTGCAGGAAAAGTAAATAACAGCAGAGATGTTCTTAAAACTATGATGGATAAGATAGCACACAGAGGACCGGATGATGAAGGTATGTATGTAGACAATGATGTGGCTATTGGGCATAGAAGACTTAGCATTATTGATTTAAGTCATGGCGCACAGCCTATGTATAATGAAACAGGCGATATTGCAATTGTATTTAACGGTGAAATATATAATCACTTAGAAATCAGAAAGGATTTGATTGCTAAAGGACATACATTTGCAAATGACTCTGATACAGAATGTCTTATACATGGATACGAAGAATATGGTACAGAATTACTTGGAAAATTAAGAGGAATGTTTTCTTTTGTTATCTGGGATACTAATAAAAAACTTATGTTTGGTGTAAGAGATCACTTTGGCATAAAGCCATTCTATTATTCATTGTTTAATGATAATTTTATATTTAGTTCTGAAACAAAAGCAATATTAGAATTTCCAGGATTTAAAAAAGAAGTTAATGAAGAAGCTCTTGAACAGTATTTAAGTTTTCAGTATTCTGTTCTTCCTGAAACATTCTTTAAAGGAATATATCGTCTGCCGGCAGGACATTACCTTATATTTAAAGATGGAAAACTCGAAGTCCAAAGATATTTTGATCCAATGATGGAACCGGCAGAAAGTGGAGATTTAGAAAAAACAGTAGGTGAAATTGAGAATGTTGTTAAAGATACAATTAACGCTCATATGATTGCTGATGTAGAGGTAGGTTCACTTTTGTCAAGTGGTGTTGATTCAAGTTATGTCGTTTCGGAATTTCCAGGTAAGAAGACATTTACAGTTGGATTTCTTGATAAAAACAGTAAATATAATGAAATCAGATATGCCGAAAGTCTTGTAAAAGAATTAGGCAAGGAAAATTATAATAAAACAATTGACAGTGATGAGTATTTTAATTCAATTCCTACAGTTATGTATTATATGGATGAGCCTTTAGCAGATCCCTCATGTATAGCACTTTATTTTGTTGATCAGGTCGCTGCAGAACAGATTAAAGTTGTTCTTTCAGGTGAGGGTGCTGATGAGTTCTTTGGTGGATATAATATTTATCATGAACCTTTGTCTCTTAAAGGATATCAGAAACTTCCAAAAGGACTTAGAAAAGGACTCGCAGCTATAGCTAAAAAGTTACCTGATATAAAGGGAAGAGATTTTATAATCAGAGGCAGTAAAGATGTTGAAGAAAGATTTATTGGAAATGCCAATATGTTCTCAGTTGAAGAAAGGGAAAAGTATTTGAAACATCCAATTACTCATATTCCACCTAAAGATATTGTGGCTTCAACATATAAAAAAGTAGAAGGCTTAAATGATATTGCTAAAATGCAGTATATTGATACAAATTTCTGGTTACAGGGCGACATTTTACTTAAAGCAGATAAAATGAGTATGGCTCATTGTCTTGAATCAAGAGTTCCGTTCCTTGATGTAAAAGTATTTGATTATGCAAAGAAACTTCCAATAGATTTTAGATGTAATGAAGAAGCTACAAAGAGAGCTTTTAGAATTGCAGCCAAAAGACATTTACCGGAAGCTACCGCCAATAAAAAGAAACTTGGATTCCCGGTTCCAATCAGAGTTTGGTTAAAAGAAGATAAATATTACAATAAAGTATATGAAATGTTTACAAGTGATGTTGCAAATAAATACTTCAATACAGAATTACTTGTAAAATTATTAGAAGACCACAAAGCAGACAAAGCAGATAACAGTAGAAAGATTTGGACAATTTACGTTTTCCTTGTTTGGTATAACGTATACTTTGTTGAAGAGGATTTTAAACCTATTAATGATGAATGGGTTAAAAATAGAATAAAAACTGCCTAGAAATATTTGGAAAAATAACTTGATATTTGACTGAAAACAGTATAATCTATATAAGGCAGAAATTTGGTTGTAACACACAGATTACTGTGTGTAAATTATAATAAAATGGAGGACTGATTATGAGTACAACAGCAAAAGTATCAGCAAGACAGAGAATTGAATCTATTCTTGATGATAACAGTTTTGTTGAAATTGGAGCTTTAGTTAAGGCTAGAAGTACAGATTTCAACATCAAAACCAACGATACTCCATCTGATGGTGTAATAACCGGATATGGTATTGTCAACGGTAAACTTGTGTACATTTATAGCCAGGATGCATCAGTTATTGGTGGATCAGTTGGAGAAATGCATGCAAAGAAAATAGTTAATCTTTATAATATGGCTATGAAGACAGGTGCGCCTGTAATTGGACTTGTGGACAGCACAGGTTTAAGACTTCAGGAAGCTGTTGATGGATTAAATGCATTTGGAGAAATTTACTTAAAGCAGGCAATGGCTTCAGGCGTTATTCCAATGATTACAGCAGTATTTGGTAGCTGTGGTGGTGGATTAAGCGTTGTTTCTTCAATGGGAGATTTCACATTTATGGAAGGTGAAAAGGCAGAATTATTTGTTAACTCACCTAACGCAATTAATGAAAACCGTAAAGAAGTATGTGATAGTGCTTCTGCTAAATTCCAGAGCGAAAGCGGTACAGTTGATTTTGTAGGTACAGAATCAGAAATATTTGAAGGAATCAGAGACTTAGTTTCTATACTTCCATCAAATAATGAAAAGGCTGATTATGAAGAAGAATGTGAAGACGATTTAAACAGAGCGTGTGAAGGAATGGAAAATTGCGTTGAAGATACATTAATCGCAATTTCAAATATTTCTGATAATGGTTATGTATTCGAAGTTAAAAAAGCATATGCTCCTGAAATGCTTACAGCATTTATTAAAGTAAACGGAGCAACAGTAGGTGTAGTTGCAAACAGAACAAAAGTATATGATGATGATATGAATGTTGCTGCTGAATACGAAGCTAAATTAACAGTTGGTGGATGTAAGAAGGCTGCAGAATTTGTTGAATTTTGCGATGCATTCGGAATTGCAATTTTAACATTAACAAATGTTGATGGATTTAAGGCAACAATGTGTCAGGAAAAACATGGTGCTAAAGCAACTGCTAAACTTGTATACGCATTTGCTAATGCAACAGTTCCTAAAGTAAATATTTTAATTGGAAATGCAATGGGAAGCGCATATGTTGCAATGAACAGCAAGGCAATTGGAGCAGATGTTGTTTATGCATGGCCAACAGCTAAAGTTGGAATGATGGATGCTAAGAGTGCAGTACAGATTATGTATGCTGACGAAATTGAAAAGGCAGATGATGCATCTGTAATTATCAATGAAAAGACTAAAGAATATAACGAATTACAGTCTAATGTAATGTCGGCAGCTGCCAGAGGATATGTTGACAGCATAATCGAACCTGTTGATACAAGAAAATATGTTATTGGCGCATTTGAAATGCTCTATACAAAATATGAGAATCGTCCAGGTAAAAAACACGGCACAGTATAATATAAGGAGAGAAACATGAAAAAAATAATAAAATTGTTTTGTATCGTTTCTTGTCTGATGGTATGTTTTGCAGGTTGTGGAAAAGGTGATGATAAGGCTTCTTACAATGCACAGGATGTACGTGCTTATTTAGAAACTCAGGTTGCCGATATCTCTAAGGGAGAGGAAGAACCTGTTGATGACGAAACTGCTACATTCAAAAAAGAAGAAGGAATGTATAAGTCAGCTGTAGAATCTTGGAATAAATTAGCAGACGAATGTGGTAAGGCTACAGATTCAGTTTCTGATTTTGCTATAAATGAACAGAATGGCGAATTAGCCGTAACTGAAGTGATACAGTTTGAAGATAGAAAAGTGAATATTACTTCTACATTTGAAGAAAGCGATAATGGATATATTATGACAAGCTTGTCTTTTGACCCTATTTATTCAATGGGTGAAAAAATGGAACAGGCAGCTTTAAATACAGTAATGGGAATGGGAACAGTATTTGCTGTTTTAATTTTCATTTCAGCAATTATTTCATTATTTAAATTTATTCCGTCAATCATTGATTCTTTTGGTAAAAATAAGAAATCAGAAGAAAATAAAGAAACAGCAACAGAGTCAAAGGCTTCAGTTCCTGTTGTAGAACAACCGGTATCTGATGATGCGGAACTTATTGCAGTAATTGCAGCGGCAATTGCAGCGAGCGAAAACACAACAACAGACGGATTTGTAGTTCGTTCTATAAGAAAACGCTAGATACTTATGAATTATTTAGGAGGAAATAAAATGAAGAATTATACAATTACAGTTAATGGAAATGTATATGATGTAACAGTTGAAGAAACTGGAAGCACACCAAGTGCAGCTCCAGTTAGAAAAGCAGCACCTGCAGCTAAGGCAGCTCCTGCACCTGCAGCAGCACCAGCAGCAAGCGGAGCAGAAGGTTCAGTTAAGATTACAGCACCTATGCCTGGTAAAGTTTTATCTATCAGTGCAAATGTAGGTCAGGCTGTTAAAAGAGGCGATACAGTTTTAGTATTCGAAGCAATGAAAATGGAAAACACAGTTGTAGCTCCGGAAGATGGTACAGTTGCAAGCATTAGCGTTGCAGTTGGAGACAGCTTTGAAGCAGGTGCAGTTATCGCATCATTAAACTAATGGCCTTTTAGTCAGACTTGGAGGTAACATATGAATGTTTTAGATACATTGGAAAATTTGCTTAACCAGACAGCATTTATGAGTTTGACACCAGGAAACTACATAATGATTTTGGTAGCTTGTGTTTTCCTTTATTTAGCAATTAAAAAAGGATATGAACCATTATTATTGGTTCCTATTGCTTTTGGTATGCTTTTAGTAAATATGTACCCTGATATCATGCTTCATCCTGAGGATTCAGCAAACGGAACCGGTGGATTACTTTATTACTTCTATATTTTGGATGAATGGAGTATTTTGCCATCGCTTATTTTCCTTGGAGTAGGTGCGATGACAGACTTTGGTCCGTTAATTGCAAATCCAAAGAGCTTCCTTTTAGGAGCGGCAGCACAGTTTGGTATTTATTCAGCATATTTCTTAGCAATATTTATGGGATTTGGTGGAAAGGCAGCCGCAGCTATTTCTATTATCGGTGGAGCTGACGGACCTACATCAATTTTCCTCGCAGGTAAACTTGGACAGACAGCACTTATGGGACCAATTGCAGTAGCAGCTTATTCCTATATGGCGTTAGTTCCAATTATTCAGCCACCTATTATGAAGGCTTTAACAACTGAAAAGGAACGTAAAGTCAAAATGGAACAGTTACGTCCTGTTTCTAAACTTGAAAAAATATTATTCCCAATCGTTGTTACTATAGTAGTAGTAATGATTTTACCAACAACAGCACCTTTAGTAGGTATGTTAATGTTAGGAAACTTATTTAGAGAATCAGGTGTAGTAAAACAGTTACAGGAAACAGCATCAAATGCGTTAATGTATATTGTAGTTATTTTACTTGGTACTAGTGTTGGTGCCACAACAAGTGCAGAAGCATTCTTAAATATGAGTACAATTAAGATTGTAATATTAGGATTAGTTGCGTTTGCTGTTGGTACAGCTGCAGGTGTATTATTTGGTAAATTAATGTGCGTTGCAACACATGGAAAAGTTAATCCGTTAATTGGTTCAGCCGGAGTTTCAGCCGTTCCTATGGCAGCCAGAGTTTCTCAGAAAGTCGGCGCTGATGCGGATCCTACAAACTTCCTGTTAATGCATGCTATGGGACCTAATGTTGCAGGCGTTATTGGTACTGCAGTAGCTGCAGGTACATTTATGGCAATATTTGGTATTTAATATTTATGGAGGATAAAATAATGGCAGAAAAAAGACCGGTAAAAATTACGGAAACAATATTACGTGATGCTCATCAGTCATTAATCGCAACAAGAATGCCAACAGAAGAGATGCTTCCTATCATTGATACAATGGATAAGGTTGGATATTATTCAGTTGAGTGTTGGGGCGGTGCTACATTTGACGCATCACTTAGATTCTTAAAAGAAGATCCATGGGAAAGACTTAGAAAGTTAAGAGATGGATTTAAAAACACTAAATTACAGATGTTATTCAGAGGACAGAATATTTTAGGATACAGTCATTACTCAGATGATGTAGTTGAATATTTTGTTCAGAAATCTATTGCAAACGGTATTGATATAATTAGAATATTCGATTGCTTAAATGATCTTAGAAACCTTGAAACTGCAGTTAAAGCTGCAAATAAAGAAAAAGGTCATGCACAGATAGCTCTTTCTTATACATTAGGAGATGCTTATACTCTTGACTACTGGAAAGAAACAGCTAAAAGAATTGAAGATATGGGTGCAAACTCATTATGTATTAAGGATATGGCCGGACTTCTTACACCTTATAAGGCAACAGAATTAGTTCAGGCATTAAGAGAAGGAACAGATATTCCTATCGACCTTCATACACATTACACATCAGGTGTAGCTTCAATGACATACTTAAAGGCTGTAGAAGCAGGATGTGATATCATCGATACAGCTATTTCACCATTCTCAATGGGAACAGCTCAGCCTGCTACAGAAGTTATGGTTGAAACATTTAAGGGTACAGAATATGACACAGGATTAGATCAGAAATTATTAAAAGAAGTTGCTGATTACTTTAAGCCATATAGAGAAGAGTGCCTTGCAAACGGATTATTAAATCCAAAGGTAATGGGTGTTAATATTAACACATTAATTTATCAGGTACCTGGTGGTATGTTATCTAACTTAGTTTCACAGTTGGATGAAATGGGTGCTTCAGATAAATTTGATCAGGTGCTTGAAGAAGTTCCTAGAGTACGTAAAGACTTTGGTGAACCACCTCTTGTTACACCATCTAGCCAGATTGTAGGTACACAGGCTGTTCTTAATGTCGTTATGGGAGAAAGATACAAGATGATTAACCAGCAGGCAAAAGATCTTCTTGCAGGTAAATATGGTCAGACTGTAAAACCATTTGATAAAGAAGTACAGAAAAAGGCAATTGGTGATGAAGAACCAATTACATGCAGACCGGCTGATTTACTTGAGCCTTCACTTGATAAGTTCGAAAAAGAATGTGCTCAGTGGAAACAGCAGGATGAAGACGTATTAACATACGCTTTATTCCCACAGGTTGCAAAAGAATTCTTTGAATAC
The DNA here is from genome assembly GCF_003479125.1 of Eubacterium sp. AF19-12LB. NCBI lineage: Bacteria > Bacillati > Bacillota > Clostridia > Eubacteriales > Eubacteriaceae > Eubacterium > Eubacterium sp. AF19-12LB. The sequence goes on along the minus strand of NZ_QUGP01000002.1, from coordinate 216,164 downwards.
AGAGAAGCTCAGCAGACAAAGGTTGATCCATCTGTAGCAGACAAAGAAAACGGAGCATATCCGGTATAAATATAATTTGTGCAGAAGAGAGGCAGTTATTCTGCCTCTCTTTATAAGTTAAGGAGACTTATGAGTAAAGTAATGATAATTGGTGGTGGCGCTGCCGGAATGATGGCTGCTATTGCTGCTGCATATAACGGAAATGATGTAACGTTATTTGAAAAAAATGAAAAATTAGGCAAAAAAATCTTTATAACCGGAAAAGGAAGATGTAATGTAACAAATGCATCAGACATAGAGAATCATTTTAAAAATATTATAAATAATTCGAAATTTTTATATAGTGCATACAGTACTTTTGATAGTGAAGCAGTAATGAATTTGATTGAAAGTGCCGGAATAAAACTTAAAATAGAAAGAGGAAACAGGGTTTTTCCTGAAAGCGATAAATCGTCAGATATTATATACGCATTGAACAAGTTAATGAAAGATGCAGGTGTAAAGATAAGATTAAACACTGAAGTTAAATCTGTCGAAAAAAATGACAATAAAATTAAAATTGAATTAAATAATAAAAAATATGAAATTGCAGACAAATGTATAATTGCTACCGGAGGCTTATCATATAAGACAACAGGAAGTACCGGAGATGGATATAAATTTGCAAAAAAATTTGGACATACTATTATAGAAACGCATCCGTCATTAGTTCCGTTTAATATAACTGAGGGTTATTGTAGGGAATTGCAGGGATTAGCTTTGAAAAATGTTAAAGTTTCAGTATATAATAATGATAAAATGTATTTCTCGGATCAGGGAGAAATGTTATTTACTCATTTTGGAGTAAGTGGACCACTTATTTTAAGTGCGAGTTGCTACATAGCAGATAAAATAAATCCTCAAAATTGTGAAATCGTAATTGATTTGAAACCGGCGCTAGATAACGACACATTAGACAAAAGAATATTAAAAGATTTTAAAGAGAACATTAATAGAAATTTGAATAATTCATTAGATAAACTGTTGCCTAAAAAATTGATTCCGATTATTATTGATAATGCAAATATCGATCCGTACAAAAAAGTACATGAAATTACAAAGGAAGAAAGAGAAAGACTGGTTAATGCAATAAAAGAGATGACTCTTCATGTAAATGGTCTTAGAGATTATAATGAGGCTATAATTACAAAAGGCGGTATATCCGTTAATGAAATTAATCCAAAAACAATGGAGTCAAAAAAAGAACCGGGAATATATTTTGTTGGTGAAGTTTTAGACTTAGATGCAATGACAGGCGGATACAATTTGCAAATTGCGTGGTCTACAGGATATTTAGCCGGAAATAGCATATGTGATTGGTAACGTGAATATAATATGGTATTTGCCATTTGAAATAAAGAAAAGAAAGGCGGCTTAAAGCCGGGTGAAGAAAGATGTACAATATAGCAATTGATGGACCAGCAGGAGCTGGAAAAAGCACAATAGCAAAAATAGTTGCTAAGGAATTAGGTTTTATTTATGTTGATACAGGGGCAATGTATAGAACAATAGCTTTGGCATGTTTTAGAGCAGGAATTAAAGCAGATGAATCTGAAAAAGTAATTGCAAAACTTGATGATATTGAAGTTACATTAGGATATGATAACGGAACACAGAAAGTATATTTGAATGGAGAAGATGTTAGTTTAGAAATAAGACGCGAAGAGATTGGCAATATGACATCTGCTATAGCAGTATATGAAAAAGTAAGAGAAAACATGGTTGAAATGCAGAGAGAGCTTGCTGCAAAAAATGATGTTGTTATGGATGGAAGAGATATTGGAACGGCAGTTTTACCGAATGCAGATTTAAAAATTTATCTTACTGCAAGTTCAAGAACAAGAGCAGAAAGACGATGCAAAGAACTTGTTGAAAAAGGTGTAAATTGTGATATTGATACAGTAGAAAAAGATATAATTGATAGAGACTATAGAGATATGCATAGAGAAATTTCCCCACTTACTCAGGCTGAGGATGCTGTTTTGGTAGACTCTTCAAACATGTCAATTGATGAAGTAGTGAAAGAAATTATTAAATTAAAAAATGAGAGGTAGCAATGAAAGTAACTGTTGCTAAAAATGCAGGATTTTGCTTTGGAGTAGAAAGAGCTGTAAACAGAGCATATGAAGAAGCAAGTAAGAGTGATAAACCTATATATACTTATGGCCCGATTATCCATAATGAACAGGTTGTTGAGGACTTGGAACAAAAAGGTATAAAAGTTGTGAATTCATTAGAAGAACTGTCAAAAAAAGAAATTGGGACAGTAATTATACGTTCACATGGAGTATCTAAAGATGTATATACGAAAATAGAAGAAATGGGAATGAATATTATAGATGTTACATGTCCATTTGTTAAAAAAATTCATAAAATTGTTGAGAAAGAAAGCTCAAATGGCAAAATTATAGTTATTGTTGGAAATGATATACATCCTGAGGTAGAAGGCATAAAAGGATGGGTTAATGGAAAAAGTTATGTAGTTAATTCTGAAGAAGACATAAATAAATTAAATATTCCACTAGATAAAGAAATATGTATAGTTAGTCAGACGACATTTAATTACAATAAATTTCAATATTTAGTTGAAATTATAGAAAAAAAAGGTTATTATATAAATGTTGTGAATACAATATGTAATGCGACTCACTTAAGACAAGTTGAGGCCAGAAAGGTCTCTTCAAGTGTTGATGCCATGATTGTTATTGGCGGAAAGCACAGCTCGAACACACAGAAACTATATGAAATATGCAAAAATGAGTGCAAAAACACTTATTATATACAGACTGTAGAAGATCTGGACTTGTGTGAATTAAAAACAATAGAGTCTATAGGTATTACAGCGGGGGCTTCCACCCCAAACAATATAATAGAGGAGGTTCATACTATATGTCAGAAATGAGTTTTGAACAAATGTTGGAAGAATCATTAAAAACAATTCATACAGGAGAGATCGTTGAAGGTACTGTTATCAGCGTTAAAGAGGACGAAGCAGTTCTCAATATCGGATACAAGTCAGATGGAATTCTTACACGTAACGAGTATTCAAATAACCCAACAGACTTAACAACTGTAATTTCTGTAGGTGATGTAATGACAGTTAAAGTACTTAAGGTTAATGATGGTGAAGGTCAGGTTGCAGTTACTTATAAGAGACTTGCAGCTGAAAAAGTAAACAAGAAATTAGAAGAAGCTTTTGAAAATAAGGAAGTTCTTAAGGCTCCTGTAGTTCAGGTTTTAAGCGGTGGTTTAAATGTTGCTGTTGAAGAATCAAGAGTATTCATTCCTGCAAGCTTAGTATCTGATACTTTTGAAAGAGATTTAACAAAATATGAAGGACAGGAAATTGAATTTGTTATTATCGAGTTCAATCCTAAGAAGAGAAGAATTATTGGTGACAGAAAACAGCTTATCGTAGCTGAAAAGAAAGCAGCAAAAGATGCTTTATTCGCTAAGATTGAAGTTGGAATGACTGTTGAAGGTGTTGTAAAGAATGTAACTGATTTTGGTGCATTTGTTGATATAGGTGGAGCTGACGGCTTATTACATATCTCTGAAATGTCATGGGGACGTGTTGGTAATCCAAGAAAGCTTTTCAAAGTAGGCGATAAGGTTACAACATTCATTAAAGAAATTAATGGCGATAAGATTGCATTAAGTCTTAAATTTGAAAACACAAATCCATGGGCTAATGCTGAAGAAAAATATGCAGTAGGAGCAATTGTTACAGGTAAAGTTGCAAGAATGACAGACTTTGGTGCATTCGTTGAACTTGAACCAGGTGTAGATGCACTTCTTCATGTATCTCAGATTGCTAAGCAGCATGTTGAAAAACCATCTGATGTTTTAAAGATTGGTGAAGAAATCGAAGCTAAGATTGTTGACTTTGATGAAGAAAACAAGAAAATCAGCTTAAGCATTAAGGCTTTACTTCCAGATGATGATGAAGTTGTAGCTGATGAAGCAGAAGATACAGTTGAAGAATAATTTATAAATAATATATAAGAAAAAAGGGTAGGTTTTCCTACTCTTTTTTCTTTCTTACTCAGTTGTAGTAAATATGTAACAAATGCTTAACAAAATAAAAAGAAAAATTTATTTGCAAAAAGCTATGAACGGTATTATTATAATAGAGGTTTAAGAAAGATATAAGATTTTGGCTTTGGAGATGATATGAGAGTAATTGCGGGAAAAGCAAGAAGATTGCAATTGAAAACAATTGAAGGAATGAATACAAGACCAACACAGGATAGAACAAAAGAAACGATGTTTAATGTAATAAATAATTGCGTTCCAGGATGTTATTTCTTAGACTTGTTTAGTGGAAGTGGTGGAATTGGAATTGAAGCTGCAAGCAGAGGAGCAAAAAAATGTGTTTTGGTAGAAAATAACAGGCGGGCATACGATTGTATAATGTATAATTTAAAATATACAAAACTTGAAGATGTTTCGAAGGTTATGTTTACAACAGTAGAAAGTGCTATAAAACAATTAGATAATGTCGGTGAACATTTTGATATTGTATTTATGGATCCACCATATAATCATTTGTTTGAAAAAGATGTATTGAATTATCTTAAAGAGTCCAACTTAATTTCGAATGAAAGCATTATTATTGTAGAAGCTTCTAATGAAACAGAGTTTGATTATTTAGAAGACATGGGTTATAAAATAATTAAAGAAAAGGTGTATAAAACAAATAAACATGTTTTTATACAATTGTGTGGTGAATAGTATGGTAAGAGCAATTTATCCGGGAAGTTTTGATCCTGTTACATATGGACATTTAGACGTAATTAAAAGAGCATCTAAAATAGTAGACGAGTTAATTGTCGGAGTATTGAATAATAAATCAAAAACGCCGTTGTTTTCTGTAGAAAATCGTGTTAAAATGTTAAATGATGCTGTATCGGACTTGCCAAATGTTAAGGTTATGTCATTTGAGGGTCTGTTGGTTGACTTCGCAAAAAAAGTTGATGCACAACTAATCGTAAGAGGTTTACGTGCGGTTACAGATTTTGAATATGAACTTCAGATGTCGCAGACGAACAGTGTTTTAAATAATGAAGTAGATACAATATTTTTTACAACAAGTTTGGAGTATGCGTATCTTAGCTCGAGTACAGTTAAGGAAGCTGCATATTTCGGAGCAGATATTAGTAAATTTGTTCCACCAAATGTCGTAATAGAAGTAAAGAATAAATTAATGAAAAATAAAGGAGATAGATAAGATGAGCAAGATTGAACAAATCATTACAGAAATTGAAGAATATATTGATGGATGTAAATTTAAGCCATTGTCTTCATCAGTAATTATGGTTAACAAAGATGAAATAGATGAAATGTTAGCTGAATTAAGACTTAGAACACCTGATGAAATTAAAAAATATCAGAAGATAATTGCAAATAAAGATGCTATTTTAAATGACGCTAAAGAAAGAGCTGAAAATATGGTTGCTGAAGCAACAGCACATATTAATCAGTTAGTTAGCGAGCATGAAATTATGCAACAGGCATATAAAGAAGCTAATTCAATAATTGAAAGTGCTCAGAAACAGGCACAGGAAATGTTGGATTCTGCTACAAATGAAGCTAATTCTGTAAGAATGAATGCAATGCAGTACACAGATGATATCTTAAATAATGTTCAGGGAATTCTTACAACAGGCATGAATAATTTCCAGAATATTCAGGATACAATGATGAATGCATTAAATGGTTCATTAGATGTTGTTGTTGAAAGCAGAAGAGAATTAAGTGGTGAAGAACCTGAACCACAGGCTCCTGAAGTTGCAGATGACGTTGATGATTATACAGTTGATTTAGATAAATAATATAATAAAAATGTAAAAAAACAGGCAATGTTTTCGCTATCAAAGCGATAATTTGCCTGCTTTTTAATAAGTAAAAATTCTTTAAGACAAGGAAGAGAGAAAACTAAGATTTTTATGATTAATATAAAAATTTATTTGAATCTATAAATTACATTGTTAAATAAATACTATCTGTTAAAAATAAAGTGCTTAAATTGATTTATAGTAAACTTATTATGAAATTAAAAATGGTTTTGTAATTGAAATATATATAAAACAATATGCAAAATATTAAAAGTGATTCAATTTTTCCGATAATATAATATTTTATGTATGATTTACTAGGAAGAAAAGATATGGATTGAATAAAAATGCATATTCCACCTGTAATAGAAAAAATACATAAGGTAAATAATTTGTGTATAGTTGAAAGCGATAATTGACTTACATATTTTGAACCGGATATTATTTCCATAAACGAAGTAATAATATTTAATGGTATATTATCGTTGCTTATAAAAATAGAAAGCCATGCATTTATAGTTGTGAATATGATTATGTACATTCCAATTTTAATTAAAGATGAAACCGTGTTGTTTAGCACTGAAATGGATGAATTATTGTCAGTATTACATATGTTGACTTGTTGTTTGCTAAAAAATAAATGAGAATTAATTATACCTGTAATTATAGGCGGCAAAAAAATAAACATTATAACTATTGAATTTTTAAAATAAGAATCGAGGCAAAGATATGATACGTAGTTAATTACATAAGAAATGCTTGGGTTATTACAGAATGTTAATAGTTTTTTTGCCTCGTCTTCGGAAATTAGATTGTTTTTTAATCCTTCGAATATTGTTTTACACCCTAAAGGATATCCACTTAAAAATCCACATATTATAATAAATGAACTAAATTGGCTTGCCTTAAAAATGTGTTTTAATATTGGATAAAAGAATTTGGAAATAATATTACATAGTTTTTTTTTTATAAGAATGTTGATGATTAAAATAAACGGCAGCAACGAAGGAATCATTGAGTATAATACAAGATTGATGCCTGTTTTCACGCCTAAGATAGTTTCTTTTGGAAGTAGAATGATAAATAAGATACAAAGCAGACAACAAATTAATTCAAAATATTTTACAAAGCTTTTTTTCATTTTTTTATTTATTATATAGCTTAATGGAATGAAATAGAACTTGAAATATATATAAAAATACAATAGAATGTACAAAGAAGATTTCAAAAGAAGAGGATTGCTATGAAATTTAGTTCTATAGCCAGTGGCAGCAAGGGAAATTGTCTTTTGTATGAAAATAACGATGTAAAGTTACTTGTAGATGCTGGGATAAGTAAAAAAAGAATTGAAGAAGGTATGAGTGAATACGGAAGCAGTTTAGAAGAAGTGAATGGTATACTTATAACACATGAACATTCTGACCATATTTCCGGATTAGGCGTTGTATCGAGAAAATATCATATTCCAATATATGCTACAAAAGGAACCATATCAAAGATACTTGAAGACAGTAAGGTTGGAACGATTGATAGGAATTTGTTTAATGAAATTGAAGAAAATAAAGATTTTTATATGGGAAGTACATTAGTTACTCCATTTTCGATATCGCATGATGCGGCACAACCGGTTGCATACAGATTTGATTCTGATGGGAAATCAATGGCTGTGGCGACAGATATGGGGATGTATGATGATTACATAATTGGTAATTTAAAAGGACTTGATGCAGTATTAATTGAATCAAATCATGATATTAATATGTTACAGATAGGCCCTTATCCATATGCACTTAAAAGACGTATATGGGGAAATAAAGGTCATTTATCAAATGAGACATGCGGCAATTTGTTAAATGAAATTATATCTGACAGACTTAAGAAAGTAATTCTTGGTCATTTAAGTAAAGAAAATAATTTGCCTGAATTGGCATATGAAACAATCAGAAATGAAATAAATATGGCTGATGGTAATTATTGTGCTGATGATATCAGTATACAGGTGGCAAGTAGAACTGAACCTTCTTGCCATATTGAATTTTAATTTAGGAGGCATAAAATGAAAAAAACTATTATTACTGTTGTGGGAAAAGATACAGTAGGTATTATTGCAAAGGTATGTACATATTTAGCAGATAATTCTGTAAATATTCTTGACATTTCACAGACAATTGTGCAGGATTATTTTAATATGATGATGATTGTAGATTGTAATAATGCCAGCCAGCCTGCAGATAAACTTGCAGATGATCTTGAAAAAATAGGTGATGATATTGGCGTTTCAATAAAGATGCAGCACGAAGACATTTTTAATAGTATGCATAGAATTTAATGGAGGAATCATGATTAATTTATTTGAAGTAAAAGAAACTAACAAAATGATTGAAAATTACAATCTTGATGTAAGAACAATCACTATGGGAATCAGTTTGTTAGATTGTATTAGTGATGATTTAGAGACATTAAATAATAATATATATAACAAAATTAAAAAATATACATCAGATTTAGTAAAAACAGGTGATGACATTGCAAAGGAATTTGGAATTCCTATTGTAAATAAAAGAATTTCAGTTACTCCTATTTCATTGATTGGTGGTAGCGCATGTAAAACTCCTGATGATTTTGTTACAATTGCAAAAACACTTGATAAAGTAGCAAAGGAAGTTGGAGTTAACTTTTTAGGTGGATATTCAGCTTTGGTATCTAAAGGTATGACACCGGCAGAAGAAAATTTGATTCGTTCAATTCCTAAAGCACTAGCAGAGACAGAAAGGGTATGCAGTTCAGTTAATGTTGGCTCTACAAAAACAGGAATTAATATGGATGCTGTCAGACTTATGGGTGAAATTGTTCTTGAAACTGCAGAATATACAAAAGAACAGGATTCTCTTGGTTGTGCAAAATTAGTTGTATTTTGTAATGCACCGGATGATAATCCATTTATGGCTGGAGCATTTCATGGTGTTACAGAAGCTGATGCCATTATTAATGTCGGTGTAAGTGGACCTGGTGTAGTAAGACATGCATTAAAGAAAGTTCGTGGAGCAGACTTTGAAGTATTATGCGATACAATTAAAAAGACTGCTTTTAAAGTAACAAGAGTGGGTCAGTTAGTTGCAGAAGAAGCTTCTAAGAGACTCAATGTACCATTTGGTATTGTTGATTTGTCTTTAGCCCCTACACCTGCGATTGGTGATAGTGTAGCTGATATATTAGAAGAAATTGGATTACAAAGAGCCGGAGCTCCGGGAACAACTGCAGCATTAGCATTATTAAATGATCAGGTTAAAAAAGGTGGCGTTATGGCATCTTCATATGTCGGTGGTTTAAGTGGTGCATTTATCCCTGTAAGTGAAGACCAGGGAATGATTGACGCAGTAAAAGAAGGAGCCCTTTCAATAGAAAAATTAGAGGCTATGACATGCGTATGTTCAGTTGGTTTAGATATGATTGCAATATCCGGAGATACAAAAGCAACTACAATTGCCGGAATTATCGCTGATGAATCAGCAATAGGAATGATTAATCAGAAAACAACAGCTGTAAGAGTTATTCCTGTAATTGGAAAGGGTGTTGGTGAAATGGTAGAATTTGGTGGATTATTAGGATATGCACCTATTATGCCGGTTAGCCAGTTCTCTTGTGATGCTTTTGTAAACAGAACAGGAAGAATTCCAGCACCAATTCATAGTTTTAAAAACTAAATTAATTCTAATATATTGCGTTAGCATTATTATATTATAAAAAAACTTCCCTAAATATCGTTATTTGATGTTTAGGGAAGTTTTTTATAACTGTCTCATAAAAATATAAAGGTTCTAAACTTTGCTCTAATTAAAGCCTAGAACTATGTTTTTAGAAACTAAACAATTATAATTTTATAATTAAATTCTGTTGGCATATATTTTCCGGATTTATTCATATAAACTAATCTGTAAATTGAATCACAATAAAGCCAATTATCTAAAAGCTTTTTAATATCTCCTGTTGATGTTTTGTAATAGATTGATAATTTTGAAATTATATCGACATTACTGTTTTCTTTGATATGTTTAAGTATATCTGAAGAGGATTTCTTAAATCCTAATAATCGTCCAACCGGTAAATAGCCAATTCTTTTATAAAAATCTATATCTTCTGAATGAATATTAAGCATAATATGCATTAATGTCCTTGATATTCTTGAGTAAGTATAGTTCTTACTTTGTAATTTTTCTATAAATGATTCAAAACTGTAAAAGTTTGCTCTTTCATTTAGTATTCTGTTTGATAAATCTGTATTTATATCGTTGAATTTATCAAATGAATCATTATTTAAGAGTGTAAGTCCTAACATACTCGAAAAATCATTTAATGTAATCAAAGAGTTTTGCTCTTTTTCATTTAGTAAAGATGAAAATGCAGCCTTTGAAAGGTGATTTGCAATAGAGTCTAAAGCTACATCATTTGTAAAAGCTTCTCTGATTCCACTCGCTGAAGCAAATGAGCTGTTAAGTGATGTTGAATTGTAACCTGAGCCTTCTCTGTTAATTCCAACAGGCACTATTGGAGAATTTAACTCGATTAAAGCCTTTATATATTCAATTGCTAATATATTGTTAGGTTTTGATAAAACGTCTGCTATGTTCGAATTGACATCGATTGACATTAGATAATCAGTTAATGCTTTTTGTCTTGCAACAGGGTAATTATTTCCACTTTTTAAATGCAAAGCTAAAGATGCTTTGTATTCATCCGGTTCATCATGTAATATTGATGCAATCGACTTTAGTAAGTCAAGATTGTTGTCTTCACATCCAAAGCATAAATAATTGATACAATTTAAATTATGGAGAAAATATACACTCGCTTTAGCGAAAGTTTCAGCACTAGCAGTAGAAAATACAGGGGGTAATTCAAAAACACAGTCACAACCATTTTCTAATGCATGTAAAGTGCGGTCGTATTTGTTTATTATTGCAGGACAGCCACGTTGAACGAAATTTCCGCTCATTATTACAATTACACGATCAGCTCCGGTGAATTCTTTTGCTTTTTTTATTAAATATGCGTGCCCATTGTGAAATGGATTAAATTCAGCAATTATGCCTATAGTTTTCATATAATTTATCCCTTCTAACTTAATTTATTAAATATTTTATCACTGTTTTATTTAATATGTAAACTGTTAAATAAATTATACTAAAAATTGAATGTTCTGTTGTGAAAATTAGCCATATACGTTATAATGTTAGAAGTTTACAAAAAGGAGAAAATAGATGGATTTTATTGAGTCAGTGAAAGAAAAAGCAAAAAATAATAAAAAGACAATTATTTTGCCAGAAGGTATGGACAAAAGAACGTATAAGGCTGCAGAGCAGATATTAAAAGAGGGGTTTGCAGATTTAATTATTTTAGCAACACCGGAAGAAGTTGAAGAAAACAGTGACGGTGCTGACGTATCAAAAGCAACTATTATTAATCCGAGAACTTGCGAAAAAACACCCGAATATGTAGAAGGGTTTTTTCAGTTGAGAAAAGCAAAAGGAATGACAAGAGAACAGGCATTGGGTATTTTGACATCTGATTATATGTTCTTTGCGTGTATGATGTTAAAATGCGGAGATGGAGATGGCGTTGTTTCAGGAGCATGCCATTCCTCAGCTAATACATTAAGACCTGCTTTACAGATTATAAAAAGTAAACCTGGCACAAAATTAGTGTCAGCTTTCTTTGTTATGTGCGTGCCTAATAAAGAATTAGGAGCAAATGGTGTATTTGTAATGGGTGATTGTGGTTTGAATCAGAATCCAACATCAGCAGAATTAGCAGATATAGCAGCAAGCAGTGCTGAGTCATTTGAATATTTAGTAGGTGAAAAGGCAAGAGTTGCAATGCTTTCTCATTCAACATATGGAAGTGCAGCTCACCCTGATGTTGATAAGGTTGTAGAAGCTACAAAGATTGCAAAGAAAGAATATCCTCAATTTTTAATAGATGGAGAATTGCAGACTGATGCAGCTGTAGTACCTGAAGTAGCAGCGTTGAAAGCACCGGATAGTGAAGTCGCCGGAAGAGCAAATGTTTTAGTATTCCCTGATTTAGATGCAGGAAATATTGGATATAAATTAGTTCAGAGATTAGGACAGGCAGAAGCTTATGGACCATTGTGCCAGGGTATAGCAAAACCTATAAATGACCTTTCAAGAGGCTGTAGTGCAAAAGATATTGTAGGTGTTGTTGCAATCACGGCGGTTCAGGCAGGACAGGAATAGGAGGAATAATGAACGTTTTAGTAATTAATTGTGGCAGTTCATCATTAAAGTTTCAATTAATTGATTCTGTAAGTGAGAAAGTGTTAGCAAAAGGATTGTGTGAAAGAATTGGTATTGATGGAAGTAAGATTGAATATGAACCATACAATGGTGAAGAACAGGAAAAAGAAGTTTCAATGCCAACACATAATGAAGCTATTAAAATTGTTATAGATTCATTACTTAATAAAGAAACAGGAGTTATTAAAGATTTAAGTGAAGTTGGAGCAGTTGGTCATAGAGTTGTACATGGTGGAGAATATTTTTCAAAATCAACTATTGTCACGGATGAAGTTATTAAGAAGATTGAAGAATGTAATGATTTGGCACCTCTTCATAACCCGGCTAATATAATAGGAATCAAAGCTTGTATTAATGCAATGCCTGATACACCTAATGTTGTCGTGTTTGATACAGCATTTCATCAGACAATGCCTCCTAAAGCTTATTTGTATCCTATTCCATATGAATATTATAAAAAATATAAGATAAGAAGATATGGATTCCATGGAACATCTCATAGTTATGTTTCAAAGAGAGTCGCTCAGATTATGGATACGCCATATGATAAATTAAAGACTATTGTCTGTCATTTAGGAAATGGTGCAAGTATATGCGCAGTTGAAAATGGTAAATCTATAGATACAAGTATGGGTCTTACTCCGTTAGCAGGAGTTGCTATGGGAACACGTTCAGGAGATATTGACCCAAGCATCGTTGAAGTTATTTCAGAAAAAGAAAACATGAATGTTAAAGAAGTACTTAATGTTTTAAATAAAAAATCAGGTGTTTTAGGTTTATCAGAAGTATCAAGTGATTTTAGAGATATAACAAAGGCTATTGAAGAAGGAAATGAAGTAGCAAAGAATGCATTAGAAGTATTTGCAAATACAGTAGTTAGATTTGTTGGCGCTTATGTAGCTGAAATGAATGGTGTTGATGCTATTGCATTTACGGCAGGCGTAGGTGAAAATAATCAGGCTGTAAGAAAGATGGTTTGCGAACAATTAGGATATTTAGGTGTGTCTCTTGACGAAAAGGCTAATGAAAAGAGAAGAGAAGAAATTATGATTTCAACTCCTGATTCAAAAGTAAAAGTATTTGTAATTCCAACAAATGAAGAATTAGCAATAGCAAGAGAAACTCTAGAACTTTTATCATAAGACAGATAATAGCTGATTGTTTTTGAGTGAAAATTTTTGTGAAACTATGATAAACATATTTGGTAAACAAATCACAAAATAATTAAATAAAAAAAGTGTTTGACAAAAATATACCATATATGTATAATTGTAAAGGTGTCTTTAGGGAGAAACAAGTTATGTTAATTGATTTGATAGAGATATTACAGAAAGAAGAAGGAACTAAAAGAGTTCAGACTAAAGTTGAAAGGAAGAAATTCCTAGCTGCTAAGTTTGAATATAAGATAACTGACAGTGATGTAAAGTTTGTATTTTCAAACGCCGGAAAGAAACATATCAATGTTAAATGCACTGGGAATGTTATTATAGAAGCACCTTGTTTCAGATGTCTTGAACCGGTCACATTTACAATAAATATTGATTCAACCAAAGATATGGATATGAATAAAACAGCAGAAGAGAAGATTGCCGACTTAGATGAGGAGAATTATCTTGAAGGAACAGTCTTTGATACTGAGGTTTTTGTATTCAATGAGATTCTGGTTAACTTACCGATGAAGGTTCTCTGCAAAGAAGATTGTAAGGGAATTTGCAATAGATGCGGCGCTAATCTCAATAAAGGATTCTGCGACTGCGATACTGCGGTACCAGATCCGAGAATGTCGAAAATATTAGATGTATTTAATCAGTTTAAGGAGGTGTAAACCATGTCTATCTGTCCAAAGAATAAATCTTCTAAAGGAAGAAGAGATAAGAGAAGAGCTAACTGGAAAATGTCAGTTCCTGGTCTTGTAAAGTGTAGCAAATGTGGAGCTTTAATGATGCCTCACAGAGTTTGCAAGGCATGTGGATCATACAACAAGAAAGAAATCGTTTCAGTTGACTAATTAGGATGGTCCGTGTTTATGCACGAGAAAGCGTTAAAATAAGGCTTTGCGGATATTTATATCTGCGAAGCCTTATTTTTATGTTGTCTTATTCAAGTTTGCTTGATTTTAAAACATAATTTTAGTATAGTTATTTTATGTGCTTAAGGAGGAAATAATTATGTCACAGACAATAGTTGCATTAGATTGTATGGGCGGAGATAACGCACCTGGTGAAATTGTAAAAGGCGGTATTGAAGCGTTAAAAGAAAATAAAGATGTTTTTCTTAAAATGGTAGGAAGACAGGAAGATGTTAACAGAGAACTCGAGAAATATGATTATGACAAGACTAGAGTTGAAGTTGTAAATGCTACAGAAGTTATTGAAACAGGAGAACCTCCGGTAGTAGCTATTAGAACGAAAAAAGATTCCTCTCTTGTTAAATGTATGTATATGGTAAAACATGGGGAATGCGATGCTCTTGTATCAGCAGGAAGTACCGGAGCCACTTTAGTTGGAGGACATGTAATTGTAGGTCGAATTAAGGGAGTTGAAAGACCACCTCTTGCACCTCTTATTCCAACGGAAAAAGGCGGAGCACTTTTGATTGACTGTGGGGCTAATGTTGATGCTAAGCCTTCTAACCTAGTTCAGTTTGCACAGATGGGTTCTATATATATGGAAAATATTTGCAAGGTTAAAAATCCAAAAGTAGGTTTAGTAAATATTGGTGCTGAAGAAGAAAAAGGAAATAACCTTGCTAAAGAAACGTATCAGTTGTTAAGTAATCTTGAAGGTATTAATTTTATTGGCAATATTGAAGCAAGAGAAATTCCTGAAGGAAAAGCTGATGTAGTTGTATGTGATGCATTTGTTGGAAATGTTATTTTAAAAATGTATGAAGGTGTTGGTGGAGTTCTTTTAAAGAAAGTTAAAGGAACTTTAATGACAAGTTTGAAAACTAAAATCGGTGCATTACTTATAAAAAAAGAATTGAAAGAAACTTTGAAAACATTTCAGATGGATCAGTATGGTGGAGCACCTTTACTTGGATTGAAAGGATTAGTTGTTAAGACTCATGGAAATTCAAAGGCCATAGAAGTGAAAAACTCTATCATTCAGTGCATTTCTTTTAAAGAAATGAATATAAATGATAAAATATCAAAAAAATTAGCAGTTAAAAAGGAGAATTAAAAATGGAAATCGAAAGACTTTATAAAGCAGTAGCAAGTGTATTGGATATTGATGAAAGCACAATCACACCGGAATCAAAATTTGCAGATGATTTAGGTGCAGATTCTTTAGATGTTTTAGAAATAATTATGAGCATTGAAGATGAATTTAATATTAAGATTCCAACTAACGGAGCTGAAAATATTGTTACAGTCGGAGATGCTTTTGAAGCAATAAAAAAGGTTATGAATAAATAATATTTGACTATGAAAATTATTTAAGTACATTAGAAAAGGTGCAATATCACTCTAAAATGATATTACCCTTTTCTTTTGTGTGTAAAAAGGAGTTAATATGAATTCAGATTATGAAAAATTAGAAAGTGTAATCGGATATGAATTTGATAATAAAAAGTTATTAGTTAATGCTTTAACTCATACATCATATGCTAATGAGCATAAAAATAGAAAAGTTAAAGACAATGAAAGACTTGAGTTTCTTGGTGATGCTGTTTTAGAACTTGTATCTAGTGAGTTTTTATTTTTGAATTATGAAATGCCGGAAGGAAAAATGACACGACTTAGAGCAAGTCTTGTGTGTGAAGGCACTCTTGCAAGAGATGCTAAAGAAATTAATCTTGGAGATTTTTTATATCTTGGAAAAGGTGAAGATGAATCAGGAGGAAGAAATCGTGATTCAGTAACATCAGACGCATTAGAAGCACTAATAGGAGCTATATTTTTAGATGGTGGTTTTGACAAAGCTAAAGAGTTTGTGCTTAAATTTGTGCTAAATGACATTGAAAATAAAAAATTGTTTTTTGATAGTAAGACAATTTTGCAGGAAAGAGTAGATGTGATTAAGGCTGGCAAAGTGTCATATAAAATAATAGACGAAATAGGCCCTGATCATGATAAGAGTTATACTGCACAGGTATTGCTTGGAGAACAAGTTATAGGTGAGGGCATAGGAAGAACAAAGAAGGCTGCAGAACAACAGGCAGCATATGTCGCGCTTAAATCTATGGATAAGAGGAAATAATATGTACTTAAAAAGTATTGAAATACATGGTTTTAAATCATTTGCAAATAAAATTAAATTTGAATTTCATAATGGTATAACTGGAATTGTTGGACCAAATGGCTCAGGAAAAAGTAATGTTGCTGATGCTGTGAGATGGGTTCTTGGTGAACAGAAGGTAAAACAGCTTCGTGGATCTAAGATGGAAGATGTAATATTTGCCGGAACTGAAAACAGAAAACCGTTAGGATTCGCTTATGTAGCAATTACATTGGATAATTCTGACCATAAATTAGATGTTGATTATGAAGAAGTAACTGTTTCAAGAAGATTATTCAGATCCGGTGAAAGTGAATATATGATTAATGGAACTCAGGTTAGACTTAAAGATGTAAATGAACTTTTTTATGATACAGGTATTGGTAAGGAAGGTTATTCTATTATTGGGCAGGGTCAGATTGATCAGATCTTAAGTGGAAAACCTGAAGAAAGAAGAGAATTATTCGATGAAGCAGCCGGTATTGTTAAATTTAAAAGAAGAAAGAATCAGGCTTTAAAGAAATTAGACGATGAGAATCAGAATCTTGTCAGAGTTCAGGATATATTAGCAGAACTTGAACGTCAGGTTGGCCCATTAGAGAAACAATGTGAAAAGGCTAAAAAATATTTACTTTTTAAAGATGATTTAAAGAAATATGATGTAAATATGTTTTTAGTCGAAATGGAAGATATTAAAAACAGATTGTCTGATTTAGACAAAAAACTTGAAATAGCAACATCAGATATGAATTCCTCAAATGAAGAATTTGAAAATATAAAGAAGCAGTATACTAAGTTAGAAGCAGATTTGGAAGAAATAAACAATTCAATTGAAGCCAAAAAAACAATGTCAACAGATACTGTTCTTAAAATTGAAAAATTAGAAGGAAGAATTCTTGTTCTTAAAGAACAGATTAATTCAGCTAAAAACAACGAAGAGTTTATTGCAACAAGAGTAAATGCTATTTCTTCAGATATAGCCCAGAAGGAAAAGAATTTGACTGAATTATGTAAAGAAAAAGACGATAATGAAAATGTAATTCAGGAAACTATTAAATCGCAGTCAGAAATAACGACTGATATTTCTGTTATTAAAGAAGAAATTGAGAATTTTGATAAAGAAATTGCAGAGCATAAAGCCGAGATTATCGAAATATTAAATTCAAAGTCAATGATTAAATCAAAATTGCAAAGATGTGATACATTGCTTGAACAGATTAATATAAGAAAATCTCAACTTAATCAAAAACTTATAGAATTTCAAAGCGAAAAGGAAAATCAGGAAAGTAAAATAGAAGAACTTAAAGCTGAGTTAGATAAAGTAAACTATTCAATCGATGAATTAAACAAAACTGTTTCAGAATATAGAAATGACTTAAATGATTTAAGAGTAGAAAATTCTAAAATAACAAAGTCAATATCTGAAAACCGGGAAAGATATCATAAGTCAAAATCAAATCTCGAAGCTTTAAAAAACATTACTGAAAGATATGAAGGTTATGGAAATAGTATCAAAAAAGTAATGGAATTAAAGGAAAACAAGAAAGGTATTATTGGTGTTGTTGCTGACATTATTAAAGTTGAAAAGAAGTATGAAGTTGCAATTGAAACAGCTTTAGGCGGAAATATTCAGAATATAGTAACTGATACAGAAACAACAGCTAAGGAAATAATTGAATATTTAAAGAAAAACAAATATGGTCGAGCTACATTTTTACCTTTGAGTAGTATGACTAAGAAAACGGGCTTTAATAATGAAGATGTATTTTCTGATAAAGGTGTTTTAGGTCTTGCATGTGATTTAGTTGAAATAAAAAAAGAATACGAAGGCGTAACTAAATATTTGTTAGGAAAAGTCGTAGTTGTAGACACGATTGATAACGCAATTGCACTAGAACGTAAATATAGATATTCTTTAAGAATTGTAACTTTAGAAGGTGAATATTTAAATATTGGTGGTTCTATTTCGGGTGGTGCATTCAAAAATAACAGCAACCTGTTAGGAAGAAGAAGAGAAATAGAAGAACTTGAGAATAAATTAAAAGACCTTAAGAATGAAAAAGAAAATCTTGATAAGAATTTAATAGAAAACAGAAGTAAAACAAGTGTTTTAAATGATGAACTTGATAAAATTAATAAGGCACTTCAGGAACAGAACATTGCAAAAAACACATTGGAGTTGAATTTAAAACAAGCTAAAGACAGAAAGAATAACATTGATACAGAATATCAGGAATATACTGCTGAAAGTGGAAATATTGCATCTGAAATCGGAAATATCAATAATAATAGTTTAGAACTTAACAAAGAACTTACTAATGTTGAAGATAGAAATTCCGAATTAGAAGAACTTATTAAACAAAAAAGTAATAATATGGATTCTATAAATGCAAAGCTTGTTGAAAAAACGTCGTTGTTAGAAGAGATTAATATTGAAATTTCAAGTTTAAAGCAAAAGCATGAATTTTTATGCGAAAAGATTCAAAATAGCAATAATCAGATTTCAGATTTAAAGAATGAATTGGAACAGATTAAAAACAATTCAAGTGAAAACAACAATGAGATTTCAGCTAGAATTGAAACTATTGATGGCATAACAAAGGAAATCGAAGAAGGACGTAAACTTATTGAAAAGCTTAATTTAGAAATTGAAGACCTTAAAAATGCTAAGGAAAAGCAGAATAAAGATCATAAAGAATTTTTCGATAAGAGAGAAGAACTTTCTTCAAGAATAACACAATTAGATAAAGAAATTTACAGACTTAACAGCCAAAAAGAAAATTTACAGGAAAAGAATGAGACAAAAATTAATTATATGTGGAACGAGTATGAAATCACATATAGAAATGCTGTTGAACTTAGAGATGAAAGTCTAAATGATAAAGCAGAACTTAGAAATAGCATTGCCAATTTAAAACGTCAGATTAAAGAGTTAGGAGACGTAAATGTAAATGCTATTGAAGAGTTTAAGGAAATAAACGAAAGATATCAGTTTATGAAAGAACAGCATGAAGACTTAATGCGTGCAAAAGATAATCTTTTGAAAATTATTGACGAATTAGAAGTTGGTATGCGAAAACAGTTTAAAGAAAAATTTGCTGAAATTCAGGTTGAATTTGATAAGGTATTTAAGGAATTATTTGGCGGTGGCGCAGGAGTTATTGAACTTACTGAAGCAGATGATATTCTTGATGCAGGAATTAATATTATTTCACAGCCGCCTGGAAAGAAACTTCAAAATATGATGCAGCTTTCAGGTGGAGAAAAAGCACTTACGGCAATTTGTCTTTTGTTTGCAATTCAGAATTTAAAGCCATCTCCATTCTGTCTTCTTGACGAAATTGAAGCTGCATTAGATGGCTCAAATGTAATCAGATTTGCGGAATATTTGCATAAACTTACAGAAAATACACAGTTTATTGTTGTTACACACAGACGAGGAACAATGGGATGTGCTGATAGATTATATGGTATTACAATGCAGGAAAAAGGTGTATCAGCCTTAGTTTCAGTAGATTTATTGGAAGGAAATTTGGATAAATAAAGGAGTTTGTAAATGGAAGAAAAGAAAGGCTTTTTTGGAAAACTTGTATCAGGGCTTACAAAAACAAGAAATTCTATAGTATCAGGATTAGATTCAATATTCAGTGGATTTTCACATATTGATGACGATTTCTATGAAGAATTAGAAGAAATTTTAATTATGAGTGACATTGGTGTTAATACAACAATGGAAATAATAGAGAAACTTAAAGAACAGGTAAAAGAGTTAAAAATAAAAGAACCTGAAGATTGCAAGGAGTTGCTGATTAAAAACATTGAAGAACAGATGGATTTAGGAGAAAATGCATATGATTTTGAAAATGAAAAATCAGTAGTTATGGTAATCGGTGTAAATGGTGTAGGAAAAACTACATCTATCGGAAAACTTGCGGCACAGCTAAAAGGAAATGGCAAAAAGGTTGTTATGGCGGCTGCTGATACTTTTAGAGCTGCTGCAGCTGATCAGCTAAAAGAGTGGGCCAGACGTTCAAATGTAGATATTGTAGCGGGAAATGAAGGTTCAGATCCGGGAGCTGTTTTGTTTGATGCAATTGCATCTGCTAAAAATAAAAATGCTGACGTACTACTTTGTGATACTGCGGGAAGACTTCATAATAAGAAGAATCTTATGGAAGAACTTAAAAAATTAGACAGAATTATTGAAAAGGAATATTCAGGATGTATAAGAGAAAATCTTATCGTTCTTGATGCTACGACAGGACAAAATGCTTTAGTACAGGCTAAAACATTTATGGAAGCAACAGATATAACAGGTGTTGTTCTTACAAAAATGGATGGAACGGCAAAAGGTGGAATTGCTATTGCAATTCAGGCTGAATTAGGAATTCCTGTTAAATATATTGGTGTAGGTGAAGGCATAGATGACTTACAGAAATTTAATTCTCATGATTTTGTGTCAGCGTTATTTACAAAGTAAACTTGATTTTTGTATTTTATTTGAAAAAAATATTTTATAATATGGAAAGTTGATGTATTATTACAAAGAAAAAATTATTATAATTAGAATAGGAAGTGAAGATAATGAGCGAAGGATTAACTTTAAAAAAATTTGAAGAAGCTTCAGAAATAGTTAATAAAGTAACATTAAATACAAATCTTATATATAGTGATTACTTTTCAGAACAGACAGGCAATAAGGTATATATTAAACCAGAAAATATGCAGTTTACAGGTGCATATAAAGTAAGAGGAGCTTATTATAAGACAAGCACATTAACTCCAGAAGAAAGAGCTAAAGGTTTAATTACTGCATCAGCAGGAAACCATGCACAGGGGGTTGCATATGCTGCCAAATTATATGGCGTAAAAGCAACAATCGTTATGCCAACTGTTACTCCTCTTATGAAGGTAAATAGAACAAAAAGTTATGGCGCAGATGTAATATTATATGGAGATGTTTATGATGATGCATGTAAGTATGCGCTTGAGTTAGCAGAAAAGGAAGGATATACATTTATTCATCCATTTGATGATTTAGATGTAGCTACAGGTCAGGGAACAATTGCCATGGAAATTATAAAAGAACTTCCAACTGTAGATTATATTTTGGTTCCAATCGGTGGTGGCGGACTTGCAACAGGTGTAAGCACATTAGCTAAATTACTTAATCCAAATATTAAAGTAATTGGTGTAGAACCGGCAGAAGCTGCGTGTATGAAAGCTTCACTTAGTGCAGGAAAAGTTGTTACATTAGACAGTGCTAATACTATTGCAGATGGTACAGCGGTTAAAACTCCGGGTAGCAATATATTCCCATATATCCAGAAGAATATTGATGATATCATAACAATTGAAGATGATGAATTAATAGATGTGTTTCTTGATATGGTTGAAAATCATAAACTTGTTGCTGAAAATTCAGGATTGCTTACAATTGCAGCTCTTAAGCATTTAAAATGCAAAGATAAGAAGATTGTTTCTATTATCAGTGGTGGTAATATGGATATTATTACAATGTCATCTATATTACAGCACGGTTTAATTCAGAGAGGAAGAGTATTCACAGTATCTGTATTACTTCCTGATAAGCCGGGTGAATTAGGTAAAGTTGCAAACACTATCGCAGATGTACAGGGAAATGTAATTAAGCTTGAACATAATCAGTTTGTATCTGTTAATAGAAATGCTGCCGTTGAACTTAGAGTTACTCTTGAATGTTTCGGTCACGAACATAAAAAACGGATTATTGCAGCTCTCGAAAAGAAAGGCTATAAGCCAAAAGAAGTAAGACCAAATTTATAAATAACTAATATTATTTATATAGATTTATTTTACACAATGAACAGATAGTGATTAAAATACAAAAAGGATTCATAAATTATTTTAAAATGCAAAATATAAATTCAAAATAAAACACAAGGGTGTCAAGAAAAAATACTTGACACCCTTTGCTTTGTATTGTATTATACTCTAAGTGTGATTTTGATATATTTTATTTTCAATTTTAGATAGATGCACTTAGAGGTAAATATGAAAGATATTTTAAGAAGTTCTCTTTTATATGATTTCTACGGAGAACTGTTGACTAAACATCAGCAGGAGATATATGAAGAAGTTGTTTTAAACGACTATAGTCTTGGAGAAATAGCTGAGGAGAGAAATATTTCCAGACAAGGCGTACATGACTTGATAAAGAGATGTGATAAGACTTTGAATGAATATGAAGAAAAGTTACATCTTGTAAGCAGATTTGAAAAGACTAAAGAACAGGTTGAACGTATTTGTCAATTGGCAGATGAGAATAATATGCAAGACATAGAGAATATTGCCAGACAGATTTTAGAGAATTATTAATATAGGAGGTAAGGGCTTGGCATTTGAAAGCTTATCCGATAAATTACAAAACATATTTAAAGGCTTACGTGGTAAGGGTAGACTGACAGAAGATGATGTTAAGGCTGCTCTTAAAGAAGTTAAGATGGCTTTGCTTGAAGCTGACGTTAGTTTTAAAGTTGTAAAACAATTCATTAAAACAGTTACAGAAAGGGCTATAGGGCAGGATGTTCTTAACAGTTTGACACCGGGCCAGATGGTAATAAAGATAGTTAATGAAGAACTTACTAATCTTATGGGTTCTGAAACAACGAAACTTAAACTTTTGCCTGACAATGAAATAACAGTCATTATGATGATGGGTCTTCAGGGGGCAGGTAAAACAACAACAACCGCTAAGATTGCAGGAAAACTTAAAGGTAGTGGAAAAAAACCTTTATTAGTTGCCTGTGACGTTTACAGACCGGCAGCTGTTGAACAGTTGCAGATTAATGGTGATAAACAGGGTGTTCCGGTATTTGCCATGGGAACGAATCATAAACCTGTAGATATTGCCAGAGCAGCAATTGAACATGCTAAAAAGAATAACAATAATGTTGTTATTTTAGATACAGCAGGTCGTTTACATGTTGATGAGGACATGATGAACGAACTTATTGAAATTAGAGATAATATTGACATTACACAGACAGTACTTGTTGTTGATGCAATGACAGGTCAGGATGCAGTGAATGTAGCAACCCAGTTTAATGAAAAGATTGGAATTGATGGAATTATCATTACTAAGTTAGATGGTGATACAAGAGGTGGTGCAGCGTTATCAATTAAGGCTGTAACAGGAAAACCTATATTATATGTTGGTATGGGTGAAAAGCTTTCTGATTTAGAACAATTTTATCCAGATAGAATGGCTTCAAGAATTCTCGGTATGGGTGATGTCCTTTCATTAATTGAAAAGGCTGAACAGGCAATTGACCAGGAAAAAGCAAAGGATATGGAACAGCGTCTTAGAAAAGCACAATTTACCTTTGATGATTATCTTGAATACATGGGTCAGATTAAAAATATGGGTGGTTTATCAGAAATGCTTAGTCTTATTCCGGGATTAGGCGGTCAGATAAAAGAAGATATGCTTCCAGATGATAAACAACTTGGACGTATTGAAGCAATTATTTATTCCATGACAAAGGAAGAAAGAGGTAATCCAGATATTCTTAATCCGTCAAGGAAACAAAGAATTGCTAAAGGTGCAGGTGTAGATATAAGTGAAGTAAACAAATTGGTAAAACAATTTGACCAAGCAAAAAAAATGATGAAGAACATGCCGGGCATGATGGGTGGCGGCAAGAAGAAACGAAGAGGCGGTTTTAAGATGCCTTTCGGTTTCTAGATTTAAATTTAGACAATATTGATATTAACGAAGACATTGGTTTTCTTAATATATATAAATAATAATTATAATTAATTTTTTACGGAGGAAAGTAAAATGGCAGTAAAGATCAGATTAAAGAGAATGGGTAAGAAGAAAGCTCCTTTCTACAGAATTGTAGTGGCAGATTCAAGATCACCAAGAGATGGTAGATTTATTGAAGAAATCGGAACATATGATCCAAACAGAGATCCTAGCGTATTTGATTTCAACGAAGAAGCAGCTAAGAAATGGTTATCAAACGGAGCTCAGCCTACAGAAACAGTAGGAAAATTACTTAAGATTGCCGGTATTGAAAAATAATAGTCAGGAGGTCTAACTATGAAAGAATTAGTAGAGACAATTGCAAAAGCACTTGTAGATTCTCCGGACGAAGTAGTTGTTACTGAAAAAGAAACAGATAAAACTATTGTTTTAGAATTGAAGGTTGCAACTGATGATGTTGGAAAGATTATCGGAAAACAGGGAAAGATTGCTAAAGCAATTCGTTCTGTTGTTAAGGCTGCATCTTCAAAATGCGACAAAAAAGTTATAGTGGACATTATATAGTAACCACAAGTGCAACGGGACTGAATTCAGTCCCGTTAATCATTTAAAAAGTTAATTTAATTATCATTAAAAATTTAAAAATATAACTAAGATCTAACATTAAATAACATTTAATAGATACTGTTTGAAAGGAAATATATGGAAAAATATTTTAGGGTAGGAGTTATTGCAAATACACATGGTATACGTGGTGAAGTAAAGGTATATCCTACAACAGATGATATTAATAGATTTAAAAAATTAAAAAAATGCATCTTAGATACAGGGAAAGAATATATAGATTTAAACGTAGAATCAGTAAAATTTTTCAAAAATATGGTTATTCTTAAATTTAAAGAGTATAACAATATAAATGATATTGAATGCTATAAAGGAAAAGATATTTTAGTTTCCAGAGATAATGCAGTTAAACTTGAAAAAGGCGAATATTATATAGCAGATATATTAGGGGCAAAAGTTATTCTTGAAGATGGTAGCGAATTTGGTGTTTTAGAAGATGTTATGCAGACAGGTGCTAATGACGTTTATGTTGTTAAAACATTAGACAACAAAGAAGTATTACTTCCTAAGATTGATGAATGTGTCAAGAAACTAGACATAGAAAACAAAATTGTTACTGTGCATATCATGAAAGGATTGCTAGACTAATGAATTATCATGTATTAACACTTTTTCCTGAAATGATTACAAATGGAGTAAATACAAGCATTACAGGAAGAGCAATTGACAAGAAGTTAATAAATTTAAATGCAATAAATATAAGAGATTTTTCCGGAAATAAACATGGTCAGGTTGATGACTATCCATATGGCGGAGGAGCAGGAATGCTTATGCAACCCGGACCTGTATATAGAAGTTATGAATCCGTTGTGGAAAAAATAGGATATAAGCCAAGGGTTATTTATTTAACTCCACAAGGAGAGACGTTTAACCAAAGCATGGCAGAAGATTTTGCCAAAGAAAAAGATTTGGTATTTTTATGTGGACATTACGAAGGTATAGATGAACGTGTTTTAGAAATGATAGTTACAGATAATGTTTCTATTGGCGATTACGTCCTTACAGGAGGCGAACTCCCGGCGATGGTAATGATAGATACCATTTCAAGACTTATTCCAGGTGTCTTGAATAATAACGTATCTGCTGAATTTGAATCGTTTAATGATAATTTATTGGAGTATCCGCAATATACACGTCCTGATACTTTTATGGATAAAAAAGTACCACCAATTCTCTTATCGGGAGATCATGCTAAAGTAGATAAATGGAGAAGAGAGCAGTCGATAATCAGAACTATTAAGAGACGTCCTGATTTGATGGAAAAAGCTAATTTAACAAAAGAAGATATAAAATTCATTGAAAAATTAGAAAATGAAAAAAATGCTTGCAAATGATATAGTCTTATGGTATTATTACAAATGCTGTAAAAAGGAGATGTTCCGCTGTTGCTTTTATAGCATTAAGAATGTCTAATGAAATAAGGAGGCAGTTATGAACGATATTATCAGAGAAATTGAGGCAGCTCAGTTAAAAGAAAACGTAGCAGATTTTAATGTTGGTGATACAGTTAAAGTATACGCTAAGATTAAAGAAGGAAACCGTGAAAGAATCCAGGTTTTCGAAGGTTTAGTAATTAAGAAACAGGGTGGAAGCACAAGAGCAACATTTACTGTAAGAAAGAATTCAAACGGTATCGGTGTTGAAAAGACTTGGCCATTACACACACCTACAATCGACAAAATCGAAGTAGTTAGAAAAGGTAAAGTTAGAAGAGCTAAACTTAACTACATCAGAAGCAGAGTTGGTAAGGCAGCTAAGGTTAAAGAATTAGTTAAATAATTATTATACCATAAAAAGGAGCGAGTATTTAACTCACTCCTTTTTTTAAACTTGAAGATTAGATATATTTAAATGTTTAAATATACGATATCATTTTAAAGTAAGTAATTAGTAATGATTTTATGAAATACAATAACGTTTTATGTATAATTAAGGAGGAAATATGGATTATCAGTGGTATCCGGGACATATGACAAAAGCAAAACGTCAGATGCAGGAAGATATAAAATTAATTGATTTAGTGATTGAACTTGTAGATGCAAGAGTACCTTTAAGTAGTAGAAATCCGGACATCGATGATTTAGGAAAAAATAAAGCTCGCTTGATTTTACTTAATAAATCGGACTTGGCTGATGATGCTCAAAATGAAAAATGGATTGAATACTTTAAGGCTAAAGGTTATCATGCATTGAAAATAAATTCAAAAAATAAATCAGGAATTAAAGAAATAAATAATGTAGTTAATGAGGCGTGTAAAGAAAAAATTGAAAGAGACCGCAAACGAGGAATTAAAAACAGACCTGTAAGAGCTATGGTTGTTGGTATCCCAAACGTAGGAAAATCTACATTTATTAATGCATATGCCGGAAGAAATTGTGCAAAAACAGGAAATAAACCGGGCGTTACAAAAGGAAAACAGTGGATTAAATTAAGTAAAACATTGGAATTATTAGATACACCGGGTATTTTGTGGCCTAAATTTGAAGATCAGGCTATAGGGCTTAAATTAGCGTTAATCGGTTCCATAAATGATAATATTCTTGATGTAAGCGATATGGCATATGAATTTGTAAAAATATTAAATAATAGTTATGAAAATGCTATACCTAACAGATTTGGTGTAGAAAAGAATGATGATCCATTAAAGATGTTAGAAGGAATAGCAGAAGTAAGAGGATGTAAATTAAAAGGAAATGTTTTAGACTTAGAAAAAGCATCTTCAATTTTACTTGAAGAATTTAGAAGTGGAAAATTAGGAAAAATTACATTAGATAGACTGTAAGGAACATAAAATGGGACAAAAAAGTATAAGTGATATAAATAATATATTAAAAAACTTAAGTGTCAAAGAATTAAATTCTTTTATAATGGAATTTAACGTTGACGAAAGACAAGGTGTAAAAAAACTTGTAGCAAAAGCTCAAAAAATGCTTGAAAAGTATGAACTTGAATTGCAACGTACCTACAAGATGGGTGAATTTGAAAGAAAATACAGCGATTATGAATTTATCTGCGGTATAGATGAAGTTGGTCGTGGACCATTAGCCGGTCCTGTAGTTGCAGGAGCTGTAATATTGCCTAAAGATTGTGATATATTATATTTAAATGATTCAAAACAACTTTCTGCAAAGAAACGAGAAGAACTTTATGAAGAAATAATGGAAAAAGCTGTTGCTGCAAAAACTGCAATGGTTAGTCCTGCTCAAATAGATGAAATCAATATTTTACAGGCAACATATGAAGCTATGCGTACTGCAATAAGTCAGTTAGAAGTTAAGCCAACCCTTCTTTTAAATGATGCCGTAAATATTCCGGGTGTAGATATTAAACAGATTGGAATTATTAAAGGTGATGCTAAAAGCAAATCTATCGCAGCTGCAAGTATAATTGCGAAAGTAACCAGAGATGCGATGATGGTAGAATATGATAAGTTGTACCCTGAATATGATTTTGCTTCAAATAAAGGATATGGTTCAGCTAAACATATTGAGGCAATTAAGAAGTTCGGCCCTTGTCCTATTCATAGAGAAACATTTATTACTAATTTTGTAAAGTGATTAGCTTACCGTATAAGGAGAGATATTGAATAAGAGAATTATTGGAGGGTATAAAGAAGATATAGCTACAGAATATTTGATTGAACATGGCTATACAATAATTGATAGAAATTTTTCATGCAAAAGTGGAGAGATAGACATAGTTGCAAAAGATAAAGAATATTTATGTTTTATCGAGGTGAAATATCGGGAGAATAATAAATATGGCGATGCTTTAGAAGCGATAAATTATAAAAAACAACAGAAGTTATTTAAATGTGCTAATATATATATAATGGCTAATAAGTTAGTCGAAAATCTAAATTATCGCTTTGATGTTGTAGCAATTAAAGGTGAAAATATAGAATTAATTAAGAATGCATTTGGAGCAATGTAATGATTATATTAAATAAAAAGAACAGAACAACAACAAGTATAAAATTTGGAAACGGAATTCCTTATATCAGTTTTAATGCATTAGAACAGACAGGAATGGTTGTCAATGCATTTTCTACAAGACAGGGTGGTGTAAGTGTAGGCTGCCTTGAATCCATGAATCTAGGATTTAACAGGGGAGATTTAGATGAAAATGTATTAAAAAATCATAAAATATTTGCTAAGGCTGTCGGATTTCCATATGAAAATATAGTTACGACAAATCAGACACACACTACTAATGTAAGAGTTGTTACAAAAGAAGATTGTGGTAAAGGCATTACAAAGGACAGGGACTATTCTGATGTAGACGGTTTAATAACAAATGTTCCGGGAATTGTTTTGACAACATATTACGCTGATTGTGTTCCTCTTTATATACTTGATCCGATTAATAAAGCAATTGGCTTGTCGCATTCAGGATGGAAAGGAACAGTAAAGCGCATAGGTGATAATACATTGAAATTAATGAATGAAAATTATGGTACAAACCCAAAAGATGTAATTTGCTGTATTGGTCCGTCAATATGTCAGGATTGTTATGAGATAAGCGAAGACGTTGCAAATGAATTTATAAACGAATTTGGTAAAAATAATAAAATATTATATAATAAAGGGAATGGAAAATATCAGTTAAATTTATGGGAAAGTGTAAAACAGGTATTTCTTGATGCGGGTGTTGAATATGACAATATCTACACTACAGATATTTGCACATGCTGCAATAAAGATGAATTGTTTTCTCATAGGGGGCATCATGGAAAAAGAGGAAACTTAGCTGCATTTTTAATGCTTAAATAATATCAGCTTAATCATGTTTCCTTCATATAACTATTATTTGTACTAAAATGGAGAATCATATGAATAACAGGCATTTAATAAAGAGTGTGACTCCGGGTTCTATTGCAGAAGAAATGGAAATAGAAGCAGGGGATTACCTATTAGAAGTAAATGGTACAACAATAGTTGATATATTTGATTATCAGCTTTTGTGTATGGACGAATTTATAGATGTTGTAATAGAAAAAAGTAATGGCGAACAGTGGGAATTAGAAATTGAAAAAGATGAAAATGAAGAGTTAGGTTTAGAATTTGAAAACGGCCTTATGGATGAATATAGGTCATGCTGTAATAAATGTATGTTTTGTTTTATTGATCAGATGCCACCCGGTATGAGAGAGACTTTATATTTTAAAGACGATGACTCGAGACTTTCATTTTTACAGGGAAATTATATAACTTTAACTAATATGAATGAAAATGATGTTGACCGTATAATAAGATATAATCTATCTCCAATTAATATATCTGTACACACTACAAATCCTAAACTTAGATGTAAAATGCTAAATAACAAATTTGCCGGTGATAAACTTAAATATATAGATAGATTAAACGCAGCTGACGTTGAAATGAACGGACAAGTTGTATTATGCAAAAATGTAAATGATAAAGAAGAACTAGAAAGAACGATTAGTGATTTAGAGAAATATATTCCAAATATGAGAAGTGTTTCTATTGTTCCTTCAGGTCTTACAAAATTTAGAGACGGTTTATATCCTTTAGAATTATTTGAGAAAGAAGATGCTTGTGCTGTAATAGATATTATTGAAAAAGGGCAGAAGCATTTTTATGAAAAATATGGGATACACTTTATACATGCAAGTGATGAATGGTATATTTTAGCAGAAAGAGAAATGCCTGAAGAAGAGAGGTATGATGGATATTTACAACTGGAAAATGGTGTAGGAATGATTAGAAGCTTTATAGAAGAGGTGAAGGATTACCTTGATTCTATTGAAGGTGATGATAGAGTTATAAATGTATCTACAATAAGTGGAGTGTTAGCATATGATACTATAAAGTCAAGTTGTGACAAGATAAATAAAAAATTCCCAAATGTAAATGTACACGTATATAAAATAATTAATGACTATTTTGGACATTCAATTACAGTTACAGGACTTCTTACAGGACAGGATATATGTTCTCAACTTTCGGGAAAAGAATTAGGGGATAACTTACTTTTGCCTACAAATACATTGAAAGCTGATGAAAATATATTTTTAGATGACATGACATTAGAGGAATTTGAAAAGAATTTACAAATAAATACAATTATTGTAAAATCTAGTGGAATGGATTTTGTGAAAACCATTATAAACGAAAATGAAGATAATAATCCAAAAATAAGTACAAATTCTAAATATGAATTGTAGAGTACTTGAAATTAAACAGATACAAATAGGAGATTAGATATGAGTAAACCAATAGTTGCCATTGTAGGAAGACCTAATGTAGGAAAATCTACGCTCTTTAATGCATTGGCAGGAGAAATGATTTCTATAGTAAAAGACACTCCGGGTGTCACAAGAGATAGAATTTACGCAGATGTAGAATGGCTTAACCATAATTTTACATTGATTGATACAGGCGGAATTGAGCCGGACAGTAGAGATATTATTTTATCACAGATGAGAGAACAGGCTCAGATAGCAATCGATACTGCTGATGTAATTATATTTATAACAGATGTACGTCAGGGACTTGTCGATTCAGATACAAAAGTAGCTGACATGCTTAGAAGAAGTCATAAGCCGGTAATCTTAGCTGTTAACAAGGTGGATAATTTTGATAAATTTATGCCTGATGTATATGAATTTTATAATTTAGGAATTGGTGATCCACAGCCTATATCAGCATCATCAAGACTTGGAATTGGTGATTTGCTTGACCGTGTAGTTGAACACTTTGACGGACTCGAATTAGAAGAGGAAGAAGATGAAAGACCAAGAATTGCAGTTGTAGGTAAGCCAAATGTAGGAAAATCATCTTTGGTAAACAAACTTACAGGAAATAATCGTGTGATTGTATCAAATATAGCCGGCACAACAAGAGACGCAATTGATACTGAAATTACATGGAATGGTAAGGAGTACGTATTTATTGATACTGCAGGTTTGAGACGTAAAAAGAAAATAAAAGAAGAAATTGAAAGATATAGTATTATAAGAACTGTAACAGCCGTTGAAAGAGCGAATGTAGTTGTTGTAATGATTGATGCAACAGAAGGTATTACAGAACAGGATGCTAAAATTGCGGGAATCGCTCATGAAAATGGCAAAGGTGTAATTATTGCCGTTAATAAATGGGATGCAATTGAAAAAAATGATAAAACAATATATCAGTTTACTGCAAAAATACGAGATGTACTTGCGTATATGCCATATGCTGAAATAATGTTCATTTCTGCCCAAACGGGTCAGAGACTTTCCAAATTATTTGATATGATTGATACAGTTTTAGAAAATCAGTCAATGCGTGTTGGAACAGGTGTATTGAACGAAATAATGACAGAAGCAGTTGCTTTACAGCAGCCACCATCAGACAAGGGTAAACGATTGAAATTATACTATATAACACAGGTAGCAGTTAAACCGCCAACTTTTGTTATATTTGTAAATGATAAAGAACTGATGCATTTTTCATATACAAGATATATTGAAAATAAAATAAGAGAAAGTTTTGGATTCAAAGGAACTCCTTTAAGATTTATTATAAGGGAACGAAAGGAAAGTTAAATGATTGCTCAGAGAATTATTTGCATAGTTTTAGGATATTTTTTCGGCCTTATAGAAATGGGATACATTTTAGGCAAGATAAAAAATATTGATATTAGAGATTTTGGAAGTGGAAATTCAGGAACAACAAATACAATGCGTGTTCTTGGTAAAAAAGCAGGATTAATCACATTTTTTGTTGATGCATTAAAAGCAGTATTTTGTGGTTTGCTTGTTTATGCTTTGTTTCATAAATCATGTGAAAATATTATGTTTGTTTTATTGCTTTATTCTGGATTTGGTGTTATTTTAGGACATAATTTTCCGTTTTACATGAAATTTAAAGGTGGAAAAGGAATTGCGGCGTCAGCAGGAATGATTACATCTTTAGCTATATATGATTGGAAATTTGTTGTTCTTGGATTTTTTGTGTTTTTTATATCTTTATATATAACAAAGTATGTATCGTTTTCATCGTTAATGCTTATGGGCTCATTGTTAATAGAAATGATTGTATGGGGGCAGCTTGGAATGGTACATAATCTTAATCCGGAATGCAGAATTGAAGCGTACATTATTACAGGTCTTATGACAGCACTTGCTTTTATAAGACATAAGGACAATATAAAAAGATTAGCCAAAGGTACAGAACGAAAAATTGGCGAAAAGAAGGAGGCATAATATGTCAAAGATTACAGTATTAGGTGGTGGCGGATGGGCTATAGCATTAGCTATGGTTCTTAATGATAATGGTCATAATGTCACAATATGGTCAGCAGTAAACAGAGAAGTCGAAGCACTTAAAACTCATAGAGAAAATAAAATAAGTCTTCCGGGAGTAATCATTCCAGAAACAGTTGAAATTACAAATGATTTAAAAAGTGCTGTTAATGGAGCAGAAATTATTGTTATGGCAGTTGCATCTTCATTTGTAAGAAGTACTTCAAAACTTTTAAAGGATTTGATTCCAAATGGTCAGATTATTGTAGATGTTGCTAAGGGAATTGAAGATGATACGTTTAATACAATGACGGAAATAATTGAAGATGAATTACCAAATTGTGATGCAGTTGCATTATCAGGACCAAGTCATGCCGAAGAAGTAGGTCGTAAAATTCCAACAGCCGTTGTAGTAGGAGCAACAACTAAAGAAACAGCTGTTAAGGTTCAGGATGCTTTTTCAAATCATTACTTCAGGGTGTATGTAAGCCCTGACAGAAAGAGCATTGAGCTTGGTGGCGCTTTAAAAAATGTTATTGCATTAGCTGCCGGAATTTCAGATGGCTTAGGATTTGGTGATAATACAAAGGCACTTCTTATTACAAGAGGAATGAAGGAAATTAGTCTTTTAGGAACTGCAATGGGTGGCCACACAAGAACATTTAACGGATTATCAGGAATTGGTGATTTGATTGTTACATGTGATAGTAAACATTCAAGAAACAGACATGCAGGAGTATTAATTGGACAGGGATATTCTTTAGAAGAAGCTGTTAAGGAAGTAAATATGGTTGTTGAAGGTGCTGTATCTGCAAAAGCTGCACTTAATCTTTCAAAAAAATATCATGTTGATATGCCACTTACAGAAGCTGTTAATGACGTATTATTTAATGGAAAAAAGCCTTTAGATGCAGTTAATGAATTGATGAACAGAGATAATACAAGTGAGCATGTAGATTTATTGTGGAAGTAAAGAAATATGGATGATTTAAAAAAAATACAAAATAAATTTATAGGTCAGATTGGAAATTTTGACATTAATCCTACAGAATTTAAAATGCTCATGACATATTATGAATGTGCTATTTTAGAAGTAAAGACAAAATTAGATGTTTTAAATAAAGAATTTTCTGCAAATACTATGAGAAATCCTATAGCATCAATTAAAACCAGAATTAAATCTCCTGATAGTATATATGAAAAGTTAGATAGAAAAAATTTGGATAAAACATTAGAAAGTGTACAGAACAATTTAGATGATGTTGCGGGAATTAGAATTATATGTTCTTTTTTAGATGATATATATAGCGTTGCAGACATGCTTACAAGTCAGGATGATGTTAAAGAATTAACCAGAAAAGATTACATAAAAAATCCAAAGAAAAATGGTTATAGAAGTTTGCATCTGGTTATAGAAATTCCTATTTTCTTATCTAATGAAAAGAAGGGTGTAAAAGTTGAGGTACAAATAAGAACAATTGCTATGGATTTCTGGGCTAGTTTAGAACATCAGATACACTATAAGAAATTTGAAAATTCTAATGTGGAATCAATTAAGCAATTAACGGATTGCGCAGATACAATTTACGAAACAGATATAAGAATGTTAAATATCAGACAAAATTTGTTAGACAACGAGGATTAAATTTATGGAAAGTAGAGCAAAAGAAACTGCAAAGAAAACAGCAAAGAAAGGTAAAAATGGGATTGTTAAGCTTATATTCAGCCGTATATTTATTTTTGCCCTGCTTATTTTTCTGCAACTTCTTGTATTGTTCTACTTTTTTTGGCATGTAAATGAGCAATTTAAGATATTTTATGATTTTATAAGAATTATCACTGTTTTTCTGGTTCTTTATATTGTTAATGAAAAAAAATCAGATCCAACCATGAAAATGATATGGTCAATTGTAATTCTTATAATTCCAATTTTTGGCGCACTTTTATATTTGTTTGTAAAATTTCAACCTACATCTGTGCTGTTAAGAAAAAGATTAGAAGTAATTAACCACAGGTCGGATAATTATTTAGAATATAAAACAGACATTAAAGATATATTACAAAAAGATGATCCGCTTATAGAAAATTTAGGAGAATACATCTATAAATATTCAGGATGTCCACCATATGAGAATTCAAAAATTACATATTTTGCTTCAGGAGAAGAAAAATATGATTATTTGATAAAAAAACTAAAAGAGGCAAAATCATTTATATTTTTAGAGTATTTTATAATTGAAGAAGGTGAAGTCTGGAATTCTGTTCTTGAAATATTAAAACAAAAAGTTAAAGAAGGGGTTGAAGTCCGTGTAATATATGACGGAATGTGTTCTCTAACCAAACTTCCAATGGGTTATTTTAAGAAACTTAGAGAATATGGAATAAAAGCTAAATCTTTTAATCCAATGAAACCATTTCTTTCAACGCATCAAAATAACAGAGATCACAGAAAAAATCTTGTAATAGATGGAACGGTTGCTTTTACCGGAGGAATTAATCTTGCCGATGAATATATGA
This sequence comes from Eubacterium sp. AF19-12LB, assembly GCF_003479125.1. NCBI lineage: Bacteria > Bacillati > Bacillota > Clostridia > Eubacteriales > Eubacteriaceae > Eubacterium > Eubacterium sp. AF19-12LB. The sequence goes on along the minus strand of NZ_QUGP01000002.1, from coordinate 180,612 downwards.
ATTTAAAAGAGCGATTTGGTTATTGGAAAGATACAGCTGTTATGATAGAAGGAGAAGCTGCTAAAAGTTTTACGTTATTATTTTTGCAAATGTGGAATGTAGATGAAGAAATTATTGGCGATTATAATAAATATTTAGATGTAGACTGTCCTTCGTTGCCGGATACATCAGGCTATATTATTGGATATGGAGATGAGCCGTTTGATGATGAAAAAGTTGGAGAACAAGTATATTTAAGCCTTATAAATACTGCAAAAAAATATGTTCATATAATAACACCTTATCTTGTAATTGATAATGTGATGATGGAGGCTTTGACATTTGCTGCAAAAAGAGGTGTTGATGTAAAAATTATCATGCCGGGAATTCCAGATAAAGCATATGCGTATTGTCTTGCAAGAACCTATTATGAAGAATTAATTAAAAATGGAGTTGAAATATATGAATTCACTCCGGGATTTACACATGCAAAACAATTTGTAGTTGATGATGACAAAGCGACTGTTGGAACAATTAATTTAGATTACAGAAGTTTATATCTTCATTTTGAATGTGGATGTTTAATGTATAAAAACAAGGAAATATCATTAATAGAAGATGATTTCGAAAAAACATTACAGAAATCTAAAAAAATCACATTAGAAGACTGTAGAAATCGGTCGGCATTATATAAATTATGTGGTTCAATATTAAAAATGATTGCTCCGTTAATGTAATGTTGTATTAAAGGGAGGATGAATATGCTTCATATTAAGTGTGGCGATGGTGTAGGAAAGACAACATCTGCTGTCGGTCAGGCTGTTAGAATGTTAGGCTATAATAAAAAAGTAATATTTGTTCAATTTATGAAAGATGGTCTTTCCGGAGAAATAAACTTTTTAAAAAATAACAGCAATATTTATGTTTTGCATCCAACAGGTCCAATAAAATTTATATGGAATATGACAGATTCTGAAAAGAGCGATTTAAAGGATATCCATACAAATTTAATAAAAGAAACAGAAAAAATTTTAAAATCAGAGCATATATCAATGGTAATATTTGATGAATTTAACTCTGCAAATGAATTGAATTTGTTGGATAAAGATTATGCATATAAGATTATTTGTGAATATAAAGATAAAACTGAAATAATATTGACAGGAAGAAACCCCGAAGAAAAATATGTAGAAATTTCAGACTATATATCGGAAATTAATTGTATAAAACACCCATTTGAAAGTGGTGTAAATGCCCGTAAAGGTATAGAATATTAAGAATATATAAAACCTCTTTGCATATAATTATAAAAAATGTAAAGGGGTTATTTTTATGGATTTTAGTATTTATAAAGACATTAAAAACCGTACAAACGGTGAAATTTATATTGGTGTTGTCGGGCCTGTCAGAACAGGAAAATCAACATTTATAAAGAATTTCATGAATTTAGCAATTATTCCAAACATAAAAGATGAAAATGATATTAAAAGAGCTCAGGATGAACTGCCACAATCAGCAGCCGGAAAAACAATTATGACCACAGAGCCTAAATTTATTCCAAATAAGGCTGTTAATATTAATTTGAAAAATGATATAAATGCCAGCGTAAGACTTATAGATTGTGTAGGTTATATGGTTGATGGTGCAACCGGATATTTAGAAGAAGATAAAGAGAGAATGGTAAAAACTCCATGGTTGACACAGGAAATTCCTTTTTCTAAAGCAGCGGAACTTGGAACTCAAAAGGTTATTTCAGAACATTCAACTATAGGGATTGTCATAACTACAGATGGAAGCTTTACAGATATTCAGGCTGAAAATTACATGAAAGCAACAGATATGGCAATTAAGGAATTGGAAAAAATAAATAAACCTTTTGTTATAGTTGTAAATTCAATGGAACCTGAATCAGAGAAGTGTAAAAGTGTAGTAAAAAAATTAGAAAGCAATTACAGGTCAGCTGTCATTCCGCTTAATTGTCTTCAGTTAAGCGAAAAAGATATAAATGAAATTCTAAGCAAAATTTTGTTTGAATTTCCAATAGCAAAGATTAATTTTATGTGCCCTAAGTGGGTAAATGTTTTAGAAGATGACAACGAAATTAAGAATGCGGTTTTAGAATTGTCAAGAAACATACTCATGGTTCTTAATAAAATAAAAGATATCAATTCTTTGCCAAATACTAAAGAAAACCCGTACATAAAATCAATCACGATTAATAATGTTAATTTGTCTGACGGAGAGGTAACAATAACCTATGCTATATATGATAAATATTACTATATGACATTAAGTGAAATGACTAATACACAAATCAATAATGAACTTGAACTGGTTAGTTTTGTAAAGGAACTTGCTGAAAAAAAAGATAAATTTGAAAAAGTAAATTATGCAATAGATGAAGTTAAAACTAAAGGATATGGAATAGTAGTGCCTACAAAAGATGAAATAACACTTGAGAATCCGCAATTGATAAGAAGTGGTGGAAAGTTTGGAGTTAAAATTAAAGCTAATGCTCCATCAATGCATTTTGTCAAAGCAAATATAGTAACTGAAATTTCTCCTATAATAGGAAGTGAAGAACAGGCAAATGATTTAATTGATTATATAAACGGACAAAAGACAGATGAAAATGCAAATATATGGGACACTAATATTTTTGGTAAAACAATTGAACAAATTGTTAAAGATGGGATAGTTGCAAAAATCAGTGGAATGAGTGATGAAACTCAGGGTAGAATGCAAAATACTATAGAAAAAATCACTAACGACCAAAGCAAAGGGGTTATTTGTATTCTGTTGTAAAGCTAAAATCAAGTAGCATTCGTCTATATGTTTAAATGAAGATAGATATCTGCATTCGATTGTCTATTAGAAAAATTAAATATATTTACTTAAGAATATGATAGCGAGCATTAACAAATAGATGCGTAAGTATGCAAACTAAATCAACCTATAATGCAAATTAAATCAATCTATAATCTTGAAAAACAATAGTCCTTATGCTAAAATTATTTATTGAGTTTTAGCATAAGGATTAATATTTGGAGGATAAATAAATGCAAAAATACGGATTAAACGAATTAAGAAAAATGTATTTAGATTTTTTTGCATCTAAAGACCATTTGGTATTGGGTAGCTTTTCTTTAGTTCCCCACAATGATAACAGCTTATTGTTGATTAATGCAGGTATGGCACCTCTTAAGCCATATTTTACAGGTCAGGAAATTCCACCTAAGACAAGAGTAGCTACATGTCAGAAATGTATCAGAACAGGTGATATTGAAAATATAGGTAAAACAGCAAGACACGGTACATTCTTTGAAATGCTTGGTAACTTCTCATTTGGAGATTATTTCAAGACAGAAGCAATTCATTGGTCATGGGAATTTTTGACAGAAGTTGTTGGATTGGAAGCAGACAGACTTTATCCTTCAGTTTATCTTGAAGATGACGAAGCATTTGATATATGGAACAAAGAAATGGGTATTCCTGCTGATAGAATATTTAAGTTTGGTAAGGAAGACAATTTCTGGGAGCATGGTGCAGGACCTTGCGGACCATGTTCAGAAATTTATTATGACCGTGGTGAAAAATATGGTTGTGGTAAGCCGGATTGCACAGTAGGTTGTGAGTGCGACAGATACATTGAAATTTGGAACAACGTATTTACACAGTTTGAAAATGACGGAAAAGGAAATTATACAACTCTTAAACAGAAAAATATTGATACAGGTATGGGTCTTGAAAGACTTGCAACTGTTGTTCAGGATGTAGATTCAATTTTTGATGTTGATACAATCAGAGCTTTAAGAGATAAAGTTTGTGAATTTTCAGGAAAAGAATATAAAAAAGAATATGCATGGGATGTTTCAATTAGAATTATAACAGACCATATCCGTTCAGCTACATTTATGATTTCTGACGGAATTATGCCATCTAACGAAGGAAGAGGTTATGTTCTTAGAAGATTAATCAGACGTGCTGCAAGACACGGACGTTTACTTGGAATTGATGGAAAATTCCTTGCAAAATTAAGTGAAACTGTTATTGAAAGTTCAAAAGACGGTTATCCTGAATTAGAAGAAAAGAAAAACATGATTTTTAAAGTTCTTACTGAAGAAGAAAACAAATTCAATAAGACAATAGATCAAGGACTTGGAATCCTTACTGATATGCAAAAAGAAATGGATAATGCAGGTTCAAAGACTCTTTCAGGAAAAAATGCATTTAAATTATATGACACATATGGATTTCCTCTTGATTTGACAAAGGAAATCCTTGAAGAAAAAGGATTTAATGTTGATGAAGACGGATTTAAAGCATGCATGGAAGAACAGAAAGAAAAAGCTAGAAAAGCCAGAAAGAAAACAAATTACATGGGTGCAGATGCTACAATTTACGAGCAGATGGATAAAAATATCACATCTAAATTTGTAGGATATGACAAATTAGAAAATGAATCAGTAATTTCAACAATTGCAACTGAAGATGAAATTGTAGAAGCAATCACTGATGGTGATATGGGAACAATCGTTGTTGATGAAACTGTTTTCTACGCTACAATGGGTGGACAGGCAGGAGATATTGGTGTAATTACAAACGGCGACAGTGAATTTGAAGTAAAAGATACAATTAAGCTTTTAGGTGGAAAGATTGGTCATATAGGACAGGTTACTAAGGGAATGTTCTCTGTTGGAGATAATGTTACACTTAAGGTTAATAAGCATAATAGAGAAGATACAGGCAAAAACCATAGTGCAACACATTTATTACAGAAAGCTTTAAAGATTGTATTAGGAGATCATATTGAACAGGCAGGCTCATTAGTTACTGCAGACAGACTTAGATTTGACTTTACTCATTTCCAGGCTATGACTCCTGAAGAAATTGAGAAAGTTGAAGATATTGTAAACAATGAAATCGCTGAAAATCTTCCTGTAATTACTAAAGAAATGTCATTAGAAGATGCTAAGAAGACAGGGGCTATGGCATTGTTTGGCGAAAAATATGGTGAAACGGTTCGAGTCGTTTCAATGGGTGATTTTTCAGTTGAATTATGTGGTGGTACCCATGTAGCAAATACAGGAGTTATTTCAGCATTTAAGATTGTTTCAGAATCAGGTATTGCTGCCGGAGTAAGACGTATTGAAGCTTTAACATCAACAGGTCTTATGAAACATTATGAATCAATTGAAGAAGAAATGAATCTTGCAGCTAAGGTTGCTAAAGCTGAACCTATAGCACTTGTAAAGAAAATTGAAGCTATGCAGGAAGAAATAAAAGCTCTTATGAGTGAAAACGAAAAACTCAAGAGCAAAATTGCTAATGCATCTGTTGGAAATGCTGATGACCAGATTGTTGATGTAAATGGAGTTAAGTTATTAGCGATAAAAGTCGCAGACGTTGATATGAATGGTTTGAGAAATTTAGGCGATCAGATGAAAGAAAAGACAAACGATGGAGTTGTTGTTATCGTATCAACTTTAGGCGATAAAGTTAATGTTATTGCAATGGCTGGTGATGATGCAATCAGTAAAGGTGCACATGCCGGAAATATCATTAAGGAAGTAGCTAAATGTGTTGGCGGTGGCGGCGGCGGTCGTCCTAATATGGCACAGGCCGGAGGAAAGAATCCTGCAGGTGCAGATGACGCGTTAGCAAAGGCTAAAGAAGTTCTTGAAAGCCAGGTAAAATAATAAGCAAAAAATCTTCAATATACTATAAAAAGTGGTTGACGATGTGGAAATATATGTTATAATATTTTTTGTGTGTTATGAAACACAATACCTACAGTTTTAGGAATATCGTAACTGGAGGGAGGTAAGGAAAGAATGTCAAGCGTTATCGTTAAAGAAAACGAATCAATCGACAGTGCTTTACGTAGATTCAAGAGAAATTGCGCAAAGGCTGGTATTCAGCAGGAGATTCGTAAAAGAGAACATTACGAAAAACCAAGCGTTAAGCGTAAGAAGAAATCAGAAGCTGCTAGAAAGCGCAAGTATAATTAATTATAAAAAACCGGAGTTTATGCTCCGGTTTTTTTATGTATTATATTTTAAACAATTCATATACTTAATAATAATAGCTATATGTGGAGAAAAGCTATAGATAAATATAAAATTTGTGATGCCGGCCAAATACCTACAGATGTAGTTTTTAAAGAATCTATTGTTGATATCTTAGGAAAAAGGTGTGCTTATATAGAAAATTATATTTCGATAATTGAATTATCAGATACAAACATAATAGTTAAGTGCAAACGTTACTATATTTTTATAAAGGGTAACGGATTAAATATCGAATATTATAATAATAAAATCTGTATGAAAATAATAGGAGATCTTAATGAAATATCATTTTGTAGAAATTTGCATTAATAGTTACGATATTAAAAGATTATTGAAATTTAACGAATTAGAGTATAGAGAGATTAAGATTTCAAATAACGAAGCTACTTTTCTTATAAACAAAAAATATTTAGCAAGGCTAACAGAAAAATGCGAGAAATACAATATTGAAATTAAAAATGTTTCCGAAATTGGAAATATAAATAAAATAAAAAAAATTAAATACATAAAAATATTTGGTATTTCGTTAGCATCATTTTTATTGATTGTAGTTATATTATCTATGTTTATCTGGAACATTACAATAGATGGCAATGTAATGCATACTTCCAATGAATTATATAATTTTATAAGAAAACAAAACGTATATGTAGGAGAATATAAAGGAAAAATTGATTGCGATGAAATAGAAAAAAAGATTCGTAATAAATATTCTGATATAACATGGGTTTGTGCAGAAATTAAAGGGACAAATCTCATAATTCATGTAAATGAAAATTATAATCGAACGATAAAGGAACAGGAAAATTCTCCGTATAATATTATTGCAAATTGTGATGCACAAATAGATAGCATAATAACAAGAACAGGTGTCGGCAATGTAAAGAAAGGTGACAAAGTTAAAAAAGGTGATTTGCTGATTTCAGGAGAAGTAGATACATATAACGAATTTGAAGAAATTATAGCTAAGAAATATGTTAAGGCTGACGGTGAAATTTATGCCAAAGTTAAATATGAATTTAATAAAAAATATAAAATAAAAGAAAAAGTAAAAAAATATGGAAAGAAATATTCATATTTTAACGTTTCGTTTGGTGATATGGCAATATTAAATGGCGAAGGCAAAAATAAAGACATTGTGATTGAAAAAAATAAACTTCATTTTTTGAAAAATTATTATCTGCCTGTTACATTTACAAAAATTACAAATATTCCTTTTAAATATGTTGAAGTAAAAAGAAATAAAACTCAAATAAAAACACTAATAGATAATGATTTTACATATTATTTAATGACTTTAGAACAAAAAGGGTATAAAATTCTAGAAAAAAATGTTAAAATGAAGATTGTCGGTGACACATATATAGGAAAAGGACAGGTGACAGTTGTTCAACCTTTTGGGTCACTTGAAGAGTTAAGTATATCAGAGGAAGGAACTACAGTTAATGAGCGTGATTGAGAGTATTATAGATATTCCTGCTGAGCATGAAAAAAAGATTTATGGAAATTTTGATGAAAATATAAAGAAAATAGAAAGAACACTTCATGTCACCATTATATCTAGAGATTCACAAATAAAAATTATTGGTGGTGAAGTTGCTGCCAAAAGGGCAAAAAAAGTATTTGAACAGCTTTTTAAATTATCTTTACGTGGCAATGAAATAACAGAGCAAAATGTTGATTATGCGTTATCATTATCTTTTGAGGATAACGAACAGGCGATTGTCGAATTAGATGATGATATGATATGCAGAACTGCGGCAGGAAAGCCTGTTAAGCCTAAAACATTAGGTCAGAAGCATTATGTAGATGAAATACGTAAGAAGATGATTGTATTTGGAATTGGCCCGGCAGGAACAGGTAAAACATATCTTGCAATGGCAATGGCAATAACTGCTTTAAAAAATGATGAGGTAAACAGAATCATTTTGACAAGACCGGCTATTGAAGCAGGAGAAAATCTTGGATTTTTACCAGGCGATTTACAAAGCAAGGTTGATCCATATTTACGTCCTTTATATGATGCGTTATATCAGATAATGGGGGCAGAAAGTTTTATGCATAATTCTGAAAAGGGAATTATAGAAGTTGCTCCTTTAGCTTATATGCGTGGACGTACATTAGATAATGCATTTATTATCTTAGATGAAGCACAGAACACTACGCCTGCACAGATGAAGATGTTTTTAACAAGAATCGGCTTTGGATCAAAGGTAATCGTGACTGGTGATTTAACTCAAAAAGATTTACCTAGAGACGCTGTTTCAGGATTAGATGTTGCGTTAAAGGTTTTAAGTAAAGTTGAGGATATAAGTTTTGTTAACTTGACAAACAAAGACGTTGTAAGACATCCTCTTGTTCAGAAAATCGTTAAAGCATATGAAGAATATGATGAAAAAATGGCAAAAAAGAAACAACAAAGGGAAAAGAAATAATGAATATTTATATTGAAAACGAATATGACAAAGAAATGAAGGAACGACTTGATTATGAAAAACTTATAGAAGAGGTTGTTAATGAAGCCGTGGATTATGTGAAATGTCCATATGAGTGTGAAGTTAATGTAACTATTGTAACGAATGAAAGAATTCATGAGATAAATAACGAGTTTAGAGGAATTGATAAAGAAACTGACGTATTATCATTTCCGATGATTGATTATGATAAGCCGGGTGATTTTACAGGATTTGATGAGATTGATGATTATTTTGATTTAGATACCGGAGAATTAATTTTAGGTGATATTGTTATTTCATATGACCGTGTAATAAGTCAGGCACATGAATTTAATCATTCAGTTAGAAGAGAATTTGCTTTTCTTGTTGCCCATAGTATGCTTCATCTGTTTGGATATGACCATATGGAGGAAGATGAAAGGGTGGAAATGGAAAGAAAGCAAAATGATATTTTAATAAATTTAGGAATTACGAGGGAGTAAACATGCAAAAAAAGATACTAACAGCATTAACATTAATCATAGTAGCCATGATTTTAGTAACAGGATGCAAAGGAAAGAAAACTGAAAAAGAAGAAAAAACAACTGTTGAAGAAACAACAATTGAAGAAACAACTGTCGACAATTCACATATCGGACAGGTAAGAAGTAAATTAACCGGTGAATATGTAGATGAAAAAATTGGTAATAGAAGACCTGTTGCCGTAATGTACAATAACATTATAAATGCAATTCCTCATTCAGGACTTAGCAATGCAAGTGTATGCTATGAAGCACCTGTTGAAGGATGCATAACACGTATAATGGGTATTTTTGAAAATTACGATGATCTTAAAAAGATTGGTTCAATAAGAAGCTGCAGAATTTATTATTGTTATTTTGCATTGGAATGGGATGCTATCTATGTTCATTTTGGACAGTCTAAATATGCACTTGATTTTCTAAAAAGCGATAAGATTGATAATGTAGGTTCATATCAGTCTGTTGCAAATAGCATTTTCTTTAGAACAACAGATAGAGTTGCACCACATAACTGTTTTATTGATGGTGCAGGAATTAAAAAGGGAATTAAAGAATTAGGCTATAGAAAAAAATACAAAAAAGATTACAGTTCACATTTCCAATTTGCTGATGAGGGAACTAAAGTAGATTTAGCAAGCGAAAAGATTGCCAATAAAGTAGAACTTGGTTACCAGATAAATAAACCTTGGTTTGAATATGATGCAGCTACAGGATTATATAAGAGATTCCAATATGGAAAAGCACACATTGATGATCAGAATAATGAACAGCTGTCTTGTTCTAATATAATTATTCAGTATGTTAACGCTACTCTTTATCCTGATAATAAGAGTTTGGATATGACTTTAACAGGCTCAGGAAAAGGTTGGTATATTACAAACGGTAAGGCTGAAAAAATTACTTGGAATAAATCAGACAAGCTTGGAAGAACTACATATTTAGATAAATCAGGAAATGAAATTGTTTTAAATGATGGTAAAACATGGATTTGCATGGTTCAGAATGAATATTCTGATAATGTAAAAATTTCAAAATAAGAGTGAGTATTATGAGTAATGATGAGTTGATATCAAAAGCATATGAGGCAATGAAAAATTCATACGCACCTTACAGCAAATTTAATGTAGGGGCAGTTGCTTTATGTGGTGAAAAAATTTACATGGGATGTAATATTGAAAATGCATCTTTCGGTGCAACTATATGTGCTGAAAGATGTGCTATTTTCAAAGCTGTATCAGATGGATATACAAAAATTGACAAAATAGTAATTGTATGCTCTACGCACGATTTTGCGTATCCATGCGGAATATGCAGACAGGTTATGACAGAATTTATGGATGAAAATGGAATAATTGTTGTAACTAATGATAAGGAAATAAGAGAATACAAACTTTCTGACTTGATGCCGGAAAGTTTTCGTATGTAATTAGGAGATTTCAATGTCAAAGAAAAAAATAAAAAACAGCTTTCTTCTACAAGGAAGTATTTTAGCTGTAGCAGGTTTATTAGTAAGAGTTATAGGTTTAATATATCGTGTTCCTTTAACTAATATTTTAGGTGAAAAAGGCATGGGATGTTATGGCACGGCTTATGATGTGTATAATATTTTAATTTTATTATCATCACAAAGTATGCCTATTGCAGTCTCAAAGCTTGTTTCTGAAAAATTAGGAAGAAATGAAAATAATAATGCTCACAGAATTTTTAAAGGAGCATTAATATACGGGCTTGTAATTGGTGTTATATGTGGATTAATTGCATTTTTTGGCGGAGAATGGCTTGCTTCAACATTTTATCATGCTCCATCAGCCGGAAGAGCATTAAAGGTATTAGCTCCTACATTAACAATAGCATGCATTTTAGGAGTTTTCCGTGGTTATATGCAGGGACTTGGAGATATGGTGCCAACTGCGATTTCTCAGATATTTGAACAGATTGTAAATGCTTTTGTAAGTGTGTTTGCAGCATACGAATTATTAAATTATGGATACTCTGTTTCTACAATGTTATCAGAAAGTAAAGCAGAAGCAAATGCAATATCATATGGTGCTGCAGGTGGAACTTTAGGTACATGCCTTGGTGCGGCTACAGCTCTTTTAGTCCTGATTATTATCTACTTAAAAAGAAAGTCGGATATATTGGCTGATATTTCAAAGCAGGATAAAGGCGCATTGGATTCATTTAGTAGAATAACAAAAATGATTATATTTACAATTACACCAATGCTCATAAGTACAACAATTTATAACATTAGCAACTTGTTGGATAATCCGATTTTCCAGAATATTATGGAGTTGAAATTTGGCTTAAAAGAAGATGCAAGATTAGCATTGTGGGGTGTATACAGCTCACAGTATAGAGTACTTACTACTATGCCAATAGCTATTGCATCTGCATTAGCGGCAGCAATTGTACCGTCAATGATTCGTTCATATGCTGCCGGTGATAAACTAATTGTAAATAATAAAATAGATTCAGCAATTAAATTTTCAATGATAATTGCCCTGCCTTGTGGCTTTGGATTATCAGTATTAGGTGGACCAATCAACAAAATGCTATTTCCTAATTTGAGTAATGATATGATTGTTTACATGATGATGTTTAGTGTATTTACAGTTACGGCATTTTCTTTATCAACAATCAGTAATTCAATATTACAGGGAATTGATAAATTGAATGTTCCTATTAAGAATTCAGCAATTTCATTAGGTATTCATTTAGTTATTTTGCCTTTATTACTCGTTGTATTCAAATTAGGAATATACGCTGTTGTAATAGGTGATTTCACATTTGCAATGACTGTATGTGTATTAAATTCATATTCAATAAAAAATTATACAGGCTATACACAGGAAATAAAAAATACATTTGTTAAACCTATAATTTCATCGGTAATTATGTCTATATGTTGTTATTTAGTTTATTTATTATTCCATAAATTAATCGGAAGTAATACAATATCAACGTTAATCGCTATATGTGTAGCTATTGCAGTATATGGAATTATGGTTATTAAAACGAAAATTGTTACAGAAAATGAATTGGAATCTGTTCCAAAAGGAACTATGATTATTAAAATATGTAAAAAAATTCATCTGCTGTAGTATATAAAAATATAAAACGGTAAAAAATATATGCAAAGGAGTTTATTTATGAACAAGCGTGCATATATTTTTTGTTTAGTTGCAGCTGTAATTGTTGCAACATTTGTAATTGGATATAATATTGGAACAGATAAACAATCAAAGAAGAATAATTCTCAGACTAATGCTAAAGTAATAGAAAAAGAAGGCTATTGGTTGCAATCAGTGGAAGGATACATTGTAGTATTTGAAAATGATAGAGCAACTGTTGTTGCATCCACAGAAATACCAGTGTCCAGTTTGTCAAAAAAAGAGCAGGATGTTTTAGCTGAAGGTTTTTACTTTGATACAGCAGAAGAATTATTTAAATTTCTTGAGGCTAATACCAGTTGAGGAATATTTACAATGAAAATATGTATAATCGGTGCCGGAGCGGCAGGAATGGTGGCTGCAATAAATGTAGCAAATGAAAATAATGAGATTCTTATTTTAGAACACACATCAAAAATAGGTTCTAAAATAAGAATCTCCGGTAATGGAAAATGCAATTTGACTAATGAATCAGTTTCAAAAGAAAAATATAATAATCAGGACTTTGCAGATGTAGTGTTAAACGAATTTTCTGTCGATGATACAAAACAATTTTTCTATAATTGCGGTTTAATGTTAAAAGATAAAAATGGATATTATTATCCTATGAGTGAGCAGGCAGCATCTGTTATTGATGTATTGCAAAGTGAATTGTATAAAAGAAATGTAAAATTAATTACTGATTTTCATATTACAAGAATGCATAGAAAAGATGATAAATTTATAATTAAGGGTAATAATAAAGAAATTATAGCCGACAAGCTTATAATTGCAACTGGTGGAAAGTCTGCTGCAAAAACCGGTTCTGATGGAAGTGGATACAGTTATGCAAAAATGTTTGGCCATAATATAATTGAACAGGTTCCCGGATTAACAGGAATTGTATGCAAAAATAAAATCTGTAAATCTTTTGCAGGCGTAAGAACTAAAGCAACTGTAACAGCTTTTATAGAAGGAGCATCAGTATATAAGGAAACCGGAGAAGTGCAATTTACTGATTATGGCTTATCAGGAATTCCTATATTTAATTGCTGTAATTATATTTCCAGAGCTATAAATTTAGAAAAAGATGTTGAAATAACAGTTGATTATTTACCTGATATTAAGAGTGAGGATATAGAAAAATTTATTATTACACAAAAAGATAACGGAAAAAGTGTATTATATGCTTTAAAAGGAATGTTACCGTCAAAAATAGCTAATGGTATTTATGAAATAGTAGTTAATAAATGTAAAAAAGATTCTGAATACTTTATTTCAAATATAATAAATTTTATAAAAAAATTTGAATTTAAAGCAATAGATACGAGAGATTACGAACAGGCTCAGGTTACGTGTGGAGGAGTTGATTTATCAGAAATAAATCCTAAAACAATGGAATCTAAACTTGTAAAAAACTTGTATTTCGCAGGTGAAGTGGTCGATATTAACGGTTTATGTGGCGGTTATAATTTACAATTTGCATGGTCAAGCGGTGCAATTGCAGGAAAGAGTTGTTTATATGATAAAAATTAAAGTTAATCAAATTAAGATGAATGTTAAGCATAGTATAGATGATGTTGTTAAGGAAGCACTTAAAAAAGTTCATACACAAAAAAACAACCTTGTGTCATATAAAATTATAAAAAAATCAATTGATGCAAGAAAATCACCAATATATATATATGCTGTTCAATTAGAGTTAAATAAATACAATTTAAAAAAATTACCTAAAGATGTTTCAATTGTAAAAAAAGAAGAAAAATACATATACAATGTTACGGGTAATAAAAAAATAGAAAATCCACCTGTTGTTGTAGGATTTGGCCCGGCCGGAATGTTTTGTGGCTATCTTTTAGCAAAAGCAGGTTATAATCCTATAATAATTGAAAGAGGCAAGGATGTTGACAGTAGAATTATAGATGTTGAAGAATTTTGGAAAACCGGTAAATTAAATACAGAGTCAAATGTTCAATTTGGAGAAGGTGGCGCGGGAACTTTTTCTGATGGAAAATTAAACACAGGAATTAAAGATAAAAACGGTCGTCAGAATTTTGTTCTGGAAACATTTGTAAAATGTGGTGCACCCGAAAATATCATGTATGATTCAAAACCTCACATAGGAACAGATATTCTTCAAATTGTTGTAAAAAACTTAAGAAAAGAAATAGAATCACTTGGTGGAAAAGTATTGTTTGAAAGTAAGCTTACTAACATCGAAAAAGAAGGTGGTTTTTATAATTTAGAAATCAATAATTCAGAAAAAATTCAGAGTCAAATATGTATTTTGGCTATAGGTCATAGTGCAAGAGATACTTTCGAAATGCTATATAACAAATCATTTCCAATGGAACAAAAACCATTTGCAATAGGTGTTCGTGTTGAGCATTTACAGGATATGATAAATAAATCACAATATGGAGTTGATAATTGTGAAGGTTTGCCTGCTGCACCATATAAATTAACATACAATACAAAGAGCAAAAGAGGCGTATATTCTTTTTGTATGTGTCCTGGAGGATGCGTGGTTAATGCTTCTTCTGAAGATAAACGTTTAGCTGTCAATGGTATGAGTTATAGCGCTCGAGATGGTAAAAATGCAAACAGTGCGATAGTTACAACTATTACTCCAAATGATTTTGAAAGTAAACATCCATTAGCAGGAATGTATTTACAACGTGAATTAGAAGAAAAAGCATTTAATGAAGGAAAAGGTGCAATTCCTGTTCAACTATATGGTGACTTTGTAAATAACAAAATCAGTCATGAATTTGGAAATGTTATTCCTGACATAAAAGGAAAATATTCTTTTGCGAATATAAAAAATGTATTACCTAAATATATTTGCGATTCAATAGAAGAGGCAATGCCATATTTTGGCAAGAAAATACAGGGATTTGATAATAAAGATACTGTATTTGCGGCGATTGAAAGCAGAACGTCATCACCTGTAAGAATTATAAGAGAAGACGATTTTCAATCAGTATTTAAAGGTGTTTATCCTTGTGGTGAAGGGGCAGGTTATGCCGGAGGCATTACAAGTGCAGCTATTGATGGTATAAAGGTGTTTGAATCGATTATTTCTGAATTCAGACCATAGCATTATTATTTGAACAATTATATTTAGATTAAAGGTTTGCAATTTTGAGTTATACATATCTAAGAATGAAAATATAGACCTTTTTTCAATTTTGTAGTATGATTTAGTTTGTAAAAATTTCGTTATATAAACGCGTGAGGAGTCATAATGAACATTAGATTTTTAGCCCAATCAGAATATTTTAATGGAATTCATTTAAAAGATGATATAATTCTTGAAAAAGAATATGAAGATAGTAAGTTTAGCAATATTAAAAAAGTACACTATTTCGTGTATCATTTAGAAGATAATATAAGAAAAGAAATTCTTCCAAGAAGCGAAAAACTACAGGTTTTTAATATTACAGACTGTCAGTTTCAGTCAGATTATATTTATTTTACTGAATTCGATGATCAATATGATGGAAATTACAATTTAAATATAATTAAATATAATTATATTGATGATACATATTTAAAAATAATTACTTTAAAGGATAATTTAAATCTATATCCTGATAAAAAACAAATAAAAATATATATATTAAATGAATCTAATTTAATAATACAAAGGGCAATTCCAAGAGGAAATTATAAAGATAATTATGCCGGATTTTTTGATTTTTCATCTATTTTATTTAATTTTGTAGATAATAAGCAATATAAAATCAACGATGAAAATTTAATTAACAATGGAATTGAATTTATGATTCCATATAACGAAAATTCATGTATTATGAAAACAGGATACTCTTTATTTGATGAGAATAAGCATGATTTACTCGAAAAAGAAGAAGTAGCTGTTGAAACTTTAATGGTAATAAACATTCAGCAATTTATATCGGATTTATTACTTGAACAGACACATATGGTTATACCGTCAATAGCCCAGGCATACTATGATACTACATTAGTATTTGCGGAGGTTCAGAATAATTATTTGTTATATTCTACATTCGATTTTAATAAGGATGAAGAAACGATTTGCTTTTATAATCTTGAAAGCAAAGAAGAATATACATGTATTAACAAAACAAAAACCGGAAGTTCAACAAGAGCAAATGCTATATTAATTAACGGAACACCATATGTTAAAATTGACAAAGATTCTAAAAGTCAATTTCTTAATTTAGAGACTAACGAGGTTGATGCAGTTTACAGTAATAAAGAAAAGATAGTTTTCATTAATAATAATCTCATTGCAAGTGTCAATGAAAAAAAGCCTTTATTTGGCAAAGAATATGAATATGTTGCAATTCAGAAATTCCCTTCGACAGAAGTATTGCTTGAAGAAAAAGGGTATTTTATTGGTGCAATCGCGGCAAATAGTGATACTACATATATATTTCTAAAATAAAATAAAAGGAAAAGAAAAAATGGATCAGAAGAAAATAAAGAGAATAAATGAATTGGCAAGAAAATCTAAAGCAGAAGGATTAACTGACAGTGAAAAGAAAGAACAGGAACAGTTGCGTACAGAATATAGAATGGCTGTTATTGGTAATTTAAAAGGTGAATTAAAAAATGTAAAAATTAAAAATCCCGATGGAACAATTGTGGATTTAAAACCTAAAGGACATTAAAATGGATTTAAACATTCTTAGAAAAGAAATAAAGCAAAAAAGATTATCTCTTGATTACCAAAAATTTGAACTTTATAATTTGGAAATCAATAATACAATAATAAATAGCAAAATTTATAATAGCAGTAAAGTTGTTTACTGCTATTGTAGTGTAAATAATGAAGTTGATATGACAATGCTTATGAGTGACTGCTTAAATAAAGGTAAAATTCTTGCACTTCCAAAAGTAATTGGAAACGACATGACATTTTATACAATTACTGATTTTAACCAGTTAAAAAAAGGCTATATGAAAATACCTGAACCTGTCACAGATAATATTGCACCTAAACCGGATATTGTTATAGTTCCGGGACTTGCATTTACTAAAGAAGGAAAGCGAATTGGATATGGCGCAGGCTTTTATGACAGATATTTAAAAAATATAGATACATATAAAATCGGTGTAGGGTTTAATTTTCAAATTGTGGATGAACTTAAGCAGCATGAAAATGATATCAATTTAGATACCATAATAACAAATGAGATAGTTTAGGAGAAATAAAGTGAATTTTGTAAATGAAACAGAAAAGCAGGCTTATTACATAGCTAAATGTAAAGAAATAATTTCTAATAGAGAAAAAGAATTAGGAAGAAAATTAAAGGCATGTGTAGCAACATTTGGATGTCAGATGAATTTCAAAGATTCAGAGAAACTTATAGGTATTCTTAATGAAATCGGATATGAAGAAACAGAAGATGAACATGCTGATTTAGTACTTTATAATACATGTACTGTACGTGAAAATGCTAATTTAAAAATATACGGAAGATTAGGATATTTATCAAAATTAAAAAAAGAAAACAGCAATATGATTATAGGTTTATGCGGATGCATGATGCAGGAAGAACATGTTGTTGAAAAAATCAAAAAGAGTTATAAATTTGTTGACTTAATCTTTGGTACACATAACATTTTTAAGTTAGCAGAATTATTATATGAAAGACTTTCAGGTCAAAAATCTGTAATTGATATATGGCAGGGTACAACAGAAATAGTAGAAGATTTACCTAGTGAAAGAAAATACAGTTTTAAATCCGGAGTTAATATAATGTATGGATGTAACAATTTTTGTAGTTACTGTATTGTACCATATGTTAGAGGAAGGGAAAGAAGCAGAAAACCTGAAGATATAATTAATGAAATCAAGAAATTAGTTAGTGAAGGTGTAGTTGAAATAATGTTGTTAGGTCAAAATGTTAATTCATATGGTAAGACATTAGAAAATCCAATGACATTTGCACAGCTTTTACAGGAAATTGAAAAAATAGACGGTCTAAAGAGAGTTAGATTTATGACGAGTCATCCAAAGGATTTGTCTGATGAATTAATTGATGTAATGGCTCATTCTAAAAAAATTTGCAAGCAGATGCATTTGCCATTACAGTCAGGAAGCGACCGTTTATTAAAAATAATGAACAGGCATTATGACAAACAGCATTATCTTGAAATCGTAGATAAATTAAGAAAAGCAATTCCTGATATTGGAATTTCAACAGATATCATTGTTGGTTTTCCCGGTGAGACAGAAGAAGATTTTAATGAAACACTAGATGTTGTTAAGAAAGTTCAATATGACAGTGCATTTACATTTATTTATTCAAAGCGTTCGGGAACACCTGCTGCAGAAATGGAAAATCAGGTTCCACAGGATGTAGTTAAAGATAGATTTGACAGACTTTTAAAAGTTGTAAATGAAATATCATCAAAGAAAACTGCCAAATATGAAGGAACAACACAATTAGTTATGGCAGAAGAAGTAAACAGCCATGACCCTGAATTAATTACAGGACGATTAAGCAACAACACGGTAGTTCATTTTAAGGGAACTAAGGATTTAATTGGTCAGGAATTAAAAGTTAAATTACTAAAAGCCAAAGGATTTTATTATTTTGGAGAAATAGAGGCATAATATGAGTATTACACCAATGATGCAACAATACTTAGAAACTAAAAAACAATATAAGGATTGCATTATTTTTTACCGTTTAGGTGACTTTTATGAAATGTTTTTTGAAGATGCTATTACAGCATCAAAAGAACTTGAAATCACTTTAACAGGAAAAAACTGCGGCTTAGAAGAAAGGGCGCCAATGTGTGGTGTCCCTTATCACGCTGTAGATTCTTATTTAAACAAACTTGTAACAAAAGGATATAAGGTTGCGATTGTTGAGCAGGTCGAGGATCCTGCAACAGCAAAAGGAATTGTAAAAAGAGAAGTTGTCCGAATTGTTACTCCCGGAACAAATCTAAACACATCTGCATTAGATGAAACTAAAAATAATTATTTAATGTCTATTGTATGTGTGGAAAATTGTTTTGGAATAGCTATTGTAGATATTACAACAGGAGATTTTTTTGTCACTGAAGTTGAAAACAACAGGGCATTACTTGATGAAATCTATAAATTCATGCCAAGTGAAATAATATGCAATGATGCATTTTTACTTACAGGAATTGATATTGACGATTTAAAAAACAGATTAAATATCACATTATTCCAGTTAGAATCATGGTATTTTGATGATGATATGTGTAAAAAAGCATTAACTGATCATTTCAAGGTTTATGATTTATCAGCATTAGGAATTGATAATTATGATGTTGGAACAAATGCTGCCGGTGCTCTAATGCAGTATTTAACAGAAACGCAAAAAAACTCACTATCTCATTTAACTCAGATAATTCCTTATTCAACGAATAAATTTATGATATTAGATACTTCTACCAGAAGAAATTTGGAGTTATGTGAAACATTACGTGAAAAACAAAAACGAGGATCTCTTTTATGGGTACTCGATAAGACAAAAACGGCTATGGGTGCAAGAATGCTAAGAAGCTATATAGAACAGCCGTTAATTGATAAAGAATCTATTATAAAAAGACAAAAAGCAATCGAGGAATTAAATAAATCTTTAATTACAAGAGATGAATTAAGAGAATATCTTTCTCCAATATACGATTTAGAAAGACTTATAAGTAAAGTAGCATATAAATCAGCTAATCCAAGAGATTTAATAGCTTTGCTTAATTCTTTAAAAATGTTGCCACATATAAAAACGGTAATACAGGATTTTAAGAGTCCTCTTTTTAAAGAAATTACAGAAGAATTAGATGTTTTAGATGATATAACTTCATTGATAGACAATTCAATAAACGAAGATCCACCAATTAATATCAAAGAGGGGGGAATTATTAAAGAAGGATATAATGAAGAGGTTGACAGATTACGAAAAGCTAAAACAGAAGGAAAAACATGGCTTGCAGAACTTGAGACTAAAGAAAAAGAAAAGACAGGTATTAAAGGACTTAAAATAAAATACAATAAAGTATTTGGATATTATCTTGATGTTACAAATTCGTATAAGGATTTAGTCCCGGATTATTATGTGAGAAAACAAACATTGACCAATTCAGAACGATACACAACTGATGAATTAAAACAATTAGAAGATGTAATATTAGGTGCAGAAGATAAATTATTTTCATTAGAATATAATTTATTTAGTGAAATAAGAGATGAGATATCATCGCAGGTTGTTAGAATACAGACTACTGCAAAAGCATTAGCAAAAATTGATGTATTTGCTTCATTAGCATATGTTGCTGAACATAATAATTATGTTAAACCTAACATAAATGAAAAAGGTATTATAGATATTAAAAACGGCCGACATCCTGTCGTTGAAAAAATGATGCCTGACAGTATGTTTGTAACTAATGATACATATTTAGACATGAATAATAATCGTGTATCAATTATTACAGGCCCAAACATGGCCGGCAAATCAACATATATGAGACAGACAGCACTTATTACTCTTATGGCTCAGATTGGCTCATTTGTTCCGGCAACGAGTGCAAATATAGGCGTGTGCGACAAAATATTTACAAGAGTAGGGGCATCTGACGATTTAGCAAGCGGTCAAAGTACTTTTATGGTTGAAATGACAGAAGTTGCTAATATCCTTAGAAATGCAACACCAAAAAGCTTGTTGATTCTTGATGAAATAGGCCGAGGAACAAGTACTTTTGATGGATTAAGTATTGCATGGGCGGTAGTTGAACATATATGTGATATAAAATTACTTGGTGCAAAAACATTATTCGCAACTCATTATCATGAATTAACTGAACTTGAAGGAACTATGAAAGGTGTAAATAACTATTGCATCAGCGTAAAAGAGCAGGGCGATAATATTGTATTTTTACGTAAAATTGTTAAGGGCGGAGCAGATAAAAGTTATGGTATACAGGTTGCCAAATTAGCCGGTGTTCCTGATAGTGTTATAAATAGAGCAAAAGAACTTGTTGCTGAATTATCAAATGCAGATATAACAGCTAAAGCAAAGGAAATTGCCGCAAATATGACTCCCGGAAATTCCATAAAAGGAGTAAATGATAATGTTGAACTACATCAGATGTCTTTGTTTGATACAGTAAAAGAAGATGATATTATCACTGAAATTGAAGAACTTGATTTAGGAACTATGACACCAATAGATGCTTTAAATCATTTGTATAAAATACAGAACAAATTAAGGAATAGATGGTAAATGAGCAATATTAAATTATTAGATCAAAATACAATTAATCAAATAGCTGCCGGAGAAGTAATTGACAGGCCGGCATCGATTGTAAAAGAGCTTATGGAAAATTCAATTGATGCGGGTGCTGATAAAATTAGTGTTGAAATTAAAGATGGTGGCACTAAACTTATAAGAATTACAGACAACGGATGTGGTATTGATAGAGATGATATTAAAACTGCATTTTTGAGACATGCTACAAGTAAAATTAAATCTGTCGAAGATTTAATGGTCGTTTCTTCTCTTGGTTTTAGAGGTGAAGCCCTTTCAAGTATCGCAGCTGTATGTCAGGTAGAGTTAATTACAAAAACACAAGATTCATTTGTTGGATGTAAATATACTATAGAAGGAGGAAAGGAAAAAGGACTCGAAGAAATAGGTGCTCCTGATGGAACAACATTTCTTGTAAGAAATATTTTTTTCAATACTCCTGCAAGAAGAAAATTTTTAAAAACTCCTCAGACTGAAGCCGGATATATTTCAGAAATTGTTGAAAGGATAGCACTTTCGCATCCTGAAATAGCCATTAATTTCATAAATAATGGACAACCTAAGTTACATACTCCGGGAAACGGTAATTTGAAAGATGTAATTTATAATATATATGGTAGAGAAATAACTAATAATTTAATAGAAATAAATGAAGAATGTGAATTTGCACATCTTAAAGGTTTCATCGGAAAGCCATTAATTTCTAAAGGAAACCGAACATTTGAGAATTATTTTGTAAATGGAAGATATATTAAAAGTACTATTTTAACAAAAGCGATAGAAGAGGCGTTTGCACCTGTTATGATGCAACATAAATATCCTTTTACAGTCTTGCATTTGAAAATTAATTCAGACCTTTTAGATGTAAACGTTCATCCGTCTAAAATGGAACTTAGATTTAGAAATGGAAAAGATTTGTATCCATGGATTGTGGAAGTTTTATCTGAAGCAATTATTGAGAAGCCGAAGATTCCACAGGTTAAACTTACAGAAGAAAAAGAGGATATTCCTATTGCTATAAAGGTGCCTGAGCCATTTGAAACAAAAAGAACAGATGAGATTGAAAGAAAAAATAACATTGAATCTGATGTTAATAAATCAGATAATTTTATTTCAGAGGAATTAAATTACAACAAACAATCTGATATAAAACAATCGGATAGTAATTTTAAGTCAGACATTACTAATAATAGCGATAATATAAATGGTGTAAGCGATGATATTGAGAATAATACTGATGTTATAGTTGAGAATAAAGATTTCCTAAAAAATAATCAGGATAACAAAGAAATATCAGTAACTATTAGGAACAAAGGGTCGAATCAAATAACTAAGGAAGATATATCTTTAGATAATACATCTAATATGGAAAACGCATTAATTCCAGAAGAAAAAGCCGTAAATGTTAAAACCAGATTTGATGTTCCAAAAACTTCAAAAGATATGACAATGAATCTTTTTGAAGATAACTTCTTGACAGATACAGCAAGAAAAAAACATAAAATAATAGGGCAGGTATTTGATACATACTGGATTGTTGAGTACGAAGATAAAATGTATATCATTGACCAACATGCGGCTCATGAAAAAGTTATGTTTGAAAAAATTATGGCTGGTTTAAAAAATAAAGAAATTAACACTCAAATGGTTAATCCTCCTATAATTTTAAATCTAAGCATGCTTGAAGCACAACTTTTAGAAAAATTTATAGATAATTTCAGAGAAATAGGTTATGAAATAGAGGAATTTGGTGGTCAGGATTTTGCAGTAAGAGGTATCCCGGCTGATTTATATACATTAGATGCAAGAGAGGTATTGATGAACCTTATTGATAATTTGTCAGAACAGACAACAAAATTAAATTCTGAACTATTAACAGAAAAAATTGCGTCAATGTCATGTAAAGCAGCAGTTAAGGGAAATAACAAATTAAGTTATGCAGAAATGGATTCTTTAATTGACCAACTGTTAAAACTTGAAAATCCATTCAACTGTCCTCATGGAAGACCAACAATCATTTCATTATCAAAATACGAACTTGAAAAGAAGTTTAAACGAATAATTTAGGAGTATATATGAAACCGTTAGTTGTTATAACAGGACCTACAGCAGTAGGTAAAACAGAATTATCCATAAAAATTGCAAAAGCAATTGACGGAGAGATAATCAGTGCTGATTCCATTCAGGTTTATAAACATATGGATATTGGTTCTGCCAAAATAACAAAAGAAGAAATGCAGGGAATAAAGCATTATCTTGTTGATGAATTTGAACCGGATGAAGAATTTAACGTTCATGTATTTAAAGAAAAAACGTTAGAATACATGGACAAAATATATGAAGCAGGAAAAATTCCAATTATCGTAGGCGGTACCGGATTTTATATTCAGTCTGTATTATATGATATTCAGTTTAATGATGAAGAAATAGACAGTGCTTATAGAAAAGAACTTGAAAATATAGCAAAAGAAAAAGGAAATGATTATTTACATAATATGTTAAAAGAAGTAGATGAAGAATCTGCATTAAATATACATAAGAACAATTTAAAGCGTGTAATAAGAGCATTAGAATTTTATAAAAATACAGGTGAAAAAATTTCAACTCATAATGAAGAACAATCTCAAAATATTTCTCCTTATAATTTTGTTTATTTTGTGTTAAATGATAAAAGAGAACTTTTATATGAAAGAATAAATAAAAGAGTTGATATTATGTTTGATAAAGGCCTTGTAAATGAGGTCAAAAACCTTTTGAATATGGGATATACAAAAGGTTTGGTTTCCATGAACGGTATAGGATACAAGGAAGTTGTTGATTATATTAATGGTAAATATTCTTTAGATGAAACTAAAGAAATAATAAAAAGAGAAACCAGACATTTTGCAAAACGACAGCTTACATGGTTTAGAAGGGAAAAAGATGTGACCATGGTCAACTATTTTGATTATGATAGTATCGATGATACTTTGAAATATATGATTAATACACTAAGGGAAAAGGATATAATTAAAAATGATTAAGGAAATGTATAAAAATCTGGGAATAGATGAAAATGTATATAATTTTACAAAAAATATTGAAAATGAATTAAAAGATAGATTTGCAAAAATAGATGAAGTAGCTGAATATAATCAATTAAAAGTTATGAAAGCATTTCAGAAGAATCAGGTTTCCGAAGCGCATCTTGGCGTATCTACAGGTTATGGATATAATGACATAGGCAGAGATACTTTAGAAAAAGTATATGCTGATGTATTTGGTACAGAAGATGCACTTGTCCGCCCACAGATTACATGTGGAACTCATGCATTAGGGATCGCATTATCAGCAAATTTACGACCGGGCGACAAAATACTTTATATTTCTGGTAAGCCTTATGATACACTTGAAGAAGTAATCGGAATTAGAGAATCAAAAGGATCTCTTGCAGAATATGGAATTAAATATGGACAGGTAGATTTACTTCCTAATGGTGATTTTGATTTTGATGGCATAAAAAAGGCAATAACTTCTGATGTTAAGATGGTTGGAATCCAAAGATCAAAAGGATATGAGACAAGACCTACTATTTCTGTTGAAAAAACAGGTCAGGTAATTAATTTTGTAAAAGAAATAAATAAAGATATCATTGTAATGGTAGATAATTGCTATGGTGAATTCGTAGATATAGTTGAGCCATCAAACGTAGGTGCTGACATGGTTGTAGGTTCTTTGATTAAAAATCTTGGTGGTGGATTAGCTCCTATTGGAGGATATATATGTGGAACCAAAGAATGTGTTGAAAATTGTGCATATAGACTTACAACTCCGGGACTTGGAAAAGAAGTTGGTGCAAGCCTTGATGTAATTCATACATTTTATCAGGGATTATTTATGGCACCAACAGTTGTTGCTTCTGCATTAAAGGGTGCAATTTTTGCAGCAAATGTATTTGAAAGATTAGGATTTAATGTAATTCCTAATTCGACAGAAGAACGATACGATATCATTCAGGCTGTTACATTTGGCTCTCCTGAAGGAGTAATCGCTTTTTGTAAAGGAATTCAGGCAGCTGCTCCGATTGACAGCCATGTTACACCTGAACCATGGGATATGCCGGGCTATGATTCACAGGTAATTATGGCAGCAGGTGCATTTGTATCCGGTTCATCTATTGAACTTAGTGCTGATGCTCCAATTAAGCCTCCATATGCTGTCTATTTTCAGGGTGGTCTTACATGGCAACATGCTAAATTTGGAATATTAAAGGCTTTGCAGCAGTTAGTAAATGAAAATATTGTCTCTTTATAAAATGTTAAAATTTGGTTAAATTTACTTAAAATATTATTTAATTGTGTACACTAAAAATTTATTGTGATAAAATCTAAAATTAGCAAGTTATTGTTTGATACCTCAATTTGTACTTGGAGAGATGAATGGAGGTATTTATATGAACAAAATTGCAGATATGCCTGTTAATGAAAGACCTTATGAAAAATGCATTGAAAAAGGACCGGCCTTTTTAAGTGATGAAGAACTATTAGCTGTTATTCTAAGAACAGGAAACAGAGAATTGAATTCTATGGAACTGGCAAGAACAATAATAACAAAAGAAAATAAGACAGATATTTTATCAATTATGCATTATACATTTGAAGAATTGACAAGCTTTAAGGGAATTGGAACTGTAAAAGCAATTCAGATTATGTGTATAGGAGAACTTTCTAAAAGAATAGCATGTACGAAAGCAATTCATAAGCTTGATTTTTCAAGACCTGACACAATTGCAAGATACTATATGGAAAGCATGCGCCATAAAGAAAAAGAAGAATTAGTCGTTGCATATTTAGACACAAAATGTCAAATGATAAAAGATATGATGATAACATCAGGAACAATAAACCAGTCTCTATTTTCAATAAGGGAAATATTTGTTCAGGCATTAAGATTTAATGCGGTTAATATCGTAATTGTACATAATCATCCAAGCGGGAACAGCGAACCTAGTAAAGATGATATTATTTCTACGAAAAAAATATGTGAAGCCGGACAGTTAATTGGTATAACTGTTCTCGATCATATTATTATAGGAGACAAATCGTTTACCAGCTTAAATGCATTAGGAATTATATAAATCAAGTTAATTGGAAGGACAATAAAATGAGTCAGAATGTTTATGGAATTGACATTGGAACAAGTAATTTAAAGATTTTCAATGGACAAACTAAAACTATAATAAATGAAAAAAATATAATAGCAATTCGAAATAAAAAGGACGTTTTTGCAATTGGAAATGGAGCTTTTGAAATGTATGAGAAAGCTCCTGATAATATTGTTGTAAGTTTTCCTATCAAGGATGGAGTAATTGCAGATATTAAAAACATGAAAAGTCTTATAGAAAAGATGTTTATTAAATTAAATTATCCTAAAATTGTAAGAGGTGGACGATTCTGTATTGCAGTTCCTTCTGATATAACTGAAGTTGAAAAAAGAGCTTTTTATGATGTTATTAACGACTCAAGTATTAAAGCAAAAGAAATAAAGATAGTAGAAAAACCTATTGCAGATGCAGTTGGTCTTGGTATTGATATTGACAGTGCTAAAGGGAACATGATTGTAAACATCGGTGCCGATACAACTGAAATTACAGTTACATCACTTGGTGGAATTGTAATTAGCAGAATTGTAAAAATTGGCGGAAACAAACTTGACGAAATAATTTGTAATATTGTAAAAAGAAAATATAATATTATGATTGGCATGAAAACAGCAGAGCAAATAAAAATCAATCTTGCAAATGCAATTTATGATGAAGAATCAGATGATAATTATGAAATGTGTAATGTATTTGGGAGAAACATTATTACAGGACTTCCTTGTGAAAGAACGGTTACATCTGATTTAATATATGAAGCAATAAAAGAAGTATTATCGTCTATTATTGATTCAATAAAACAGTTACTTGAACGTACACCACCTGAATTATCTTCTGATATAATTGACACCGGAATATATCTTACAGGTGGTTCAGCGCAGATTACAAATTTAAGTAAACTAATAGAAATGGAAACAGATTTAAAGGTAAATGTTGTTAGAAACCCCGGTGAATCAGTTGTAAGAGGAATTTCAAAAATTATATCTGATTCAAAATACAGAAAGTTGTTATATACACCAAGCGAAAATAAATACTAAGAGGTAGGTAAAAAGAAATGAAAAGACCTTCTAAGTTTATAAATATAAATACAAAAGTTTTAATATTTGTTCTAACTGTATTTTGTGTGTTTAGCATAATTTTGTCATCTATATTTTCAAATTATTCTAAACCTGCAAAAATAGTTTCCGGTGCAATTGTTGTTCCTCTTCAGGATGGAATGAATGGCATTGGTAAATGGTTTACTAATAAAGCAGATTACTTTAATTCAGTAAAAAAACTTACAAAGAAAAATAAAGAATTAGAAAGTCAGGTTAACGAATTAACAGAAGAAAACAGTTTGTTAGCTCAAAATAAATATGAACTTGAAAGACTTCGTGATTTATATCAGTTAGATCAGGACTATTCAAGTTACGAAAAAATTGCAGCCAATGTAATTGGAAAAGACTCCGGAAACTGGTTTGATATCTTTACAATTAATAAAGGTTCAAAAGACGGAATAAAAAAAGATATGAATGTAATAAGCGGTGGTGGACTTGTTGGAATTGTTACTGACGTCGGTAAAGATTATGCAAAAGTTAGAGCTATAATTGATGATGAAAGTAGTGTAAGTGTTTCGTTTGCCAACACAAGTGATACCGGAATTGTAAGTGGAGATTTAAAGCTTATGGATGATGGTGTTATGAATGTAACAGAAGTACTAAAAGATGCTAAGGTTACAGAAGGCGATATGGTAGTCACATCAAAAATATCAGACAAATTTGTTCCGGGAATATTAGTCGGTTATGTAACAAATATTAAATTAGATTCGAGTGAATTGACACAGTCAGGACAAATAATTCCTGTTGTAGATTTTAAACATATAGACGAAGTATTGGTAATTACTCAGTTAAAGGATGATATGTAAAGGAGAAAAAGCATGAAAGAGAAAATAAGAAATTTCATAATATTTGCGGCAGTGATTCTCGTTGCCTTTTTGCTACAAAACGCATTTTCTCTTGCATTGCCTCAGGAAGTCTCTACACCTAATCTTCTTCTGATAGTTGTATGTTTTTTTGGACTTATGTGTGGAAGCAACAAAGGAATAGCCATTGGATTTGCATGTGGTTTACTTGTTGATGTTTTCTATGGTGACGTAATAGGATTTAACGCTTTAATTTACATGTATTGCGGATTATTTAGTGGAATCTTTAGAAGATGGTTTTATAGTGAAATCATTATTATGCCATTGCTTTTAGTTTTTATAAATGATTTTATGTTTAACACAGTTTACTATGGATTCAGATTGCTTTTAAGAAATAAGTTAGACTATCCATATTATTTTGAAAAGATAATTTTACCTGAAATGATAATTACAACATTTTGTGCTTTAATTGTATATAAATTGTTTTATTTATTAAATGAAAAGGTAATTTCTAAAGAACAAAGGAGTGCATTAAGTTTTGATAAGTGATTTTTTCTACACGATTTATAACATAATAAAATCAAGAATATTTATTGTCGGTGCGGTATTAACAGTTCTTTTTGGAGTTGTTCTTTTTAGATTATTTGATTTACAGATAATTAACGAGAGTTACTATATGAATACTTATGTACAGCAGGCTGAAAAGACGGTTTACACGCCAGGTACAAGAGGTAATATTTATGATACAAATGGTGAATTATTAGCTTATAATGAATTAAGCTATGCCGTTACATTTGAAGATAAAATTGACAGCTCCGATGAAAAAAACGGAATATTAAATGAAATTGTATATAATGCAATAACAATAATTGAAAAATATGGTGATAAAGTATCTTATGATTTCCCAATTGTAATTAACAGCGATGGCAATTATGAGTTTAATTTTACATCAGATGCATCAAGAACCTTATTTATGACTAATTTATTTGGTAAAAAGATGAAAAAAGGTAATGTTGACTATTCTAATGCCTCAGCTGCAGAAGTCATGGACTATTGTGTAAATTCCTTCTTTGATTTAGAGGGTGATTACGATATGGAAATGACTTTAAAAATTATTGCAATAAGATATAACATATTCCAAAATTCATACCAGAAGTATGTTGCAACAACTATTGCAACAAATATTTCAAAAGAAACAATGACAGCGATTTATGAAAATGAAGCAATTCTTACAGGTGTATCAGTTGCTGAAACAACAATCAGAAGATATGTTGATAGTGAATATTTTGCTCCACTGATAGGATATACCGGTAAAATTTCCGAAAGCGAATTACAGGAATACAATGACAATGGTGGTGATTATATTTCTAGCGACTATGTTGGTAAATCAGGTATTGAAGCCGCTATGGAAGATACATTGCAGGGTGTACGTGGAGAAAAGAAAATATTCGTAGATTCTACAGGTAAAGTGTTAAGTACAGTTTCATCAACTGATTCTTCTGTTGGAAAAGATGTAACCTTAACAATTGATAAGAAATTACAGATTGCCACATATAAAATGCTTGAGAAAAAAATTGCTTCAGTCTTAATTTCTCAGATTGTTAACAGGGATGTTTCAGATAAAGAACAGGAAGATTCCGATGTGCATCCTATTGCAGCAAAAACTGTATATTTTCAGTTAATAAATAATAATGTTTTAAGCATAAAAGATTTAAAAAAGAAACGAACAAATAATGAAGCAAAAGTTTATACTAAATATTCTGATGCCCTAAAGGTTGTAAAGAGTCGATTGAAGAAACAATTAGAATCTGATAAGGGCGAAGTATATAATGATTCATCAGACGAATATAAAGAGTATTATGATTATATTTTTGATGAATTAAAATCTGATAATGTATTAATTTCTTCATCTTTAGATAGTTCTGATGCAACTTATAAAAAATATATAGCTGGAGATATCAGTATTAATGAATTTATCAAATATGCTATATCCAAAAGCTGGATTAATATATCAGCATTACAAATTGATAATCAATATATTACTTCAGATGAAACATATAAAGTAATAGTAAATTATATTTTAGATTTCATAGATAATAATGCATCATTTAGTAAATTAATATTCAAATATAAAATTAATGATGGAACAATAAACGGTTGTGAAATATGTATGTTATTATACGATCAGAGCGTATTAGAAAAAGACCGTGATTGGTATAACAAATTATCAACATACACATCAACGGAATCTTATAATTTTATTATTAGTCAGATTAAAAAATTAAATATTACACCGGCACAGATTGCTTTGGATCCATGTTCAGGCTCTGTTGTTGTTACTAATCCAAATAACGGTAAAGTGTTAGCTATGGTAACTTATCCAAGTTATGATAATAATATGCTTTCCGGTTCAGTAGATGCTGATTATTGGGCTAAACTTGTAGATGATTTATCTTCACCGCTTTATAACAGAGCTACTCAGGGGTTATCAGCTCCGGGTTCAACATTTAAGATGGTAACTGCAATGACAGCATTGGAAAATAATACAATAACAAGATATAGAACTATCGTTGATAAAGGTGAGTTTGATAAAATATCGCCACATCCAAAATGTTGGATATATCCTTCAGCACATGGTAGCTTGAATGTAATGCAGGCTATTGCTCAATCATGTAATGGATTTTTCTATGAAGTAGGTTATGAATTGGGAACAACTTCATCAGGTAAATATGATAGTGCTACAGGACTTAAAAAACTTGAAGTATATGCGAAAGAATTAGGCTTAGACATGAAATCAGGTGTAGAAATAACAGAAAGCGACCCTAAATTTTCAACAGAATCAGCTGTCCATTCAGCCATTGGCCAGGGTAGTCATTCATATGCGCCTGTACAACTTGCAAGATATATATCCACATTAGCTAACGGTGGTAAAAATTACGAACTAACTTTAGTTGATAAAATAACTGATTCATCAGGAAATGTAATTAAGAAAAATAAAGCAAAATTATCAAATACTGTAAACGCATCAAGTGAAACATGGGATATTATTCATACCGGAATGCGAATGGTTATTACAGAAGGAACTATAGAAAAATCTTTCAAGGATACAGACATAGCGTTTGCCGGTAAAACAGGTACTGCTGAAGAAAATTCAAAAAGAAACGCACATTCATTGTTTGTAGCATATGCTCCATATAACAAACCTAAAGTGGCAATTTCAGCAGTTATTCCGTTTGGTAACTCTTCACATGATTCTGCTGAAGTAGCAAAGGACGTTGTAAGATATTATCTTGGAGAATTAACGGATGATGATGTAAATAAAGATGTTGAAAGTTCTTCTTCAACAAGTGCCGTTAGAGATTAATTTAGTTAGAAAGCTAATATGGCTTTACTATATATAACAAAAGACTTCTTAATATACAAAAGAGTAATATATACAAAATATTACACTTAACATATGATTAATAAAATAAATATAAGTATATTGAGGAGGATTTTATGGGAGAAGTAATAGTAATAACTTCCGGAAAAGGGGGAGTAGGCAAAACTACCGTTACTGCAAACCTGAGCGTTTCCCTTTCATTATTAGGGAAAAAAGTTATAGCTATAGACACAGATATAGGGCTTAGAAATCTGGATGTAGTAATGGGCTTAGAAAACAGCATTGTTTACAATATTGTTGATGTGATTGAAGGGAACTGTCGCTTGAAGCAGGCTATAATAAGGGATAAAAGATTTAGAAATCTTTATTTGCTTCCAAGCGCTCAGAGCAAGGATAAGTCTTGCATTAACCAATATCAGATGATTAATCTTACAAATGAATTAAAACAAAAGTTTGACTATGTATTAATTGATTGTCCAGCAGGAATTGAGCAGGGATTTAAAAATGCTATTGCAGGTGCTACAAGAGCCATTATTGTGACTACTCCGGAAGTATCAGCAATTAGGGATGCTGACAGAGTGTCCTGTCTCTTAGATAAAGCAGGACTATATCCTATCAATTTAATTGTAAATAAAATACGAAATGATTTAGTGAAAAAAGGCGATATGATGTCAACTGATGATGTCACAGAGATACTTAGTCTTGATTTAATTGGCATGATTCATGATGATACAGATATTGTTATATCGACTAACAGAGGAGAACCTCTTGCAGGGGCAAATTCATATTCATCTAAAATTTTTATGAATATTGCTAAAAGAATAGATGGTGAAGAAGTACCAATGTTGAATCATAAGAATAGAAAATTTAATTTCTTTAAAAAGTATTTAACAGGAGGTTTTCAAAATGTTTAGACTAAATTATTTTAGATTCAGGAAAAGAAAACGTTCAGGAAAAATTGCTCATGACAGACTGAAAATTCTTTTAGTTTCTGACAGGGCGGGATGTTCACCTGAAACAATGGAACTTATTAAAAATGATATTTTAAATGTTATTTCAAAATATGTTGAAATTGATAAAGAAAACTGTAAAATACAAATAGAAAAAGATAAAAAGCCTTATCTTTTTGCAAACATACCTATAAAAGAAGTTAAGGTTTAATATATTTACTTAGTTATGCTCAAAGAAAATGGGCATTAGGAGGCAAAATATCAATGGCAAGAAGAAAGAAAAAAACGCTGTCGAAATTAAAAGAATATAAATTTAGCAATATAAATTTTAGATTACTACTTTATGTAGTATGTCTAACTGTTATTGGAATACTTGCGATAGGTAGTGCTACTAGCGGTGGAACAGAACAGAAAAAACAGATTTTAGGATTTGTAATGGGAATTATTATTTTAATAATTTTAAGTTTAGTAAGTTATAAATTTGTTTTTAAATTTTACTGGCTTGCATACATATTTAACTTGGTATTGCTTGTTTATGTTAAATTAAATGGAGATGTAAATAAAGGTGCAGGACGTTGGATTGATTTAAAGTTTATGCAGTTTCAGCCTTCGGAATTATCAAAGATAATTTTAATATTATTTTTAGCTGCTTATCTTTATAAGCATAGAAATACAATAAATACCTTTAGAACAATAGCTTCTACATGTGCATTAGCAGGATTACCAATAGCTCTCATAGTAGTTCAGCCGGATTTATCAACAACAATAGTTATTTTTATTACATTTTGTGTTATAATGTTTTTATCTGGGATTAGTTACAAGATTGTAACAACTGTGTTAATTATTGCTATACCTTTAGCAAGTGTATTTGTTTACGTGGGGATAAACGATCCTAATAGCGGTATTTTACAAGGATATCAGTTAAAAAGAATTGTTGGTTTTTATAGCAAAGATTCAACTGACCCTGACATTATAGATACAAGACGACAGCAGGAGAACTCATTACTTGCAATTGGTTCCGGCGGTCTTACAGGAAAAGGCCTAAATAACAATACAGTAACCAGTGTAAAGAACGGTAACTTATTATCAGAAAGTCATACTGATTTTATATTTGCAATTATAGGTGAAGAACTGGGATTTGCAGGAAGTGCGGCAGTTGTTATCTTGTTGCTACTTATAGTTGTTGAATGTTTTCTAACGGGAGCCAGGGCGAAAGATTTAAGTGGAAAACTGTTTTGCTTTGGACTTGGCTCGTTGATTGGATTCCAATCGCTTGTTAATTTGTCAGTAGCGACATGTATGTTGCCTAATACCGGCTTAACGTTACCATTCGTTAGTTATGGATTGTCATCCCTAATCAGTATGTATATTGGTATTGGGATTGTAATAAATGTAGGATTACAGCGGAAAAAAGATTTATACTAGGAGGAGTAAATATATGAATATTGGTTTTATAGCACACGATTCAAAAAAACATTTAATGCAGAATTTCTGCATTGCGTACAGGGGTATTCTATCAAAGCATGAACTTTATGCGACAGGTACTACAGGCAGATTAATAGAGGAAGCAGCTAATTTAAATGTTCATAAATTTTTAGCTGGACATTTAGGTGGTGAACAACAGATGTGTGCCATGATTGAGCAGAATCAGATGGACTTAGTTATATTTTTAAGAGATCCATTAAATCCTAAATCTCATGAACCGGATATTCATAAAGCAATACGTTTATGTGATATGCACAATATTCCTCTAGCTTCAAATGTAGCTACTGCCGAATTACTTATAAAATCACTTGAACACGGAGATTTAGAATGGCGTGAAGCTTATAATGCATAAAAAAATACCGGAATATAGTTATACTAATTAGATTAGTTGACTATTTCCGGTATTTTTTATTAATTATTTTATTTCTAAATTAAGAATTACTAAATTGTAAATGCCATAAAAGAATACAATTCAGATAAAGTTTTTAATGGTTTTCACCAAGAGAATAAACTCTTCCATATAGACTGATTAAGTACAAACCACATAATCCGATTATTGCATAAATAATTCTTGAAAGCCAACTCATATCGCCAAATAAAAATGCAACTAAATCAAATTTAAAGAAACCTATAAGTCCCCAGTTTATTGCTCCAATTATAACTAATGTCAGCACTGTATAATCAAATCCTTTTGAATTCATATAATCACCTCCTGTGCTTTATATATGATATTTTTTACAAAAAATGAAATAATATAAATGGTAATTATTTCATTGACTAGAATTGAAAAATGATAGATAATATAAGATAGTGCCTGATGATTTGAATTAGGCAGATTTAACATTTGTTTAATAGATAATTTTAAATTATCTAATACATAATTAAGGTGAATAAGATGGCAAAAAAGCAAAAACGAGTAATAAGATATAAATCTTACACACGTATTAATCCGGGTATTATAATTTTTGGCATTATATTTATATATATAGCAATCAGCTTATTTAAATACATTACAACAGACAGAATTAATTATTATGAAGTAGTCGAGGGAACTTCATCCGATGAAACATATAAATCCTATAAAGGGATTGCACTACGTAAAGAAAGTGTTGTTAATGCTGATTCTTCCGGATATGTTGATTATTATGTTCGTGAAGGTGCACGAATATCTTTAAATACAACTTTATATAGTATGGATGCAGACGGAACAATTAATAAACTGTTATCTGAAATGTCTGAAAAAGATACTACCCTTACAGACGATGATATTACAAAATTAAAAGATAAAATATATACTTTTACAAATAACTATGATGATATGGATTTTAATGAAGTATATAATTTTAAAAATAATGTTCAGGGAACAGTTGCTGACCTGATTAACATGAATGCATTAGATTCATTGATTAAAAATAATTCAGATTCTCAATTTTCGATAAATAAGGCACGTAATACAGGAATTGTACTTTATAGATTTGATGGATATGAAAATAAAAAGGCTAAAGAACTTACAATGGATGACTTTAGAGCTAAAAACTATTCTTCACAGCTTGTTAATTCAGGCGATTATGTTGAAGCAAATGAGCCTATCTATAAATCTATTACTGATGATGAATGGAGTATCGTAGTTCCATTTACCAAAAATGAAGTAAAAAAATATAAAGATACAGTAGGTGTAAAAATTAAATTTAATAAAGATAATATAACCACTACAGCCAATATTAAAATTGTAAAGGGTGCAGATGGTAATAATTACGGAGTAATTACATTAGCAAAGTATGTTGTAAGATATGCAACAGACAGATTTGTAAATATTCAGATTATTGATAATATAACAACAGGATTAAAAATTCCAAAAATATCAATTGCTTCTAAGAATTTATACATAATTCCAAAGGATTATGCCACAAAATCTAATGACGATACAGACATTGGATTTAGAAAACAGGTTGTTAAAGATGGCAAAATTGATAGTGATGTAACATATCCTACTATTTCATATTCAGATGATGATAATTATTATGTATCTACTGATGAATTTGAAAAAGGTGATGTACTCATCAAGGATGATTCTGTTGAGACATATACTATTGGAGCTGAACAGACAAGACAAGGTGTTTACAACATAAACAACGGATACACTGTTTTTGTTCAGGTAACCATATTAGGCGAAACAGATGAATATTACATTGTTGAATCGGGCGAAAAATATGGTTTAAGTGTGTATGACCATATCGTCTTAGATAGTAGCAAAGTAAAAGAAAATCAAATTATATTTCAATAAATAAAGGAGTGATTTTAATGATACAGGAAAATATTAAACTTGTAGAAGAAAACATTAAAAAGGCTTGTGAAAAAGTAGGAAGAGACGTAAATGAAGTAACTTTAATAGCTGTCAGCAAAACTAAACCTTATACTGCAATAGAAGAGGCATTGCCAACAGGTGTTAAAGATTACGGAGAAAATAAAGTTCAGGAACTTTGTGACAAATATGAAATATTGCCAAAAGATATCAAATGGCACATGATTGGTCATTTACAAAGAAATAAAGTTAAATATCTTGTAGGAAAGGCTTCTCTTATCCATTCTGTTGATTCAATAAGATTAGCAGAACAGATTGAAAAAGAATATGCAAAAGCTGATGAAATTGCGAATATATTAATTGAAGTAAATATGGCACAGGAAGAAAGTAAATTCGGAATAACATCTGAAGAAACTGAACAATTAGTTAGAGAAATAGCTAAATTTCCACACATAAGAATTAAAGGATTAATGACAATTGCTCCATATACTGATAATCCTGAATCAAATAGAGTATATTTTAGAAATATGAAGAAATTATCGGTTGACATAGAAAATAAAAACATTGATAATGTTAGTATGAGTGTCTTGTCGATGGGGATGACAGGAGACTATCAGGTAGCCGTTGAAGAAGGTGCAACTCTAGTCAGAGTCGGTACCGGAATATTTGGTGAAAGAAATTATAATATTTAAAATATAAATCAAAGTTAGGAGATTAAAATGAGTTTTATAGATAAAGTGTCGAACATATTAAGAATGGATTATAATCAGGATGATTACGATGATTATGACGAAGATTTCGATGATGATTTCGACGAAGATGAAGAAGAGACAAGACAGCCTGAACGTGTAAGTCGTACATCTTATAGAGACAAATACGAAGATGAAGACGATGAACCTTCATATAGCAAACGTTCAAGCCACGCTAAATCTTCATCCAGAAGTTCATTTATGAGCAAATCATCTAATAAAAACGCAAGAAATGTCGTTCCGATGAGAAGTTCAGGATTAGAAGTTTGCGTAATTAAGCCATCGGGTTATGATGAAACAAAAGAAATAATAGACACATTGCTTCAGGGAAAAGCTGTAATCGTTAATTTAGAAGGCGTTAAATTAGATTTAGCTCAGCGTATTGTTGATACAGTTTATGGTGCAAGCTATTCTATAGGCGGTAAATTACAAAAAATAACAGGATACATTTACATCGTGACACCTTCAAATGTTGATCTTTCAGGTGATTTCCATGATGCAATATCAAGTTCATATAATAACATGAGATCAACTTCAATGTATAAGTAGAATTATATTCGACATTTAAGGACAGACTGATGAACAAAGAAGATAATTATGTTAAAAACCGATTATTAGATCTTGCTGATATTACTTATTTAAAAAATATCTATGCATATTCTGGTTTTCTAAATTTAAATGAAATAAATATTTTTAATACAATAACAAATCAATTACCTCCAGTTAATTACTATTTGACTGGAGGCAATGTTTATGCAGAAAGAAAAATTGTAGTCTTTAAACCAATTGAAGTCTATTATGAAGAAGATGTCCCAATCACTCTTTTAAAAATCGAACCACTCAATAAAAAATACGCAGATACATTAAATCATAGAGATTATTTAGGGGCAATATTAAATTTGGGAATTGACAGAAGTAAGATTGGCGATATTTTTATAGGTGAAAATGTAGCATATATATATGTTATTACAGGAATTTCTGACTATATAATCAATAATTTTACAAAAGTAAAACATACTCTTATTTCATGTAAGATTGCTTATGATGAAATTGAAAATGTCAGGCCAAATCTTAAAGAAATAAAAGGAACTATCGGTAACATACGATTAGACAGTATAATTTCTTTAGCATTTAATAAATCAAGAAGCAGTATTGTTTCATATATTGAAGAGAAAAAAGTATTCGTAAACGGAAAAATTATTACTTCAAATGGATATTCAATTAAAGAAAATGATATTATTTCAGTCAGAGGTCTTGGCAGAGTTATTTACAACAGACAGATAAGTGTTACTAAAAAAGGAAAAAATCTAGTATCAGTTTCGATATACTGTTAAATAAACAAGCTACAATCATTATTGTAGATACTGAAAATAAAGATGCTTGTTGTTATATAGTTATTATTTCAACAAGTAATGTAGCAGGCAAAAAGAAAGATTAGATTTACGCAAATTAAATAAATATTTATTTAATTATAAGGAGAAAAATATGGAAGTATCAATTAACACAAACGCAATGAAAGTAAATTATGAGCAAAAGCCTTGTTATGATATTGTATTTTCAAAAGATTTCAATTTATTAAATGATGAAATCCAGAAATTAAATATAAGTAACAAACGAATTTGTATAGTTACAGAATCAAATGTTGGTCCTTTATATGCAAATGAAGTTAAAGATATTTTTATGAGCAATTCAAAAGAAGTAATTATTTTTGAATTTACAGCAGGTGAAGCTCATAAGAATTTGGATACAATTTCTGAATTATATACTGTTTTAATTGAAAATAAATTTGACAGAAATGATATGCTTGTTGCTTTAGGTGGTGGTGTTGTAGGAGACATGACAGGATATGCTGCAGCAACTTATTTAAGAGGAATAGATTTTATTCAAATTCCAACTTCTTTATTAGCACAGGTAGATTCAAGTATTGGTGGAAAAACAGGTGTAGATTATAAGGCTTACAAAAACATGATAGGAGCCTTCTACCAGCCTAAACTTGTATATATGAATCTTAGTACATTAAACTCATTACCTGATCGCGAATATTATTCAGGAATGGGCGAAATAGTTAAACACGGATTAATAAAAGATTCTGATTATTTCTACTGGTTAAAAGAGAATTATCAAAAGATTTTAGATAGAGACTATGACACTTTGTTTACTATGATTTACAATAGTTGTAATGTAAAAAGAAAAGTAGTGGAAGAAGATCCTAAAGAAAAAGGAGATAGAGCCTTACTTAATTTTGGACATACAATTGGTCATGCAGTTGAAAAATTAAAGAATTTCACATTACTTCATGGGGAATGTGTTTCAATTGGTATTGTATCAGCTGCATACATTTCTTTGGTTAAAAATTATATAAATAACACTGAATTTAATGATATATGTGATACATTAAAATTATTTAAATTACCTGTTACTACATCAGATATTAACGCTAATGATGTTGTTGAAGCCACTTTAAATGATAAAAAAATGGATTCAGGTGTAATTAAGTTCATCGTTTTAAAAGAAATTGGTAATGCTTCAATTGATAGAACTATAGACCATGACTTATTAATTTATAGCTGTGAAAAAATAATTAAAAAGTAAGTTTTAGAAAGGATTATAAAGATGAAAACAGGACTACATAATTTAAAGCTTATTGTTTCTTTAATTGTTCTGATAATATTTGATCAATTAACTAAATTTTGGGCTGTTACACAATTAAAATCCGGAAAAGTTATTTCCATAATTCCAAATGTCTTTGAATTAAACTATTTGGATGGAGGGAACACAGGTGCAGCCTGGGGTATTTTTTCAGGAAAGATAGCTATGTTTATCATCTTTACAATAATAGTAGTAATTATACTGATTTTATGTATTTACAGAATCAGCAAACTACTAACGTTAAACTGTTCGTTAAATACTATGCATTTAATTTCAATGCAGTATATAATTACTTTATTGATAGCAGGAGCAATTGGTAATTTGATTGACAGAATTGTAAATGGCTATGTTGTGGATTTTCTGTATTTTAAGCTTATAGATTTTCCAGTATTTAACGTTGCTGATTGTTATGTGACAATCGCATGTGCATTGCTTATAATTTTTTGCGTCTTTGTAATTAACGACAAAGAATTTAATGCGATTTTTTCTTTGAAAAAAGATGATTCTGAAGATAAAAAAGATAAATAAATTTCAAACTATAATTTAGAAAATTATTTTACAAATATAATTTAAGCGAGAATAAAATGAGTAATATATATTATGTTGACGATGATTTCGAAGGAGTTCGAGTTGATAAGTATTTAGGCGAAATTTTGCCTGACATATCTAGATCTTATATTCAAAAACTGCTAAAAAGCCAGCATATTTTAGTAAATAAATGCGTGTGCAAAGCTAATTACAAAGTTAAAACGGACGATATAATTAATGTAGATATTCCTGAACCGTTAGAAGCAAATATTGTAGCTGAAGATATTCCTTTAGATATAATATATGAAGATGATGATATTTTAATAGTAAATAAACCTAAAGATATGGTTGTGCATCCGGCTCCAGGTCATTATACAGGAACATTGGTTAATGCATTAATGTATCATTGTCGTGATAATCTTTCTGAAATAAATGGTGTTTTAAGACCTGGAATTGTGCATAGAATTGATAAAGATACAACAGGTGCTTTAATTGTATGTAAGAATGATTACAGCCATAATTTTGTAGCCGAGCAATTAAAAGTTCATTCGATAACGCGAAAATATGTAGCAATTGTAAATGGTGTTATATCTGATGATGAAGGCACTATTGATGCACCAATTGGACGTCATGAAGTTAATCGTAAAAAAATGTCCATTAATTATAAAAATGGTAAAAATGCAGTGACTCATTATAAAGTTTTAAAGCGTTTCAAAAAATACACATACATTGAATGTCAGCTCGAGACAGGGCGTACACATCAAATAAGAGTTCACATGTCAAGTATTAATCATCCTATTTTGGGCGATGAACTCTACAATAACAATAAATGTCCGTTTAAATTACAGGGACAAACTCTTCATGCAAAAACTATTGGCTTTATTCATCCTACAACTAAAGAATATGTAGAGTTTGAAGCACCATTACCTGAATATTTTAAACATTTGCTTGAAATATTAGACTAAAGAACTTATTTTAATGCAATTTTATAAAAAATATAGTTTAAAAAGGCATAATATCAAGTATGTATGCATTAAATTATAAACGCTTATACAATATATGAATGAATTACATACAAAACATTTCGTTAAAGTTGTCTTTTGCGAACAGTTGTGTTACACTAATTATGTGGACGCAACTGTTTTTTTATACTGTTTACTTCCACTACAATCGTATTTAATTATAAATAAATAATAGTTTTCAAGGTAGGTAAAATTATGAAATCACAAAAATTATATAGTTACGTAAGAAAGGCTGTCGATGATTTTGGAATGATTGAAGATGGTGATAAAATAGCAATCGGTATATCAGGTGGTAAAGATAGTTTAACTTTACTATATGCATTGAGCGGACTAAAAATATTTTATCCAAATAAATTCCAATTAGTTGCAATAACAGTTGATTTAGGATTTGGTATTCAGGATTTAGATAAGATTAAAGATTACTGCAAAAAATTTGATGTAGAATATCATGTAATAGAAACACAGATTTCTGATGTAGTGTTTGGACAGCGAAAAGAATCCAATCCATGTTCTTTATGTGCGAAAATGCGAAAAGGTGCATTAAATAATAAAGCCGAAGAATTAGGTTGTAACAAAATAGCTTATGCACACCATAAGGACGATATCATTGAAACAATGTTTCTTTCGCTTATTTATGAAGGAAGATTCCACTGCTTCTCTCCTGTTACATATTTAGACAAAAAAAGATTAACAGTTATAAGACCATTAATGTATGTACCAGAAATGGATGTTATTGGTTTTACTAAAAGATATGAACTACCTGTTGCCAAAAACAGATGTCCTGTTGATGGACATACTAAACGAGAATATGTTAAAAACCTGGTTAGACAGTTGGTAAAAGAAAATCCTGGTTGTAAAGAACGTTTCTTCACTGCTATTATGAATGGATGCTACAATATGGATAAATAATATTTGTTTTGTATTTTAAAAGCAAAATTGTATTTTAAAAATTGTATTTCAAAAAAATTAGAAAGGTTATTTTAATTATGGCACAGAATCATACATATCATGAACAGATTAATATTGATAACGAATTAAAATTAAGAGAGTTGCAAAAGAAATTACCTAAATTCTGTTCTACTTTTTTTAGAGGAATTGAACCTACTACTTCTTCACGTACAAGAATAGCATATGCTTATGATTTAGGTATATTCTTTAATTACATTAAAACAGAAAATCCTAAATATTCAAATATAGATATTTCAGAACTTGATTTAGATATTTTAGATAAATTGACAGCTACTGATATTGAAGAATATTTAGAATATCTAAAATATTATATTTCTGATGATGGCAAAGAACATACAAATAGCGAGCGAGGAATAATGAGAAAACTTGCAAGTGTTAGAACTTTATATAATTACTTTTATAGAAAAGAACTTATTAAAAACAATCCTGCTAGTATTGTTTCGATGCCTAAACTTCATGACAAAGAAATAATCAGACTTGATGTTGATGAAGTCGCTGAATTATTAGATGAAGTAGAAAATGGAACAAAGTTAACTAAATCCCAGCAAAACTTTCATACTAAAACTAAAGTTAGAGATATTGCAATACTAACACTTCTTCTTGGAACAGGTATTCGTGTATCTGAATGCGTTGGTATTGATATAAATGATATTGATTTTAAAAACACAGGTATAAAAATTCAACGAAAAGGTGGATATGAAACAATCATTTACTTCGGTGATGAAGTTGAGGAAGCGTTAAGGAATTATATGGAAGAGCGAAAAAGAATTGTTCCTGTTGAAGGACATGAAGATGCATTCTTTCTTTCAATTCAAAGAAAACGTATGGGTGTTCGTTCTGTAGAAAAACTTGTAAAAAAATATGCAGGTCTTGTTACTAATTTGAAGAAAATAACACCACACAAATTAAGAAGTACTTATGGCACAACTTTATATCAGGAAACCGGAGACATATACCTTGTTGCAGACGTTTTGGGACATAAAGATGTAAACACAACTAAAAAACATTATGCTGCAATTGATGATGAACGCCGCAGAAAGGCTAGAAATGCCGTGAAATTACGCAATGATTAAGCACTAGATAAAAATCATTAATAAATAAATCAAAACGCTGTATGACTAAAATTTAGTTCATACAGCGTCTTGTAATTTTATTACATTGCCTATAGTCAATTTGCATTAACTATTATTATATTATTTCTTTATTTCATCTGAATAATACATAACTGATATATATTTCCCAGCGTGAATCTTATCACCACTTCCAATGTGATTATATTTACAGATTTCATCTACATACTCTGATACTGATGCATATTCCGGTGTTATGTATTTCTTAGCGATACTTGTTAATGTATCTCCGGGTTTAACCTCTACACTTGTGTAATATTTATATCTGTTAGAGTCAGCCTTCTTCTGTGCTCCAACATCTGTAAGCTTAACAGTACATACAACTGCAGTTGCAAGTAACATTGTAAAAATAACTGATGATAAAAAACTGTTTCTAAATAACTTCATGTTTAAAATCCTCCATATAATATATTTATATTATTGCTATTACGCGAACACTTGTTTGCTTTGTATAATTATATTAACACCCGAACGTTTGTTTGTCAATACTACTTTCGAATATTTGTTCGGTTTTTTGTTGCGTAATTTTTTCTTATATGATAAAATTAGCATATGAGGTGTACATTAGATGGTACAGTTAAGTATATTTTGAAATTTTTTTTTTGATTTTGAATATATTTTAAAATTTTATATATTATTTGGAGGAATTACATATGCCTGGTAAGATTACAGCTAAACAGCAACAGATTCTCGATTACATAAAAGAAGAAATATTAAGAAAAGGATATCCACCTACAGTTAGGGAAATCTGTGAGAAAGTTGGTTTGCGTTCTACTTCTTCTGTTCATTCACATTTAGCTACTTTAGAAGAAAACGGCTACATAAGAAGAGACCCT
This sequence comes from Eubacterium sp. AF19-12LB, assembly GCF_003479125.1. Classification (NCBI taxonomy): domain Bacteria; kingdom Bacillati; phylum Bacillota; class Clostridia; order Eubacteriales; family Eubacteriaceae; genus Eubacterium; species Eubacterium sp. AF19-12LB. Next base: position 136,113 of record NZ_QUGP01000002.1, on the reverse strand, counting down.
ACTAAGCCTCGTGCTATCGAGATAATTGATGATGAATTTGGACTTGCACGAAGAGAAATGTCTAATATTCCGGTTGTTGGAAGAGTTGCTGCAGGTGAGCCATTACTTGCAGTTGAAAACATCGAAGATTATTTTGCATTGCCAACTGAATTTTTACCTAATAACGAAACGTTCATTTTGAAGATTCACGGTGAAAGCATGATTAACGTAGGTTTTTACGAGAATGATTATATTATTGTAGAAAGAACTTCTGCTGTAAGTAATGGAGATATTGTAGTTGCTTTAATAGATGATTCTGCTACAGTTAAAAGATTTTATAAAGAAGATGGCCATATCCGCCTTCAACCTGAAAATGACAATATGGATCCAATAATTGTCCCTGATTGTGAGATTTTAGGTAGAGTTCATTCATTATATAGACCTCATGTTGTTTAAGCTAACATAATATAAACATGTTATTTAAACTAATATAAAAAAGATATCAGTTGAAATAAACATTTTCATATCGAATAAGATAAATTTGTTCATTTTTACTGATATCTTTTTGTAATGTTATTACAATACTTTCTCGTTAGTGTGTTTTTATGCAAGGCAATCATCTAATGATTTAATTATAGCTTCTTTATCAAGATTCTGACCGATAAATACTAATTTAATCATACGATCGCCTACTTCTTCGTCCCAATCCTTAACTAATGTAGGATCATCTTTCATTGCCTGAGCACGTACTCTTCTTGGTGCTGTAGCATACCATCTGCCGGCATTTGTAATATTAATCTGTTTACCTGCCTGTTCAAACATATAAGCGTCATTATTGTTCTCAGCTGCCCAGATAATACCTTTGCTTCTGATAATACCTTTAGGCATATCATTAATCCAGTCTTCAAATTTTTCTTTAGCAAAAGGTTTTCTTCTATAATATACAAAACTTCCGATACCGTATTCTTCTGCCTCACCCTCTCCATGATGATGGTGGTGATGGTGATGATGTCCATGATGTCCGTGGTCATCATTTTCATGTTCATCATGATGATGATCGTGTCCCTCATGATCGTGTCCTTCGTGTTCATGTTCGTCATGATGATGACCGTGTTCCTCATGCTCGTGTTCCTCATGCTCGTGTTCGTCGTGGTCATGATGTTCGTCTTCATCTGCGTCATAATTTTCAAGAGCCTGAATCCAACCTGCTGACATACTTGCTTCATCGAAATCAAATCTTTCAGTATTTAAAATTTCACTTACAGGAACTTTTCCGTAGTTAGTATCAATTGTCTTAGCATTTGGCTGAAGAGTTTTAACAATAGTTTTAACCTTGTTTAACTGTTCTTCTGAAATAGTATCAACTTTGTTGAAAATAATAGTATTACAAAATTCAATTTGCTGAATAAGTAAATTTTCGATATCTTCATCATCAATATCATCTTTAACAAGATTTTCACCACATCCAAATTCGTCTGCTAATCTTGCTACATCGACAACAGTTACAATATTATCAAGACGGCAAAGTTTTGCTCTCTTATCATAAGAACCGTCTAACATAGTAATAGACTGAGCAATTGGCAATGGCTCACAAATACCACTTGCTTCAATTAATAAATAATCAAATTTACCTGATGAAACTAAATCAATAATCTGATTAATTAAATCAACCTTTAATGTACAACAGATACATCCATTCTGAAGTGGAACAAGATTGTCATCTTTCTGTGTAACCTGTCCGCCTTTAGCTATTAAGCTTGCATCAATGTTAACCTCACCAATATCGTTAACAATAACCGCTACTTTATATCCTTCCTGATTAGAAAGGACTTCATTAAGTAATGTTGTCTTTCCTGCACCTAAATAACCTGTAAGTAATGTAACAGGTACAATCTTCTTTGCCATTTAAATCTACCTCTTTTCATAAAAATTATGTTATTGCTCAATTGTATACAAATTTAAAATTTCAATTACAAAATTAAGCAATAAAATTTAATTTAGCCATTTGTACATTTAATATAATAAAATCATTTTTTAACAAAATTATGAACAATTTCAAAATAATGAATTATTATTCATTTTATATAATACCAGGTTTAACCTAATAATCAAATTTATAAGCAAATTATAAGTGATTTTAAATTATAAATAAAATATTTTATAATTTAAGACTATTCTTAAACTAATTTCAAAATATATGAACTATAAGCTTTCATTTCAAAACCATTTGCTACTCTTAATTCTTTATTAGTCAACAAATCAATGCAATTTGCTGAAACATTAAAATTAGCATAAAAATTATTTTCATCTGCATTAATGCAAACTAATACAGTCTCTGTATCAACACATCTTTTGATTACACATTGCTTATTTGTAAGTAAAATAGTAGAAAAATCTCCGTAATTTAATGCAGTTGAATTTTTCTTAATATCAGCTAATTTAGAAATGTGCTTAAACAATTCATTTTCAATTGGCTGTTCAAATGAAGGACGCAAAGCTTGGTCTCCCTGACTTTTATCAGCTTTTTCGCCCCATTCACTTCCATAATAAACACAAGGAATTCCAGGCATTCCAAACATCAATGTATAAATCAATGGCAAATGATTTTCATTACTTAGTATGCTTGCAACTCTTGTTACGTCATGATTATCTACAAATGAAAATAGATGCTTTCCTTTGTATAAAGTCCAATTTTCGGGTCCGAACTGTCTGTTTAAAGAATGGCATATTTCAAACATATTCATAGAATTAAAACTTGAATATAAACCTTTATAGCACTCATAATTTGTTGCTGAATGTAACATTGAATCATTCATTCGCTGATTGTAATCTCCATGAAGCATTTCACCAACCAAAAAGAAATCATTTTTTAATCCATCACAATAATTTCTTAATCTATGCAGAAACTCAGGTGAAAGACAATAAGCTACATCAAGCCTTATTCCATCAATATCAAATTCATCAATCCAAAATTTGACTGCATTAAGTATATGCTGCACTACTTCTTCATTTCCAAGATTTAACTTAACTAAATCATAGTTACCTTCCCAGCCTTCATACCAAAGTCCATCATTATAATTGGAATTTCCTTCAAAACTGATGTGGAACCAATCTTTATATCTGGAATTTTCTCTATTCTTTAAGACATCCTGAAATTGATAAAATCCTCGTCCTACATGATTAAATACACCATCTAAAACAATTTTTATACCATTTTCATGGAGCTCTTGGCAAATATTTTTAAAATCTTCATTTGTGCCTAATCGTTTATCGAGCATGCAATAATCCCTTGTATTATAACCATGTGTATCTGATTCGAATAAAGGAGAAAAATAAATTGCATTTGCTCCAAGTTTCTTAATATGTGGAATCCACTCTGAAACTTTATTGATTCTATGCTCTAATACACCATCATTTTCAAATGGTGCACCACAAAATCCAAGTGGATAAATCTGATAAAATACACTTTCATATGCCCACATGTATATCACCTCTTTTATAATTCAACAACTTTTCCGTCACGCCAGATTCTCTCTAAATCATAGAATAAACGATTGTCTTTATTAAATACATGGACAATAATATCTTCATAATCCATTAATACCCAGTCACCACTTCTATACCCCTCGATATGAGTGGGATTTTTGCCGATTTTATGCATTTCTTCATCAACATTATCTACCATTGCCCTTACCTGATTATCATTGTTTCCGCTGGCAATAATAAAATAATCAGCCATTGTAGAAATTTCAGATATATCAAGTACTGTAATATCTACACCTTTTTTATCATCTAACGCGTCATAGGCTATTTTAGCCATCTCTCTGATTTCCATATTGTTTCCTCCGTAATTATATTATAAATCAAGATAACTGTTTTATTTAAAAATAATATTTCTATCAAATTAATTATAATTAGTAATCCAAATATGATTAATTTATCTATTCTCTATAACATTTTTATAAAATTCATATGCCTTACATGTATTTACATCAATATTATCCGTGGAATTACCTTTTGATTTTAAATAGTTAAGTGTATCTCTCAAAATTGTATATACAGTTAAATCAATATCTGAATATGCAATTTTGCGTAAATAATCAAGATTTGGTGCCTGATTTCTTGACGGCTCAATATAATCTGCCGAGAAAATAATTTTCTCTAATAAAGTCATATTAGGCTTTCCTGTTGTATGGAATGTTATTGCTGATAAAACGTCATCATCATTTATTCCGTATTTATTTCTAGCAAGAACGGCACCCGCTTTACTATGCAAAAGAAATTGATTCTTCATTTCCATATCAGTTATTTCGATGTTGTTATCTTTACACAATTTAACTTTTTCTTCATCTGGAATACATTTAGCACAGTCATGAAGTATTCCTGCAAGATATGCCGTATTAGGATTCTCACCCAATGCTTCAGCCATCTTTTTTGCTGTATTTGCAACACCTATTGTATGTTCATAGCGGTGTGGATTAAGTTCTTTCTTTAAATCTTCTAATATTTCAGCCGGATTCATTCTTTTCACCTGATTTGTATTTTGATATAAATTATGTTCTTTAATATATTTGTATATTTGATTTGGGATTTCATCTTTATGTTCTGACAAATGCATTCTTATTTCAGACGAAGATATATCTGTCGCTTCAACAAAAATTACTTCAATATTACAGTCATACTTTTCTTTTAAAGAAGTTATTTTTGCATTTATATTTTTCATTGACCCATCATTTCTTGCTGCAACAAGTACTGTATAACAGGAAAAAATAATTTCAGGGTGATACCATGATTCAATATTCATCAATGAATCACTGCCAATAATAAAATAAAATTCATTATCAGGATAATCTTTTTTTAGAAAAGTCAATGTATCAGCCGTATATCTGTAGCCATTCTTATATTCGTAATCACAAGGTATAAACGAACAATTATCTCTCAATCCTATATTCAGCATTTCAAATCTCACCTCAAAAGAATTAACTGTTTCTGAATTCTTGTGAGGTGGATTAGGTGATAACATAAACCAAATCTGTTCCAAATCAAATTGTTTCTTAGCTTCACTGGCAATATTTATATGAGAAACATGTAATGGGTCAAATGTTCCTCCAATAATTCCAATTTTCATATAATCACCTTAATTTTACGGAAGAATTATTTTTCTATCCTTTTCTTCTTTAGCCGGTCTGTATAATACGATTTTTCTTCCTGTAACAGCTACTAAAGTTGATTTTGTACGTTCTGCAATAACCTGTCCGACTTCTTTACAATCATCAAAGCAGTTCTTTAAAACAGATATTTTTATAAGTTCTCTCTTAGCAAGTGCTTCGTCAATTGCTTCTGTAAGCTCAGGTGTTACACTAGACTTCCCAACCTGAAAAATCGGATCCATTGTAGCAGCTAATTTTCTTAAATATGCTCTCTGCTTACTTGTCATATCTATCTCACCTATTCCATTACTATGGAATTTCCTTTCTTTCGAAAATCATTATTTATAATAATCAAATTCATGTCCATATATCTTAACTGTATCTCCATCAGTTATACCTAATGCTTCAAGTTCATCTAAGATACCATTTTCCTTCATAAAATTCTGGAAGAATACAAAACCTTTTTCTGATTCAAGATTTGTATATCCTAACATTCTTTCAATACGAGGACCTTCTATAGAATATAAACCATCTTTAATTTTTTCAACTGTATAAGGATCTTCTACGTTGTCAAAGAACTGTTTTGGATCATATTCCTGTTCAAATACAGTTGGGGCATCATCGAATTCATCAAGCATTTCTCTAACATGATATAACAATTCCTTGAGTCCTTTACCACTTACGGCTGAAATTGGATAAACCTTAATTTCCGGTTCAAATTCTTTCTTGATGTCATCAATAATAGTATTGCTTTCTCCATAAATTGCATCTATTTTGTTTGCTGCAATTACCTGTGGTCTGTTAAGCAAATCAGGATTATATGCTTCTAATTCAGCATTAATTGCCTTAATATCTGCAATTGGGTCTCTTCCTTCAACAGAAGCGGCGTCAACCATATGAATAATTACCTTTGTACGCTCAATGTGTCTTAAAAATTCATGTCCTAAACCTACACCTTCGGATGCTCCTTCAATAAGTCCCGGTATGTCTGCAATTACAAATCCTTTTCCCCCAGGCAAATCGACAACACCCAAGTTAGGATTTAATGTTGTAAAATGATAATTAGCAATTTTAGGTTGCGCATTTGTTACTCGTGATAAAAGTGTTGATTTTCCAACATTTGGGAAACCTACTAAGCCAACATCTGCAATAACCTTTAACTCTAAAATTACGTTAAGTTCCATTGCCTGCTGTCCCGGTTGTGCGTATTTAGGGGCCTGCATAGTAGGTGTAGCATAATGCTGATTGCCTTTTCCTCCACGACCACCATTTAAAACTGTTACGCGCTGATTATCTCCGCTCATGTCAGCCACAACTTTACCTGTTTCGACTTCACGAATAACTGTTCCTTCAGGAACTTTTATAATAAGGTCTTCACCATTTTTTCCATGTTTATTCTTCTTACCGCCATCTTCACCCGGCTGAGCCTTGTAATTGCGGTTATGTCTAAATTCGTATAAAGTATTTAATCCTTTATCTACTTCAAAAATAATATCGCCACCACGGCCACCGTCTCCACCATCCGGTCCGCCATTTGGCACATATAATTCTCTTCTAAAGGAAACGTGTCCGTCTCCTCCTTTTCCTGATTTAATATAAATCTGTGCACGATCTGCAAACATTATTTATACCTCCATCTCAAACTAAATTAATAGAGTTACAAAAATTATATATAAAAGAAAAGCTTCAAACCACGAATGATTTGAAGCTTTGAAATCATTAATTATTCTGCTACAGGATAAACAGAAACCTGTTTCTTGTCTCTTCCTTTTCTTTCAAATCTTACGATACCATCTGATGTAGCAAATAATGTATCATCACCACCACGGCCAACGTTAACACCTGGGTGAATCTTTGTACCACGCTGTCTGTAAAGGATGTTTCCAGCTTTTACAAACTGTCCGTCTGCTCTCTTAGCGCCGAGTCTCTTTGATTCTGAATCTCTACCGTTCTTTGTAGAACCAACACCTTTTTTATGAGCGAAGAACTGAAGGTTCATCTTCATCATAGCTATACCTCCTTAAAATCTAATGTTATATACTCTTTGTTTTCGTTTTCAATCTCCCTTAACCCAAGGGCAAGAGAATCAATCAGCAATTCTGATTTACTGCCAGGTTTATATGAAAAAATTAATCGAATTAACCCTGCTTCTTCATCTGTATCCAATAAAAATTCATCATTAGTAAATGTTTCTATTGAATTAATGCAATTAATGGTTAAAGCTGAAATAGCCGCACAGACAATATCTTCACCTGCATCAGCATATCCTGAATGACCACTAACCTCAAAGCCTTTATATAAACCCTGTTGTTTAAAAATTGTTACCTTAGTCATAAGATAATCCCTTCTAAACTCTAACTAAAATTAAGCATTGATCTTGTCAATTTTAACTTCTGTGTACTGCTGTCTGTGACCATTTTTCTTATGATAACCAGTTTTTCTCTTGTATTTGTAAACGATAACCTTTTTAGCCTTACCGTCGCCAACAACTGTTGCTTCTACTGTAGCTCCAGCTACTGTAGGTTCACCAACTTTAACTTCGTCTCCGCTTACGAGAAGAACCTGGTCAAATGTATATGTGCTTCCAGCTTCAGCACCGAGCTTTTCAACTCTGATTGTTTCACCTTCAGAAACCTTATACTGTTTTCCACCTGTTGCTATAACTGCGTACATACGGCACCTCCTATTTAACATTACTCGCCAGTTTCGGTGATTGCATAAAGCAATACTTATAACCACACTGAGCGGCATACTCATATATATTATCATATAGATATATGGATGTCAAACACATTATAAAAATTTATTCTTATTTTCTGTAAGTATTTTTTCATCCAATAATAAAGCATTAGTCCATGATAAATTATAAAAAAGTATTATGTCATTAAAAATTTATTTACCATTATATTATGATGCCAGGCAAAAAACAACTTTAATGTCTTCGGATTGTTACGTGCTACGTATTTCAACAACCCCGGCATCATATTATATTAATCTGACAAGACTTTGCTGTTGCAATAGCTGCTGCTTTCGATTCAGGTGTTACTCCTGCTGTTGCATCTTCGACAATATTTATTTTTATTTCAGGATAAAATGCTTTAATAATAAGTGCATTGGATATAACACAAATATCTGTGCAAAGGCCTACTAAAACAACTTCGTCAAAATTATCTAACTTACCTTTCCAACCATTAAATCCAAATGATTCTTTATCAATTATTTCTGCACCATCCGTATTTAATATATCGTGTATCTGCCATCCGTGTGTATTTTTTATACAATGTTTTACAGATAAATTTTTTCCTTCCTGAGTATCAAGATAATTTTCGTAATGAGTATCTCTTGTAAAAAATAAATTATCATAATCTTTTTTATCTATTAAATCATTTACATTTGGCAATATATTTTGTGCTTCATTTGTCCCTAAAGAACCGTCTATAAAATCATATTGCATATCTATTACTATAAGCGCTTTTCTCATAATTAATATCTCCTTGTAATATAGAGTGTAAATATCTTTATTAATATTAACATTTTTCTAATACAATGCCAATGATTAGTTAATGTAAAAAAGGAACCAACGTCATCCGTCGGCTCCTTTAAACGCAACATTAATTAGCTTTCATTACAGCTTCTTTCATGCTTTTTACATATTCATTTATATATGGAAGACAATCTTTTCCATATTTAGCTACAATTTTTACAATGGCACTTCCAGCAATTGCACCATCGGAATATTTAGCTACGTATTCTGCCTGCTCAGGCGTTGCTATACCAAATCCAAAAGCACATGGAACATCAGTTGTTTCACGAACTAATTTTATCATTCCTCCTAAATCAGTATTAATATCACTTCTTACACCTGTTACTCCTAACGATGAAACACAGTATATAAATCCTGTTGCTTCCTTTGCTATCATTTTAATTCTGTCATGAGATACCGGTGCAATTAATGAAATTATATCTACATCATGATTTTTACATTCATCTGCTATTTCATCTTTTTCTTCGTATGGCAAATCAGGAATAATTAATCCCTGTATTCCACATTCATTACATCTGTCCAAAAATTTGTCGACGTCATATGCGTAAATTGGATTAATGTAAGTTAAAAATACTAATGGTACCGAGACTTCATCTTTTATATCTTTTAATGCGTCAAACAATTTATCGGTTGTACATCCATTTGCCAACGCTCTCTCATTTGCCTCCTGAATAATAGGGCCTTCTGCAATTGGATCGGAAAATGGTATTCCGATTTCAATTAAATCTGCCCCTGCTTTTTCCATTTCTTTAATGATTTTCTTAGTTGTATCTAAATCAGGATCTCCGCCTGTTACAAATGCAATAAATGCTTTTCCATTTTCAAATGCTTCATGTATCTTACTCATAAATCTCTACTCCTCTATATCTTGCTATTGCTGCTACGTCCTTATCTCCACGTCCGGAAACATTAACTACAATTATTTTGTCTTTATCTAAAGTTGGTGCATACTTCATTGCATATGCAATTGCATGTGAACTTTCAATTGCCGGAATTATGCCTTCTGTTCTTGATAAATATTCAAATGCATTAACTGCTTCATCGTCAGTTATTGAAACATACTGTGCACGACCTGTTTCATTTAGCATTGCATGTTCCGGTCCGATTCCGGGGTAATCAAGTCCTGCAGAAATTGAATAAACAGGTGCAATCTGACCATATTTATCCTGGCAGAACAATGATTTCATTCCATGGAAAATTCCCATTGCTCCATTTGCAACAGATGCTGCGTTTTTAGGAGTATCAACACCAAGCCCTGCAGCTTCACAGCCAATTAATTTAACAGATTTATCTTCTATAAAATTATAAAAAGCTCCCATTGCATTTGAACCTCCACCTACGCAGGCAATTACTGCATCAGGAAGTTTTCCTTCTTTTTCCATTAACTGTTCTTTTATTTCTTTGCTGATTACACTCTGGAAATCACGTACAATTGTTGGAAATGGATGCGGTCCCATTACTGAACCTAAAACATACAATGTGTCATCAACACGTCTTGTCCATTCTCTCATTGCTTCATTTACTGCGTCTTTTAATGTCATTGTTCCCGATACTACAGGATGTACCTTAGCACCTAAAAGTTCCATTCTAAAACAGTTTAAAGCCTGACGCTCTGTGTCTACTTTTCCCATATAGATTTCACATTCCATTCCCATAAGTGCAGCAGCTGTAGCTGTTGCAACGCCATGCTGACCTGCTCCTGTTTCAGCAATAACTCTTGTTTTACCCATTTTCTTAGCTAAAAGAACCTGACCTAAAACATTGTTTATCTTATGAGAACCTGTATGATTCAAATCTTCTCTCTTTAAATAGATTTTTGCCCCACCTAAATCCTTTGTCATTTTTTCTGCATAGTATAACAAAGATGGTCTTCCCGCATAATTTTTCATTAAGCCATCAAGTTCCTTTACAAATTCAGGATCATTTTTGTAATGCTCATATGCTTCTTCAACTTCTTTAACTGCATTCATTAATGTTTCAGGAACATACTGTCCTCCAAATTCTCCAAATCTTCCTTTTTTCATAGTGTCTCCTTTCCAATTGACTGCCTGAAAGAATTAGCCATCTTTCATACAGAATCGGTACATTTCAAGTAAAAATGTACATCCATTAAAGATTCCCTCTTTTATCGAGTCACATTATTCTTTTTAGCGATACGTTATATTTCATAAAAGAAATTTAAAATAAAAAAAGCTTCTGTCCCAAAAGGGACAAAAGCTATAAATTCATAAACTTCTGCGGTACCACCCAAATTAATGTGTATCACATTCACTCATTCACATACCAACATATGCTACTTCCTATAACGGTGAAGATCCGTCAGCACTACTTCCATAATATCCGGTTTCGAACTGCCCTCACAAGTCCATTCATTACCTTAGATTTATTGTCTCACACCAAACGACAACTCTCTGAAAAATCGTCCCGATAACTACTTACCCTTGCTCATCGGTTTATTAATTTGTGTTAATTTTATGCATTGTTTATGCATTTGTCAAGTTACACTTATTTATATTTTAAAATATTGTAAATTTTCACGAATTTATTTGTGCAAATATGCTATTTATCATTTGTAATATCTCCGCTATCTTCAAGAGAAATCTTATCGCCTAAATAAGTTGGTTCGGGTTTATATATCAATTTAAAGAAATCTTTTGCTCTGGCAATCCACTCTCTAAATACACGATATTTTTGCTTAGCCAGATAATCTCTTTTATCTGCAGACACGCCATATGCTTCAATCCCTAATTTTTTCGCTATATATAACGCTCTGGTCAAATGATATTTTTGACTTACAATAACGATTTTTTTTACGCCAAATATTTCTTTAGCTCTATACATAGAATCATATGTTGAAAATCCGGCATGATCCATGAAGATGTCATATGATGGAATTCCATCATTTATAGCATAATCTTTCATTGTATTAACTTCATCATAAGAAACTCTTCCATGGTCTCCTGACATAATTATTTTGGGCGAAGCGTTAACATTATACAGTTCTTCAGACGTCAAAATTCTATCTTCAAGCATCCAAGTAGGTTTTCCACTTGGTGCAACACCTGCTCCAAGTACTAAAATACAGTCTGCATCCATATCTTTGCATTCGTCTACACTAAGAATTTTTGATGATGTTACTGATTTCATATATATGTTAATTACTGCAATAACTATTACTATAAATGCAATTATTATAAACATCACAATAATTAATCTTAAAATTATTTTTCTTAATAGTATTTTCTTATTTCCCATAACTGTCCCTTTAGCCTAAATTATTTCGATACTGTGACGGTGTAAGTCCTGTGATAGCCTTAAATGTTTTCATGAAATGTTTCTCATGTTCATAACCGACAGCCTGAGATATTTCATTTATTTTCATATCTGTATCAGTTAATAACTTTTTAGCTTCTCCAATTCTGATATCCTTTAAATAGTTTACAAAATTTGTTCCTGTATACTGTTTAAATGTAAAAGAAAATAAAGAATAGTTCATGGAAACATAATTTGACACTACTGCCATATTTAAATCAGTTGCGTAATTTTCCTGAATATATTTAATTGCATTTTTTATTTTGATATTTGCCTTATGCTCATCAATATCTGTACTTACAAGTTCATCAAAGCCTCTAATCCAGCGTTTGACAACTTCCATATATTCATCTATTGTCTGAAAACTATAAATATCTGATAATTCCATAATATCATCTTCTCCAACTTTAAGAGTGTTCTGATACACTTTAATAGTTGTATTAAGAATTATTTCCATTTGTTCTTTAAATTCATTTATGTAATATTTTCTGGCTTTAACACCATCAACAAATGATTCTAACTGTTCAATAGCTTCATCTAATTTATTTGAACAGATAAGATTAGCTGTCTGCATCATAAATTTAACACCATATTCATATTCTTCATCAGGTTTACTAAACTCAGCTGCATCCACACGTTTAATCATAGTTTCAAATGCGGTTTTTCTCATTGTTGCTGCTTCATGATATGCCTGTCGCAAATCTAAAAGATTATAATATACATTGCTTATTCCGATGTAATAATTATCAAATGATTTTAGAACTTCATCTTTATACTCTGAATCTACGATTAAAATGTTAAGAGAATCCTTACCTTCAAGATAATAATATTTTCCATCCATTTCATCATCAATTTCACTTTCAGGGCAGCTAAAGCAACAAACCACAAAGTTTTTTACCTGAAAATACGCTCTTGCCATTTCAGTTATACTTTGCATTTCCTTATGAGTAACATTATCGTATATCATCATATACTGCATCTGCTGATATACTACCTGCCTCTGCTTTTCATAAGATTCTTTTTCCTCAGTAATTATGTCATCAAATTTTTTCAAAACCTTTGCCAGCTTGTCTCTGTCAACAGGCTTCAATATGTATTCGTTTACACCATTTCTCATCATTTCAACTGCATAGTCAAATTCATCAAATCCACTTATAGCTGCAATCAATGGCTTTTTTGTCATTTTCTGGATTTCTTTTACTAATGAAATTCCGTCCATTTTTGGCATCCTAATATCCGTAAACATAACATCTACATTTTGTTTTTCTAATATTTCCAGAGCAGCTAATCCATTATTACATTCAATTATTTCTTCTACATCAACACCCGAACGTAAAACCATGGACTTAATACCCTGTCTTATCAGTTTTTCATCTTCAACAATCATTAATGTCTTCATATGCTACTGCTTCCTCTCTAACGGTAATTGAATAACCACTTTAGTAAATAACCCTTTCTTTGAGAAAATATCTATTCCGTACTCTTTTCCAAAGAACATCTGAATTCGTTCATTTACGTTCCTTAGCGCACGACCATGCTCCTTTGAATCATCTTCATGGGGCAAATATAGATTAACTTTAATCTCTTTCAATTTTTCCTCGTCCATACCTTTACCGGCATCAGAAACTTCTATTGCCAGAATATTTTTTTCTACAATATCATATACCTTTATATAAATTGAAGTATCTTCAGCCATATCCTCTATACCGTGGTATACTGAATTCTCAACTATTGGCTGCAAAGTCATTTTTGGAATTTCAATATCCATATATTGTTCCGGAATATTTAGCGAAAGATATATTTCATAATCAAATCTTAAATTTAAAAGATTTAAATATGTCTGGACATATTCTAATTCTTCCCTTAATGTAACTAAACCCGAAGTCCATTTCATACTATATCTGAACATCTGACCAAGTGATGTTATTGCATCAGATATTTCATAATCACCTTTTATCTCCGCCATCATCTTTATGCTTTCCAAGACATTATACATAAAATGAGCATTAATCTGATTTTGTAGTGATTTAATCTCAACATTCTTCATTAACAGCTGCTTTTTAACATTTTCTTTATTAAGCTGCTCTATATGATCTACCATATCGTTAATCTGATGCCCTAGCATAGCAATCTCGTCATCTCCATCTTCAGGCACATGCATATTATTTGTAGATGAAATTTCATTGAAATTAGCAGAAAGTTTTCTAAATCTCTGAAAAATTTTAAAAATAAGCATTGAAACTGAAATAAACAGCGCTGAAGACATTATAAAGATTATGGCTATATATCCACATTCTTTTGAGTTCAAATCATTGTCCATAAGTAACATAATCATGACCACACATATACATATGTATATTATCAAAATCCACCAAAACGTTTTCATGAACATTGATTTATATTTTTTTTCTTTTTTATTATTTAGATAACTTTCTATATCATTTATATCTTCTAAATCATCTAAATCTATGTTTTCATGCTTTTCTTCTTTCATATTTTCCTCATAACATATTATTTCTGAATTATTTCGTATAAAGATTTTTTTCCTTTTTTTCTTGTAATTTCCATCAATCCTAACTTTGTAATATCAACTGCAATGCATCTTGAATAATCATATTTAAGAATTTCATTCATCTTGTTAAGTAATATCTGTTCATTTTCCTTATTTCGCATTGAAATAAAATCAACAATAATAATTCCCGAAATATTTCTGATTTTCAACTGTCTGGCAACTTCATGCGCAGCCTCAATATTTATCTTATAAAATGTTTCTTCTTTATTTGATTTCAGTTCAGCTTTTCCCGTGTTTACATCAATTACAGTCAATGCTTCTGTCGGCTCTATGATCAGATATGCTCCTGAATTTAACCATACTTTTTTATTTATTCCGGACATAAGATGCTTTTCCAATGAATAGCATTTGAATAAAGGCAAATCTCTATTATAAAATTTACAGTTAATTTTGTTTTTTGAAAGTTCATCGAAAATCTGTTTCTTATCAGTAATAACAATTCCATTTTCTTTATCGATAAATTCCTGACATTCTTTTGTTAAGATTGACTCATTTTCTTTAACTATAGATTTTCCTTTTAAATGCATAGCTTTGTTTTTTATTTCTTCAAGCTGATTTATCAGATCTATGATTTCGCCTTCAATCATTTGTTCTTTTGCATCTTTTGCTGATGTTCTGGCAATAAAACCATATTCATCGTTTTTATACTTATCAAGTATTCTTGTTAGCTGATTTCTTGTTGTCTTGTCCTGAATTTTTTTAGAAATACTTATATTAGTATTTCCAACTGTAAGTACACAGTATTTTCCCGTCAGATTGATATTTGATGTTAGTGAATAATCTTTAGTTTTAATTTTATCTCCAGACACCTGAACTAAAATTTTGTCACCCTGGCATACTTTATTGTTATTTTTTACATTTAAGAAAAATGGGGAATTATCATTCAAAGAATAATATCCCTTCAAGTCATTTCCAAATTCAATAAATGCTGCATTTATATTTTTTACTACGTCTTTTACATATCCAATATAAATATTACCAACAACAGACTCGCTATCCATATGAGTTATTCTTTGTAACTTTTCTTTATAAAAATAAAATCCCAATAATTTGTCATTATAAAAATCAGATAAAATCAATTTTGATTCTGACTCATTTGTTAAACCATCAGTACTACTCAATTGTCTCTCCTATTTCATCTAAAGAAACTAATTTATCATCCACCATACAATACATTTCCTCTCTTTGGTATGTAATTAATGACGGAATATCTTTTTGCAAATAATTAAACAATGATGAAATAACTAAATCCGGTTTTAGGTTAGAAGCACTACCTTGAGCAACTTTCATAAACAACCCTTCATCCGTTAGTTTTAGTCCATATATCCACGGTTTAATATCAATTTCTTTCTCACTTTTTTTCGTTTTCTTTAAAACAACTATTTCCGGCTGACTTAAATATACTACCAAATCATCTTTAGTTAATAATTTGTTAAGTCCTAATGCCGTATAATCTGCTCCAGCAATGATTGCCATACAATTCTTTGCGTTATCATCAAGTAACTTATATTTTAAAACTTCAATTCCTTCTACATTAGCCTCGTTAATACGTTTTATCATTTCATTAGAGCTATCTGTAGAGTTAACTTCAATATCAAAATATTCACCATTGCTTACTATACCAACTCCAAGCGGTGCTGCAAAAGACATTTTCTGATGCGGTGAAAATCCTTCCGAATAACAAATATCAACATTTGCTCTACGCATAACTTTTTGAAAATATCTCATCGTGTCAAGATGTCCAATAAATTTCATGTGTCCCTGTTTAGAGAATTTAATTCTTATTTTCATAACATATTCCTCCTCCAAATGAGTTTGCACCACATCCCGAACATCTTGTCATGCAGTTTGGTGTAACCTTTTGTGCCTGTGAATTATGGTATTCACGAAGCAAAAATTCTTTTGTAATTCCCGCATCTATAAAATCCCACGGGAATATTTCATCCTCACTTCTTTGTCTGCTTATATAGAAGTCCAAATCCACATTCGTTTCTTCAATAGCCTCTTTCCATTTTTCAAAATCAAAACTTTCAGACCATGAATCATATAGACAGCCTTTTTTATATGCTGATAATAATGTCTTTGATAATTTTCTGTCTCCTCTTGCAAAAAGACCTTCTAATACACTTACATCAGCTTCATGCCAATTATATTTAAGGCTTTTTCTGTTGAGCATAGATTTCATCTTGTCATTAACAATTTTAGCTTTATCTAAGAATTCAGGAATAGTGTTCATTGGAGACCATTGAAAAGCTGTAAATGGTTTTGGCACAAAAAATGATGTGCTTGCCGTAATCTGGCATTTTCCAATACGTTCTTCTTTTGGAACAGTAGCATAATATTCTTCTGCAATCTCTTCGCAAAGTTCCATTATTCCTTCTATATCATCTGTTGTTTCACCGGGAAGTCCTAACATAAAATATAATTTTACTTTATTCCATCCTGCTTTAAATGCAAGTCTTGAACCATTAAGTATATCTTCTTTTGTAAGTCCTTTATTTATTACATTTCTCATTATCTGAGTTCCTGCTTCAGGTGCAAATGTAAGCGAACTTTTCTTTACATCCTGAACTTTACTCATTATGTCGAGCGCAAATGAATCAATTCTAAGTGACGGTAATGAAATATTTATATTTTTTTCTTTAAATTCATCAATTAGAAAATTAACTATTCCCTTTAACTGTGAATAATCACTTGTACTCAATGAGCTTAATGAAATTTCCTCATGACCTGTTGATTCAATCATCTTTCGTGCAGTATCTTTTAATTTTTCAAGACTTTTCTCTCTTACAGGTCTGTAAACCTGACCCGCCTGACAAAATCTACATCCTCTTGAGCAGCCTCTCATAACTTCAAGTACAACTCTATCCTGTGTTGCTTTAATAAAAGGAACTAAAGGCTTAGTCGGATAATATACTTCATTCATATCAAGAACTATATCTTTTCTAACCTTATCCCTTGCATTCTCATTATTTTTTATCATTTCTTTAATTGTTCCATCTTCGTTGTATGTAACATCATAAAACTGTGGAACATATATACATGATAAATGGGCTGCTTTTTCTAAAAATTCTTTTCTCGAACCACCATTTTTTTTATTTTCTTTATAAATATCTAATAACTCATCATATTGAGTTTCGCCCTCACCAATGTAGAACATATCAAAGAAGTTTGCAATTGGTTCCGGATTGTATGAGCATGGGCCTCCTCCAATAACAATAGGGTCGTCCTCTCCACGCTCTGTAGCAATTAAAGGAATTTTAGATAAATCTAAAATCTGTAAAATGTTTGTATAACACATTTCATATTGTAATGTTATACCTAAAAAATCGAAATTTTTTATAGGTTCCTGACTTTCAATTGCAAATAACGGAATATCTTTTTCCCTCATTATTTTATCCAAATCAAGCCATGGAGAATAAACTCTCTCGCAATAAGTATCTTCACGTCTATTAAACATGTCGTAAAGAATCTGTATTCCTAAATGTGACATTCCAATCTCATATACATCAGGAAAGCACATTGCAAATCGTATATCCACTTTTTTTGGATCCTTTACAATCATATTAACTTCATTTCCAATATATCTTGCCGGCTTATCTACCTGCAATAAAATCTCATCTGATAATGCTAATTTTTTCAAAAATCTATCCTACTTTTCTACTAATTTGTCTATTAAATCAGGCAATTCATTTAATCCCTGAATTTCTTCTTCATCACCATCTATATTTCCGAATCCGTATGCTGCAAATATAAATGGGATTCCAGCTGCCATTGTTGCATCATAATCGCCTTGTGTATCTCCAACATAAAATGCTTTATCAAGATTATTTCTTTCAATTACTAATCTAATATTGTCAGCTTTTGGTTTCCCTGTTCTTCCCGGATTTTCAAAATCAGTTACATATTCTCCTAAATCTGTAACCTTTAAAAATGCCTCTATATATCCTGCCTGACAGTTGCTGACAATATAAACGCTATATTTTTCATTTAATTTCTTAAATATATCTTTAATGTCAGGGTACAACACTCCTGAATGTGTAAGTAAATATTCATTTTCGTACTCGCAACATTCCTGCAAAATCTTGTAGCGACGTTCTACAGGTATATTTGGTAAAAGATTATCAGCAATTGTTTCCATAAGCTTACCCATCTGCTGTTCTAACTCTTTAGTTGTTAGTCTTAAATCAATGTCATCATATCTCTCAAAGACAACATTCCATGACTCTGCTATCTGCTTTGTAGCATTCCATAAAGTGCCATCTAAATCAAATATAATTCCTGTCTTCATTTTTTTGCTCCATTTCTTATACTATTATGAATAACTGACCCCAAAACATTCGATTAATTTTTATTGTAGCATTAGAAAAACATTTATATTTCTTTAGTAATTTAATACAATAAAATCATTTTTACTCATATTAATATAATACTATATCACCAAAAATTTTACAACTACAGTTATCCTAATGGGTCGAATTCTGTTAAACATAAGTTGATTATTTAAACTATCTATTATCATAATTATTATAAAAACAAAAGAACCACCCTTAAGCAGTTCTTTTTGTAAATAAATATATAAATATTATATCCATTATCTTCGTGATAATTCCTTAGTGATTTCTTTCCATGTAACTCCCTTTTCAGCCATTAATACCATTACATGATATAAAAAGTCAGATATTTCATATTTAACTTCCTGTGGATCCGGATTTTTTGCTGCAATTACAATTTCAGTTGCTTCTTCTCCGACTTTCTTTAATATCTTATCAATTCCCTTATCAAATAAGTAATTAGTATATGAACCTTCTTTAGGATTTACCTTTCTGTCTAAAATTGTCTTATATACATCTTCAAATACATGAATTGGATTTGATTCATCAAACTCTTTCTTAACAAGTTCATTAAAGAAGCATGTGTCTGCTCCTGTATGACACGGAACTCCAACCTGATGTACTTTAGCTAACATTGTATCTAAATCACAATCCATAGACAATTCCTTTACATACTGGAAATGACCGGATGTTAATCCTTTTACCCATATTTCATTACGGCTTCTGCTAAAATATGTCATTTTTCCCGTCTTAATTGTAAGATTAAATGCCTCTTCATTCATATATGCAAGCATTAATACCTTATCAGTCTTATAGTCCTGAACAATTACAGGAATCATTCCATCACTATTAGTCTTAAATTTGTCAAATGTAATCTTTGATTCTAAAACATCAACTTTTACATCTTCATCCTTTAACTGAGCCTTGAAATTCATATAATCAAATGCCTCATCTAATCCTGCATGTGAAACACCATACACTTTTTCTTCTTTTGCAAATGAAATAATATCCTCAAAACTATACATACAGTCATAAGCTAAAACCCTTATGCCATATCCTAAAGCTTCTCTTGCACAATTATTTGCAATAATAAGAGATGCTCCATCATATTTTAATGTTTTTATTTTGTTCATATCAAAAGTACTGTCTATCATTACAGCAATCTTGTCACTTCCAAATCTTTCAGAAGCCTCAGATACTAATTCAAGATTACTTTCTTTATTTCCGTCTAAAATCGCTTTCTTAGCACCTGTATATATGTATTTCTTTACATCTTCAAGTCTTTTAATATTTCCGCCAACTAATATCGGAATATCCACCGCATCAGCAATAGAAACCATTGTTCCAATATTGTTATCATGTTGAGAATCTGTTTCTGATATATCAAAAATAATTAATTCATCAGCTCCTCTGTTATTATACAAAGTTGCAAGTGCTACTGCATCTCCGTCACCAACAATTTCCATTGTATTTTTATTTACGACCTTTCCATCTTTTAAATAAATGGAAGGAATAATTCTAAAACTCATTTATTATAAACTTCCTTTCGTAGATAGTACATCTTCAATTCTTTCATCAATCATTGTTGCATTGTCCAGTGATTTGGAAAATGCTTTAAAAATCCCTTCAATCATATGGTGATTATTACCGGATTCAAGCATTTTTATATGTAAATTCATTCCTACAGCATATGCTATGGCATGGAAAAATTCTTTTACCATTTCAGTATCAAATTCGCCAACTTTATCTACTGTAAATTCAGCATCAAAATTTAAATAAGGTCTTCCTGACAAATCAAGCGAACATAGCACCAAAGATTCATCCATCGGTAAAATTACAGAGCCATATCTTTTGATTGATTTTTTATCTCCAAGTGCCTGTTTTATGGCAATACCAAGAGCAATTCCCGTATCCTCAATTGTATGATGGCAATCAACAAATAAGTCTCCCTTAACTTTTACATCTAAATCAAATAAACCATGTCTTGCAAAATTATTAAGCATATGGTCAAAAAAGCCAATTCCTGTATCAATATTAGCTTTTCCCTTTCCATCTATATTAAATGTAATATCAATCTGGGTTTCATTTGTCTTTCTGCTGTAAGTACCTACTCTGTTCATATACCGTTACCTTCCTTATATTTTATATTTCATCATTTTCATCGAATCTTACACGAATAGAATTTGCATGAGCTGTTAATCCTTCAGCCTTTGCAAACTTCTGAATATCTTCGCTTATAGGTTCTAATGCCTGTCTTGAATATGAAATAATACTTGATTTCTTAATAAAATCATCAACACTAAGTGGCGAGAAGAATTTTGCTGTTCCATTAGTCGGTAAAACATGGTTTGGTCCTGCAAAATAATCTCCAAGTGGTTCTGAGCTATATTCTCCAAGGAAAATAGCCCCTGCATTTCTAATTTTTGTCATTACATCAAACGGATTTTTAGTAACAATTTCTAAATGTTCACTTGCTATATCATTTGCAACAGAAATTGCTTCATCTAATGTATCAACAACTAAAATATATCCAAAATTATCTAATGATTTTTCAAGTATTGCTTTTCTTGATAATTTAGAAACAAACATATCTGTATATTCTGATACTTTTTTTGCTAAATCCATACTTGTTGTCACTAAAATTGCTGACGCTAATTCATCATGTTCTGCCTGTGAAAGCAAATCTGCAGCAACATATCTTGGATTTGATGTTTCATCTGCTAACACAAGGATTTCACTTGGCCCTGCAACGCTGTCAATACTTACATAACCAAATACTGCCTTTTTAGCAAGAGCAACATAAATATTTCCAGGGCCTACAATTTTATCAACCTTAGGAATGCTTCCAGTTCCAAATGCCAAAGCAGCAATCGCCTGTGCTCCTCCTACTTTATAAATTACATCTACACCTGCTTCATTTGCAGCTACGAGTGTTCCGGGATTAACTTTTCCATCTTTTCCCGGAGGTGTTACCATACATATTCTGTCAACACCGGCAACCTTTGCAGGAATAATGTTCATTAATACAGATGATGGATATGCTGCCTTTCCACCAGGTACATATACACCTACTTTTTCAAGTGCAGTAACTTTCTGACCTAAAATTGTTCCATCAGGCTTGCTGTCAAACCAACTGTATTGACGCTGTTTTTCATGATATTCCCTTATATTTTTAATTGCTTTTCTAATAACATCTACTAATTCAGAATTTTCAAGAGAATTATACGCTTCCTCAATTTCTTCCTTTGTTACCACGATATTATCTGCATTAATATCTGCCTTGTCAAATTTTGCTGTATATTCAAAAACAGCCTTGTCGCCATTTTCTTTAACATTATTAAGTATTTCATTTACACTGTCATTATAACTTCCGTAATTATTAGGACTTCTTTTAAGTAAATCAGTCAAAATATTTTTCTTAGAAGCTTCATCTAACTTTACAATACGCATAATTTCTTCTCCTTTTACCACATACTACTATACATCAAATTTACAATAATTTATATAGGAATTATTTAATATTAGCCCTCAAATCCTTTATGATTTTTCTAATTCTTTCATCTTCCATCTTCATGCTTACTTGGTTAACAACCATTCTTGCTGATAAAGGACAAACTTTTTCTAATACAGTAAGTCCATTTTCTTTTAATGTTGTACCTGTTTCTACAATATCAACTATTACTTCTGATAAACCAACAATAGGCGCAAGTTCTACTGAACCATTAAGTTTAATAATTTCAACTGTCTGATGTTTTTTATTATAGAAATAATCTTTTGCAATATTTGGATATTTTGAAGCAACTCTTATCATTCCATGATTTTTTAATAAATCTCTCGCAGATTCAGGACCACATACACACATGTTGCATTTTCCAAATCCTAAATCTAATACTTCGTACAATTTTCTCCCTTCTTCAAGAATTGTATCTGCTCCTACAATTCCTATATCAGCAGCTCCATATTCAACGTATGTAGGTACATCACTCGCCTTGCTTAAGAAGAATTTTAATTTTAATTCTTCATTTACAAAAATAAGCTTACGTGTTTTTTCGTCTTTCATTTCTTCACATTCAATACCTATATCTTCAAACATTTTCATTGCTGTTTTAGCTAATCTTCCCTTTGCAAGGGCAAATGTTAAATATCTCATTTTATTTAAACTCCTATAATTCCTTTACACCATCTTTAGATACATATGTTACATTTATAGCTCCGTCTTCTTTTTTGAATTCAACATATTCATCAATCGAAATATTTTCTTTCTTAGGAATAAGCTCTGTCTTAATACCTTTTTCCCTAAGACCTGTTGCAAGCTGCAATGCCGTCTTTCTAAGTTCTGTATCATATATTAACACTTCATATGCATAATCTGTATCACCTTCCATTTTCTGGCTGCTCATAGCCATAAGGAGCTGATCCATATATACTGCAAATCCTATAGCTGCGCTATCTTTCCCAAACTGACTTAATAGTTTATCATAGCGGCCACCTGCAACAATTGCATCTCCTGTTCCATATGTGTATGCCTTAAAAATAATTCCTGTATAATAATTAAAATTGCTAAGCATTCCTAAATCAAATGAAATATAATCAGCAACTCCATAATCAACTAAAATAGAATATACTTCCTCTAATTTCTCAATTGCCTTTAATGATTTTTCGTTCGTTGCAAGTTCTTTTGCTTTATCAAGTACATCTGAACTTCCAAATAATGAAGGCAATTTAAGAAATGTGTCTTTTACGTTTGAAGGGATGTCTTTAGAATCAAGTAATTCTTCAACACCGAAGAAATTCTTATTTTCAATTCTAACTCTAAGTTCTTCCTCAACATCGTCTTCAAATCCACATTCTTCTAAAAGTCCCTTATAGAAGTCAACCTGACCAATTTCAACAAGAAATTTATCAAATCCTGAACTCTTTAATGAATTTACAACAAGGGCAACCATTTCTGCATCAGCTTCAACTGAATCATCCCCGATTAGTTCACAACCAAGTTGTGTTATTTCCTTTAGTTTTCCCTGTAATTCAGAATTATTAATATATGTATTTGCGTTATAGCAAAGCTTAATAGGTACATTGACATCCATATAATTCTTTGCTGCAATTCTTGCTATTGATGGAGTAAGGTCAGGTCTTAATACCAAAGTATTTCCTTCCCTATCAAAAAACTTATATAAATTCTTTGATGGTACTGAACCTCTTTCCTTATTAAAAATATCAAAGAATTCAAATGTTGGGGTTTGAACATTATGGAATCCATATAAATTAAATATATTATTAATTTTATTTTCTATTGTTAACTTTCTTGCACACTCTTTTCCGTATACGTCTCTTACACCCTCTGGTGTGTGTAATAATTCTTTACTCATTTTTATCTTTCCTTTACACTTTAGTATGCTAATGTGTTACCACGGTAGCACAGCAAATATAATACAATATATTTTTTTTCGTGTCAATGCCTATTCTTCTCTAGATTCGAGGTCAATATTAATCGTTTCTAAATAATGAACCAGTATACCCGGCGCAGATTTTATTTTATATTTCTTATCTATTTCATCAAATCTGAAACTTTTTCTTCCTCCATTTATACTTCTTTCATAAAATTTTTCTATATCACAGAAAGGAATATAGTACATTTCATTTTTATGACTATAAAATAATATAATAAAAGATACTCCACCCTGTTTTTCAAAATCCTTCATGAATTTAACCTGATGTTCGTGTATGTTCATCATCGGAAATGTATCTGTTGCACATTCTTTGGCATCAAAGCACACTGGTATTCCCTGCACAGCACCTATATAATCTACTGTACTTTGCTGATCAAAATATGCTAATGTTATATGTCTTGTCTGTTGATCAATTCTTACCGGGGTAATTGGTGTTGGAATTTTTTGAATTAACGCCAATCCTTTTTCCCTATAACTTTCATTCGACATATTAATCATATCTTCTAAAGTAGAGCCTCTAAGCCCACGTGAATTCCATGTTCCCATTTTCTTTCCTTTATAAATTTAATCCAATCTCACTAAATACATTTTCAAATAATTGGGGAATTTTAGCTTCGAATGTTTTTTGTTTAAGTTTTTTTAATTCATCCGGCATTTCATCAAATTTAAGTTGCCATGCGTGTAATAGTTGATATTTTACACCACATTTTTTTCTGAAAATTTCATTAATATCTGCTCTTCCATATTTGGTATCTCCTATTATAGGATGTCTAACGGATGCAAGATGCGCTCTTATCTGATGCGGTTTTCCCGTAATAAGTTTAACTTTCAAAATAGTATATTTGCCATTTGTTTTTAAACATTCATATTCTGTTTCTATATATGAACTTTCTTTCAATGGTTTATCGTATATTTTCACCTTGTTAGATTTAGAATCTTTTGTCAAATATCCTTTAATCTTTGTTTTTCCATTAATTTCTCCCGAAACGACTGTAATATAGTATTTGCCAAATGTTCTATCTTTTAACATATCCGACATCACCTGTAGTCCTAATAAACTTTTTCCTGCAATTAACAGACCGCTTGTATTTCTGTCTAGTCTGTTGCAAATGCCCGGCTTAAAAGTTTCTAATTCATTTTCACTAAGCTGTTTTGTATCTAGTAAATATTCGATTATATATTCATTCATTGAAATATCATTCTTCTTTGCTTTTTGGCTTAAAACGCCTGCCGGTTTATTTACTATAATTACATTTTCATCTTCGTAAACTACATCTAACGAAAATTTATGCGTTGCCTTGCCAGATGCTTCAATATTTTTTGAACTTCTAAACTTATCTATAGTTTCATCTGTCATAAATATTTTCACACAGTCTCCAACTGCAAGTTTGTCTTTTCCGTCAGATTTTTTATTGTTTAATGTAATATTCTTTTTTCTAAGCATCTTATACACAAAGCTGGCAGGTGCAGCGTTAAAATACTTAAAAAGTAACTTGTCAAAACGTTGCCCTGCCTCATTTTTATTTATAATTATTTCTCTCATTTTATCTCCTAATGCTGATAATCAGTCACGTTTTATGTTATAGCATTTTGATTAATATAAATTTTAACTATTATAAATTCTTTGCATTTTAATTTATCAATTATTCTTGTAACAATGTCAAATTTAAATATTTATTTTTTCAATTTATGCATTAAATTCAATAATTCGATTATAAAACGATGTGGAACAACTTTGGCTAAAGCTCTATAAGCTCTCATTGTCCTTCCATAAACTGAAATTTCTTTACATCTAATGCTATCATCAATTGCTTTACTAACAACTGATTTTTGGTCAGCCATGAACAATTTCTTAAATGTATAAACCGTTCCATATCTTTCTGCTTTATTAAAGAATGGAGTGTTAACAGGTCCCGGACATACTGCCGTAACATATATTCCTAAATCTTTTAACTCTCCTCTTAAAGCTCTTGAAAAACTCAATACATATGATTTAGTAGCACAATAAACTGCAAATCCCGGCTGTGGATTAAATGCCCCTGCCGAAGCTATATTAATAATTCTTGAATTAACTGCCATAAACGGAATGCAATCATGCGTCAAAGAAGTTAAAGCTCTGCAGTTGACATCAATCATGCTTAAATTATCATTATATGAAATTCTGTCAAAATCTCCAACCATTCCAAATCCGGCACAATTTACAAGCATCTTTACCTCCGGCTGTATATTGTTTATTTCCTGTACAAGTGGAAACAATGCCTTTCTGGAATTAAAATCAGCAATAAAATTTCTTGTTTTTGTATGCATTTTCTTTTTTGTTTTTGCTAATTCCTCTTCATTTCTTCCGACAAGCCAATATTCGTCAATTGAATGTAATTTTTTGTCTAATTGTAATGCAAATTCTCTTCCCATTCCGGAAGATGCTCCTGTAATAATCACTATTCTCATACATTGCCTCCAATCTGCGCAATTTCCTGCGCTGTAAGTTCTCTATATTCGCCTAACATAAGTGTATCATCAAGTTTTAGTTTTCCCATTGATATACGTTTTAAATATATAACTTCCATACCTATGGCTTTAAACATTCTCTTAACCTGATGAAATTTACCCTCTGTTATTGTTAGCTCAATTTCTGAAATATCATCTGATTTTAAAATGTTTAATACCGCAGGCTTAGTTAATTTCTTTTCACCTATATCCAGTCCTTCTTTAAAAAGTTCAATATGCTCATTTTTCACTCTGCCATTAATCTTTGCATAATATGTTTTATCAATATGTTTTGTTGGTGAAGTAAGAATATGTGCTAGCTCACTATCATTCATGACAAGCAAAAGCCCTTCCGTATCCTTATCTAATCTACCAACAGGAAACAAACCTTTTGATATAGATGCGTCAAATAAATCCATTACTGTTCTATCTCTTGAATCTTTAACGGCAGTTACGACACCTGCCGGTTTATTAAGCATATAATATATATTTTTCTTATAAGCAATTGTTTTACCATTAACGGAAATTATATCCTTTGTTTCATCTATGTGCAGTTCCGGTTTTTTTATAATATCTCCGTTAACATCAACGCATCCTTTTCTGATATATTGTTTAACCTGACTGCGGCTGCCAATATTCATATCACACAAATATTTGTCTAGTCTCAACGCCCTACTCCCTTTTTAAATATATTTACTATTCTACCACTATTAAAGAAATCATGCTATTATGATTTTTATTTTTATATAAAATGTAATGTTTTTATGTAATCTATTATTATGTATACATATATATCTTTTAATAATTTTCAAGTTGTTTTTACATATGCATCAAAGTTGAGGAATTTTAACTTCGACATTATATATATATAAGCAAAAAACTGCTCCATATCGCTGACAGGAACAGTTTTTGCGTATAAATCAATATTTAATTTTTATTACATATAACAAAACTACTTATTTAATTTATAATAAATTTTCCTAACCTGTTCAATCTGTTCAGGTGTCATCTTTAATGTTGGAGAATTTATATTATCATCTGTATTAGAATTCTCTATAATGAGAACAGTACTTCCTTTCTCAGGTGTATGTGTGTGGAACGTTCCTCTCTTTACATTATATATTTTAAGTGGTTCCATCTTTATACCGTCTATTTCTGATATGACATCACCATTTCCACCTGTAAATAAAGTACATTCGCCTGCTAAAAGCACAAAAACCTCATCCGTTTCATCATGCTTTTGCATTTTATCTAAATTCTTAACTTCTAATTCTTCGCAATAACGAAGTTCTGCAACCCTCCATGACTGATATGTAATTAAAGGTAAATATCCTTCACCATCATAAGAGCACACATCTATCCATTCTTTTTTCATCGCTTCTCCTTCTCTACTTTTATATTTAATATGTTAGGGCCCAAGGCCCCAACTTTGATGCATGCGGTTTGTTCCGTGTTACGCACTCACACAATCCTATCTAATCATATTTTACAAATTATAAAGGCAGATTTTAATATAATTAATCTACAACTGCAATAACTTCTACTTCACAAAGAACATTTTTAGGAAGCTGCTTTACTGCTACACAACTTCTTGCAGGTTTTCCTGTAAAATATTTTTCATAAATTCCATTAAAAGTTGTAAAATCTTCCATATTTGCTAAGAAACATGTTGTTTTAATTGTGTTTTCATAATCTACACCGGCTGCATTTAAAATTGCCCCTAAATTTTTCATTACCTGAGTAGTCTGTTCTTCAATTGTTGTCCCAACAATTTCACCTGTTGCAGGATTTAATGCAATTTGTCCTGATGTATATAAAATTCCATTTGCAATAACTGCCTGTGAATAAGGTCCTATTGCTGCAGGGGCCTTGTCTGTGATAATCTTCTTCATGTTAAATTCCTCCTATAACTAATATGTATAGCCTCTTTTTATAAAAGACTAATTGTCGAAAACTTTCACAAAATTAAGTTTGTTGATTTTGTTTTCTAATTATATTTCTCTCAATAAATGCTATCAAATCGCATCTAAAAAGTCAATTATGCAAGTGCTTTATTTCCTGTGTAAAGTTGATAATATTTACCCTTTTGTTCAATTAGTTCATCATGAGTTCCTCTTTCAATAATTCGTCCCTGTTCAAGAACCATTATACAATCAGAATTTTTAACAGTCGACAATCTATGAGCAATAACAAATGTTGTTCGACCTTTCATTAATTTATCCATACCTTCCTGCACTAATTTTTCAGTTCGTGTATCAATTGAACTTGTAGCTTCGTCCAAAATTAATACCGGTGGGTCTGCAATTGCTGCTCTTGCAATTGCCAATAACTGTCGCTGCCCCTGTGATAAATTTGCTCCATCTCCAGTTAACATTGTGTCATATCCATTAGGAAGACTCATAATAAAATTATGTGCATTTGCAAGTTTTGCAGCAGACTCAATTTCTTCTTTTGTTGCGTCTAATTTACCAAAAGATATATTTTCAGCTACAGTACCTGTAAATAAATGTGTATCCTGTAATACAATTCCTAAAGAATGTCTTAAATCATCTTTTTTGATTTTATTTATATTTATGCCATCATATCTGATTTTTCCATCCTGAATATCATAAAATCTATTAATAAGATTTGTAATAGTTGTTTTACCGGCACCAGTTGAACCTACAAAAGCAATCTTTTGACCCGGTGTTGCAAACAAATCGACATTATGAAGAACAATTTTGTCATCGTTGTATCCAAAGTCAACATCGTCAAATACAACATCTCCTGTTAACTGTTTGTATTCTAATGTTCCGTCTGCCTTGTGAATATGTTTCCATGCCCAGATTCCTGTCTTTTCTTTTGTTTCAACAAGTTTATCGCCTTCGTATTTTGCATTTACTAATGTTACATAACCATCATCTGTTTCAGGTGTTTCATCTAACAGCTTAAATATTCTGTCAGCACCCGCTAATGCCATAACAATTGCATTTACTTGCTGACTAATCTGATTTATAGGCATTGAAAAATTCTTATTAAATGTAAGGAAACTTACTAATCCACCCAATGTTAATGCATTACCTAAAAATGTAACTTTATTTATTGCTAAAAATCCACCTACAATCGCTGTCAATGCATAACTTACATTACCAAGCTGAGCATTTATAGGTCCTAATATATTTGCAAATTTATTTGCATTATTTGCACTGTTATATAGCTGATTATTTATTTCAACAAAATCGTTAATATTTATCTCTTCATGGTTGAATACTTTAACTACTTTCTGTCCTTCCATCATTTCTTCGATAAATCCATTAACTTTACCTATATCTTTTTGCTGCTTAATAAAATATTTACCACTAAGTCCTGCTGATTTTTTTGTTGCATATAGCATAATCGCAATCATAATTAAAGTTACAATTGTTAAAGGTATACTTAATGCAACCATGCTGGCAAATACCGTAACAATTGTTATACCACTATTTAAAAACTGTGGCATACTCTGACTAATCATCTGTCTT
The DNA here is from genome assembly GCF_003479125.1 of Eubacterium sp. AF19-12LB. Taxonomy (NCBI): domain Bacteria; kingdom Bacillati; phylum Bacillota; class Clostridia; order Eubacteriales; family Eubacteriaceae; genus Eubacterium; species Eubacterium sp. AF19-12LB. The sequence goes on along the minus strand of NZ_QUGP01000002.1, from coordinate 105,785 downwards.
AATGTGTCAATATCATTTGTATACATAGACATAATGTCACCATGTGAGTGGGTGTCAAAGTATTTGATTGGAAGTTTTTCCATATGTTCAAACATCTGATTTCTTAAATTTCTTAAAGTACCCTGCGTAACATAAACCATTATTCTGTTGTATGCAAACGTAGATAATGCACCTATTCCATAAAATACAGCTACCTTTAACATTGCATACATAAGTGGTGTATAATCAGGGGTTCCTCCGGCATTTAAAGTTTTAACCATTGGTATTATATAAATATCTATAAGATTTTTTGTAAACCATGTTCCCTGAACATTTGCTACTACACTAAGTACTATACAAATTGCAACAACTATAAGAGCTGCTCCATAAGATTTGAACAGCATACCAAATAATCGCTTCATAATAATTCCCGGATTATCAACCTTTGGCTTTGGTCCACGTCCTCTGCTTCCAGGTCCTCCTTTAAATTCTTTTACTTTTTCAGCCATTACTGTTCACCTCCGTTCTCATCAAAATCTCCGCTTCCTTCAGTCTGAGATTCATATACATCTTTATAAATTTCATTATTTTTAAGTAATTCTTCATGAGTTCCAAATCCATTAATTTCACCGTTTTCCATAACGATTATTTTATCTGCACTTTCAATACTTGAAATACGTTGTGCAATAATAAATTTTGTAGTATTTGGTATTTCCTGTGCAAATGCCTTTCTGATTTTTGCATCAGTTGCTGTATCAACAGCACTTGTTGAGTCATCTAATATAAGAATTTTAGGTTTCTTTAGCAACGCTCTTGCTATACAAATTCTTTGTTTCTGACCACCTGATACATTTGTACCTCCCTGCTCAATATATGTATTGTATTTTTCAGGAAACTTTTCAATAAATTCATCTGCGCAGGCAAGTTTACAAGCTGCTATACACTCTTGTTCAGTTGCATTTTCATCTCCCCAGCGAAGATTGTCTAAAATAGTTCCGCTAAACAATACATTTTTCTGCAAAACTACAGAAACCTCGTTTCGCAATGTATCTAAATCGTATTCTCTTACGTCTTTTCCACCAACTAAAACTTTTCCTTTGTTAACATCATATAAACGACATATAAGGTTAACAAGACTTGTTTTAGCACTACCTGTTCCACCGATAATACCTATTGTTTCTCCAGATTTAATATCTAAATTAATGTCTTTTAAAACATAGTTCTTACCATTTTCTTTGTATTTAAAATTAACATTGTCAAATTTTACACTTCCATCTTTTATTTCAAATATAGGATTTTGAGGGTTTGTAATGCTGCTCTTTTCGTCTAATACTTCTACAATACGTTTTGCACTTGCAGCACTCATTGTTACCATAACAAATACCATCGAAAGCATCATTAAACTCATAAGAATATTCATACAGTATGCAAGCAAACTTGTTAGTTCTCCTGTATCGAGCGTAGGATTTGCATTCACAATCATGTGTGCACCTACCCAGCTTATTAAAAGAATACATGTATACACTGTTATCTGCATTACAGGTGAATTATAAGAAATAATTGTTTCTGCTTTTACAAACATGTTATATACATTATTACTTGCCTTATGAAACTTATCTGTTTCATATTCTTCTCTTACATAAGCTTTAACTACACGAATTGCTGATACATTTTCCTGCACGCTTTCGTTTAAATCATCATATTTTCTAAAAACCTGTTTAAAATATTTATTTGCATTTAACATAATAAATACTAAAATAATTCCTAAAATTATAACTGCAATTAAATATATTGTTGCAATTCTTGGGCTTATGTAAAATGCCATTGCCATAGCACATATCATACTAAATGGTGCTCTAATACACATTCTAAGAATCATCTGATATGCATTCTGTACATTAGTAACATCCGTTGTCATTCTTGTTACAAGTCCTGATGTACTAAATTTGTCAATATTTGCAAATGAAAATGTCTGAATATTTCTAAACATTGCTTCACGCAAATTTTTAGCAAATCCTGTGGATGCCTTAGCACCTGTAATTCCTCCACCCATTCCTGCAATTAGACCTAATAATGCAAATACAAACATTATTACGCCCATCATTACAATATAATAAGTGTCACCTTTTCCATTATTTCCATTAATTCCATTATTAATAATTAAGCCCATAATAAATGGAATTAATGTTTCAAAAATTACTTCTCCAATCATAAAAATAGGAGTCAATATTGAAGCCGCTTTGTATTCTTTGACTTCCTTTAATAATCTTTTAATCATCTTCTCCTCCTTACTCTTTTAAATTATCAATAGCTTTGTTTAACAGTCTGTAAAATATTTCTTTTTCCTCTTCTGTAAAAGAAGCAACTACCCTGTTTTCCATAATAGTTCTGCCCCGTTCCATTTCACAGCTTATTTCTTCTGCCTTACTAGTCAGAAAGATATTCCTACATCTCCTGTTGTCTTCATCCACAACAACAGTAACCAGTCCTTTTTCCTGCATTCTTTTGAGCAAACCTATAGTTGTAGAATGCTGAATATCAAGTTCCTTGGAAATGTCTTTTTGAGTTATTTTTGTATTGGGATTATCTTCAAGAAAACGTAAAACACGCATTTGTGAAAAAGTTAGTCCAACTCTTTCAAGTTCCTGATCAAAGTTTTGCTTGAATACTTTATCAAGCTTTTTAATTAACACTCCATAATGTTCCAAATTTTCACCTCATACTAAAAAATCTTACAACATGTAGCACGCTACATATTGTAAGATTTTTTCATCTTTAAGTCAATAATTTATTTTAACAAAATTGTGAAGAAAGTATGAAATCTATTTGTTCATGTGTTTCTTCTTCGCTATTAGAGTTGTCTATAAACTCATCTGAAACACGATTAAATTCTTCTTCGGACATTTGATTCATAATAACGTTTCTTGTCTTTTCTTCACTATATCCTCTGCTATCCATCAATCTCTTAATTCTTTTTTCTAAATCACAATAAACATACCATATTTCATCGCACATTTTATCAATACCACTTCCAATTAAGATAGCTGACTCAACAATAACAAGTTGATTTGAACTATTATTGATTCTGTCAGTTATTTCCTTAATTGTTCCCGGATGAGTAATATTGTTTAATGTCTCTAATTTTTTTGCATCATTAAATACAATTTCCGCGAGTTTTTTTCTGTCTATATTATCATCTTTATCTAGGCTCTCGGGAAATTCTCGTATCACCTTATTGTATACTTCATTTCCCTTTTCCATGATTTCTTTAGCCACCTTATCAGCTTCGATTATATAAGCATTGTATTTTTCTTTTAAATATGTGAGGACTGTAGACTTTCCACAGCCCACACCACCTACTATTCCTATTATCATTTTTTTGTTTCCTTATTAGATGTATATTAAATACATTTTTTATTGTTATTTATAATTTTGTATTATGAAGTAATCTTTAATGAGCTTCATTCCAGTTGTTCCCAACTTCAACCTCAACTTCTAACGCCACACGCAAATCAGCCGCATTCTTCATATTATCAACTAAAATTTGTTTTACCTGTTCCACTTCATCTTTGTAAGCTTCAACCAACAATTCATCATGAACCTGCAATACTATCTTTGATTTTAAATTTTGTTCTTTTAAAGCTTTGTCCACGTTAATCATTGCGATTTTCATAATATCTGCAGCTGTTCCCTGAATCGGTGCATTCATGGCAACTCTTTCCCCAAACGATTTTTGCATAAAATTGCCACTTTTCAATTCCGGTATCGGACGTCTTCTTCCAAATAAAGTAACTGAATAGCCTTTTTCTTTTGCACTTTCGACAGCATCATCCAAATATTTTTTTACGCCCGGATAACTTACAAAATAGTCCTTGATATATTTATCAGCCTCTTTTCTACTGATTGATAAATCCTGGCTTAATCCAAATGAACTGATTCCATAAACAATTCCAAAATTTACTGCTTTAGCATTGCTTCTCTGTTCTTTAGTAACTTCATCTAAAGGTACATTAAATACCAAAGATGCTGTGCTTTGATGTATATCCTTTGCTTCTTTATAAGCATTTATCAGATTCTCATCATCTGACATATGAGCTAAAATTCTAAGTTCAATCTGAGAATAATCTGCATCTACAAACACACATCCTTCTTTTGGAACAAATACTTTTCTAACTTCTCTACCAAGTGCAGTTCTAACAGGAATGTTCTGAAGATTTGGATCAGTACTGCTGATTCTTCCTGTCGCAGTAATTGTCTGATTAAATTTGCCATGAATTCTACCATCTTCTTCTATAAACCCGGCAAGTCCATCTGCATAAGTTGATTTTAATTTTGTAACCTGTCTGTAAGATAATATTTTTTCAACAAACGGATAATCCGGCTTTAATTTTTCTAAAACATCCGCAGATGTCGAATAACCTGTTTTTGTCTTTTTGCCACCCGGAAGACCCATTTCGTTAAATAAAATTTCACCAAGCTGTTTAGGTGAATTTATTTTAAATTCATGTCCGGCCTCTTTATAAATTTCTTCTTCAAGCGTTTTAATACTTTCAGCTAGCTTATCACCATATTCTTTTAATGAATCAGCCTCAACCTTAATACCTGTTTTTTCCATATCATACAATGCATACGTCAAAGGAAGCTCAATCTTTTCATATAAATCTATCATTCCTTCGTTTTCTAATTTTTCTTTTAAAGGTTCAATAGATTTATACAATACATAAGAATTATATGAAGCATATTTAGAAATATTATCTATGTTTTCTAAAACACTTTTATCCTTTTTATAATTTGCGAAAATTTCATCATATGCAGGCACTTCAAACTCTAAATAGTCTCTTGCTATATCATCATATTCGTAAGTAGATTTCAAGGGATTAAGTAAATATGCTGCAATTCCTGCATCAAATAATTTATTTTCAGTCTCCGTTTCTACAAATCTAAGATTACTTTTTATATCATTCACACTAACTTCTACAGCATTACTTACAATATAATTTAATTTTTCTTTTAAATATTCACCTGTTATAAACCCACTTACAGGAATATAGTATGTTTCATCATCACTTATAGTTATAGAAATTCCTCTGATTTCATCATTATTTAAATCGATAAACAATCCAACTTTCTTTAATTTTTGAATTTCTGACAATAGATTTTCAACTTCACCAAAATCCTCCATTATCTTAAAGTTTTCTTCAAAAGTATTTTCTGTGCTTATTGAATCAAATTTAGAAATCATGCTTTTAAATTCAAATTTCTTTACCATTGCAAGTGCTTCTTTATTAAACATATCTTCTAAAACACAATCAGATATTTTCACTTCAACAGGTACGCTTGTATTTATAGTAGCAAGTGTTTTGCTCATTTGGGCCATATCAAAATGTTCTTTTAAAGCTTCTCTGTTTCTTTTATTTTTTATATCATCTGCATGTTCAAATGCATTTTCAATAGAACCATATTCACTTATAATTGTAGTTGCACCTTTTTCTCCAATCCCCGGAACTCCTGGAATATTATCAGAAGAATCTCCCATAAGTGCCTTCACATCAATAAATTCCTTAGGTGTCACGCTGTATTTTTCTAATACCTGTGTAACATTATAATCTTCAATTTCTGTTTTTCCTTTTTTTGTTTTAGGGATTCTGATTTTAACATGTTCTGTTGCTAACTGAAGTAAATCTCTATCTCCTGAAATAACAGACACCTCAAGTCCCTGCTCTTCACCTGCTTTAGATAGTGTTCCAAGTATATCATCAGCTTCAAATCCAGCAAGTTCAGTTGTTTTAATATTCAAAGCCTTAAGCATTTCTTTCATCAAAGGTACCTGCTGTTTTAATTCAGGAAGCATTGGCTTTCTTGTACCCTTGTATTCTTTGTACATTTCATGCCTAAATGTAGGTTGATGTACATCAAATGCAACGCATAAATATTTTGGATTTTCCTCATCAATAATTTTAAACAAAATATTTAAAAAACCAAAAATAGCATTTGTATGTGTTCCTTCAGAATTTGTAAAATCAGGGACACCATAAAATGCTCTGTTTAAAATACTATGTCCATCTATTAATACTAATTTATCTCTCACTTGATTTCTCCATTTCCATCTGTTTATTTATATATATCCAATAAGAACGCCAATTAAAAATCCAATTATACATATAACTATAATGCCACATACAACAATTGATATTTTAGTTGCCCACTTTTGTTTTTTTTGTTTTGTAAACCATTCATCATAAAAACTGAATATATCTTCTAATTCCTGGTCATACCCAACATCCTCTCCACTATTGTCAGGTGCCGGTACATCACCTAAACCTCTATTAATTAAATAATATAATTCTAAATCTTCCCTACATTTTTTACAGGTTCTTGCATGTTCAATAAATTCTTCAAGTTCATCTGTATATTCAATTTTATCAAAAATAAAATCATGAATTAAATTTTGAAATTCTCTGCATTCCATACATTTATTCATAACAAGTAATTTACTTATTATTCTCCTTTTTACACAAAAATTCAACCTCTTTGCAATACCATTATAATACATCATTTACTATTACACGTCAAAGCAAAAAAGTAATTGACTTTTTTATATATCAATGTTACAATCTATTTCGTTGTATGCGGATGTGTCGGAATGGCAGACGAAGCAGACTCAAAATCTGCCGGGGTTTCCCCGTGCGGGTTCAAGTCCCGCCATCCGCATTATATAAAAGGCACAAGATATATCTTGTGCCTTTTTGTTATGCACAATGAGTCAAATACTATCAGCCTTTTGCTTGCAAAAAAGGCTGATAGTATTTGACGAATGTATAATCACTGAGAAGCAGCGTAGCGGATTCGAAGTGTTATTCATGGCAAAGCAATGTGCATAACAAAAATTATAATATGTCAGGCTTTTTGCCTTTTGCTTGCAAAAAAAGGCTGATAGTATTTGACGAATGTATAATCACTGAGAAGTAGCGTAGCGGATTCGAAGTGTTATTTATGGCAAAGCCATGTGCATAAATAAAATTGCCAGCTTTATATTTTTTTAAGCTGGCAATTTATATTTACATTATTTAATTTCAACTAATGAATACGAATCTCCAGATACATTTGCTCTAAAACATGCCCCTGTGTCGCATGAAATTGCGTATGTATCTTCTTTTGTTATTGAACCTGAATCAGATTCTATTGAAAACGAAACAATATAATAGTTCTTTTTTTCTACTTTGGCAATGCTCTTATACGTAAAGTATGCTACATCACCATTTTTATACTCACCATATTCATTTTCCATTGTTTTATTTTTTACAAGAATTGTTGTAAGCATGCTTACTGCCTGATCATATGAATATTCATATACTTCTTCGTAATCATAAACTCTTGTTACAACTTTACTGTATATTCCTTCAGAATTCATTGCAATAAATGAAAATACCGTATTTCCTTTTGGCATCTTAATTTCTTTTGTATATTCTGTTGATTTAGAATCAGGAATACTTCCATCTTTAGTATAATATATTTTGCAATCTGCATCGGCAGTTACCGTTATTTTCTTCTGAGTATCATAAACTCCGCTGTCAATGCTTACCACCGGCATATTTACTGTAGGAAACTCTAATCTATATCTGGCAGTCAATTCTTTACTACTCTTTCCATTTGAATCAATAGAAATAGCTTTAATAGTATAAGTACCCTGTTTTTCAAATTTAATTGGCGTGGAATACTTTATACTATCTTCTGATGGTTCTGAACTATCGAGAGTATAATATATATCCAAATTATTAGATACATGTAATGATATTTCTATCGGTTTGCTATATGTTCCTGTTTCCACACTTGGATTTGGAATTGTTCCATCAAAATTAGACAATTTTTCTTTAATGGAATAATCTTCAACCGAATCAATTAATTTATCAATTTTATCACTCATATCATTATTTTGATACAAAATAATCAACGCTTCATAATATGATATTTCTTTTGGGTTTAATGAAATAAGTTTCTCAAGAACACTAATTTCTTCATCGGCATATTCACCCATATATTCATAGCAATGCCATAATTTTTCATATACGGACACTCTTTCTGAATTATTTATTGCGTGATTAGATGCACTATTATATTGAGTCGCTGCAGCTGCATAGTTTTTAGCATCGTAATAATCGTTTCCTGCTTTATAATACTTATTAAACTTTTCTTCATTTTTTGATCTTGTAAACAGCACAACAGAAACAACTATTACAGCTGCAAATAATATTCCTAATATTGTTAATATAATTATATTCTTTTTACTTTTCTTTTTAGGCTTTTTATTTACACTTTGATAAGATGGTTCATCGTTCTTAATTCTCGATTTCTGATTGTCAAATCTACTTATCTGAGGCTCTTTTTTCTTTTCATTTTCTTCAAAAGTATTCTCTTCAAAATCAATCGGTTTTCTATTAATCGTGGTTTCCATTACATCTTTTTTATGTAAATCAATATTGGTCTTTGTGGTATTTAAATCTGAACTAATCCCGCTTACTATTCTGGTTGCAGAGAGATCATCATTATTCAAATCAATATTATTGACGGTCTCATTGTCACCATTTGAATATAACGGTGCTCCACAAACAACACAAAAAGATTGATCACTTTCGCATTTTGCTCCACATTTTGGACAATTCATAATTACATCTCCTTCTTAATTATGGATTTTACTTGAATATATCATAATTACCATTTCTTTGTAAACATATACTCTATTCATCTCTCTGTGAATATACACATCCACAGTAATTTTGTCGATATAAATCATACTCTTTCGACAACTCTATCGATCTTTTATAACCCTCTTTCTTCTTAAAGTCTGAAAACAAATATGGAATTTTATATTCTATCGACAGTTTTTCTCCAATAGAATTTAATTTTTCTGAGTTTTTTAATGGGCTAATGGATAAAGTTGTTGTAAAGAAATCAAAGTTCTTTTCTGATGCATACTTTGCAGCCTTTCTTAGGCGAAGTTCATAACATCTAAAGCATCTTTCTCCTCCCTCTTTACATTCTTCATATCCTTTTGCAATATCATAAAATTCTCCATCGTCATATTCCATAATCTCCAAATCTACTTCATTAACCAATGGCATTTCTTTAATAAGTCTCTCTAATTCTGAGGCTCTATAATCATATTCCTTCTTTGTTGATATATTAGGATTATAAAACAAGACTGTAATCAAAAAATAATTTGATAAATATTCAAGAACATAACTGCTACATGGTGCACAACATGCATGAAGTAACAATTTAGGTTTTTCATTATTTTTTACAATTCCATTAATTGTTTTTTCTAATTCCTTTTGATAATTTATTTTATTCATTTACATATAAAGAGGCCTCTGCGGATGCAAATGCCTCTACTTCCTTATAAATATTTTTTATTTCCCCATAAATTTTGTCTTTTCAACTCAAGATACTCATTATATCCTTTTTCAAGTATCTGCTTTTCATTAGGAAATTTCAGCAAATGATAAGCTTCTATAAACTTATAGTATCCTGAATCAAGGAAATATTCTTCTCTTTGTGGCCTGCTGTAGTAACTATCCGCCATCATTAAATACCAATGAACTTCTTTATGAACTGTATCGCCTGGTATGTTAAAATTATATTCGCTTTTTCCGATATACTTAACAATATGTGCATTAACTCCTGTTTCTTCACACACTTCACGCAATGCAGTCTGTTTATACTCTTCTCCCTGTTCAACCGTACCTTTTGGCAAAACCCATCCTTCATATCGATTCTTATAATTCTTATATAAAGTTAATATTTTGCCACGAAATATTACAACACCACCACAACTTACTGCTTTCTGCATAACAATCCTCCTGTAAGTCAATATGTTTATGGTGTTCATATGCTTGAGAGTTGCCTAAACGCATCTAACGTATGTAAAGATTATATACAAAATTATCATCAATACATATCAAACATTCATACTTTAGTATACAAAATCTTATCTGGTATTTCAATAAAACATTGTTATTAAATTATTATTCAACAAAATTATATGATCTTGGAACGGGTCACAAGAGCTTTCACCCACTTATGAGCAGGTTCATGTAGGATTAAACCTTTTGACTCTGGCATCATTTATTATAATGACACACATTACTCAAAATAATCATCGAATATTGCTTTTACACATTTTACTGCTGAATCGCTTCCTTCAGGCATGTCTTCAATTACAACTGCAATGGCAATTTTTTTACCATCTTTTTCTCCGTATCCGACAAACCACGAATTTACATTATTATTCTTATCTATTTCAGCAGTTCCTGTTTTACCATACGCTGTATATTTTGAATATGCCATGATTTTACCAGTTCCATATTCAACAACGGCTCTCATATATTTCTGGAGCTGCTTTGCTTCTTTTTTAGTCATTAAGCTGGCATATTCTTCATTCTCTGTCTTTGTAACTACAGATTTATCACTTGATTCTATTTTATCAACAAGATATGGCTTCATCAATTTTCCATTATTAGCTATTGATGAAGCTATCATGGCCATATGAATTGGTGTAACTAATGTAGTTCCCTGACCTATACTTGTCTGCATTATGTCAAATGTAGTTGATTCATTTGACAAATTAAATTCACTCTTGTTATATTCAATTTCAACAGGTAATTTTTCATTAAATAACAATCCTTTTGCTGTGCTTGCAAACTTTGTCATATCAAGTTCAGTTCCAATAGTTGAAAAAGCACTGTTACATGAATATGCAAATGCGTCAATCAATTCTTCACTATAATGTGCATGTCCATCAAAGCATTTGATAGATACATTATTTATAGTTGTACTACCCTTACAATTAAAATGAAAATCATTATAATTTTTATTTTCACGCATATATTCTAATGTTGTAACAATTTTAAATATTGAACCCGGTGTATATTTTCCCTGAGTAGCCCTATTAACAAGTCTGCTATCGCTTGTATCTTTTGCCAGTTTATCCCAAATATCATCAATTGTATTCGGATTATAATTTGGCTTCGAAGTCATAGCTTTGATTGCTCCACTCTCTGGATCAATGATAACTACAGCTCCCTTATTTTTACCCAAACTATCAGTAGCACTTTTTTGCAAAGAAACATCTAATGTTGTATATACATCATTTCCTTTTTCTTTTACATTCATAAAATCGTCGACTATTTTTTGAATAGGACTGACATTTGTACTTAAAAGCTCGTAATTGTAAACTTTCTCTAAACCTGATTTTCCATGATTTTTTATTCCGATTACATGAGAAAATAATTCATCATATGGATATTCTCTGGTTTCATTACCTGCATCATCAGTTTTAGTATATGCAAGTTTATCTCCATCAGCGCTAAATATAGTTCCTCTTACTACAGTTTCAGCATATCCATCAATTCTTTTATTATAATCGTTATTTACAACATCATGACTCTCTACAACAAGAAAATACACATAATATCCTATCATTACAAAGAAAATAAGTGCAAAAATTATCGTTGTAGTCATAATTTCACTATTTAATTTTTTTCTTTTTTTTCTTTCCGACTTTTCCAATTTCGCCTGTTCTTTCAAGCTGTCGTATTCTCTCTGTCTGTCTCTGTTCATTGACTAATCCTTCCGTTGGAATTCTTCGCGTTACGTTTCTTTTTACTTTAGTTCCCACAATTGCTAAACCTTGCATAATTGCAAACACAAATAATGTACTTAGTATTGAACTACCACCACTACTTACTAAAGGTAAAGTTACACCTGTTGATGGAATCATTTTAAGTGCACCACCTATTGTAAGAAATACCTGTACTGCATAGCCTACACCAAGACCTACACACACAAGTTTATTAAACATATTTGCCTGTTCCATCGCAATTTTCAAAAATGCAATAAAACAACTAAAACAAACTAAAATTAAAAGCATTGCAAATAGACCGCCAAATTCTTCTGCTATAGCAGAAAAGATGAAGTCCTCAGTAACTACAGGAATATATTTAGGCGAGCCCTCATACAATCCAGTTCCCATAAATCCACCACTTCCAATAGCAAATAATGACTGTGCAACCTGATAGCCTGCATTATCTATAACTGACCATGGATCTCTCCATGCAATAAATCTCTCCTGCACATGTGAAAAAAGATGATACGCTATTACCGAAGCACCTGATAGCCCTCCGGCTCCTAAAAACAAATATATAATATTTCTTGTTGAAACAAATAGCATAAATAAATAAATCATAAAAAAGATTAAAGCACTTCCTAAATCTGTTGAAGCTACTAAAATCAAAACATATATAGCTGCTAAAACTGCAGAAATACACACGTCTTTAAATTTATTATGTTCAGCCAAATAACCTGCAAGAAAAAATACAAAGATAATTTTAACAAATTCTGATGGTTGGAATTTAAAATTTCCAATTTCAATTGCAAGTTTCGCTCCATAATCTTCATCTCCAAGGAACAAAACTGCTATAAGAGCTGCTATTCCAACGAAACAATATACCCATGTCAGATATTTCCATAATTGGAATTTACTCATCAAAAATGGAACAATAAGAGATGCCATTGTCACAACGGCAACAATAATGAACTGTCTGACACTTGTTTCAAAATTAAGTCGTGCAAGCATGATAAATCCAATAGATAAAAGCATACACATATTGCTTAATACCGCTCTGCTTATATTAGAATAAATTATTGGAAAAATACCTAATACTATTACTAAATAGCATAACTGTGCTCCCGCTAATATAACTGTAAAATTAGAGGGATTTTTCAAATATACAACGGATATTCCCAAAACATAAACAATAAATATTATTGCATTCTGTCTGTGAAATATTCTTGCTGTCTTTCTTTCTTTTCTTGTTTTTAATGCACTAAAACATTCCCATGTATATACCGCCATTAGTAACACAAAAATATATTTAGCTGCAGTAACGTACAAAGTTTCCATATCTTATCTCCGGTTATAACACTCCTCTGTTAAAATGTCCTCTTGTTATTTCACTATTATTTTCAAATAACAAATCATATTCTTTATTATCTATATGTTCAATCATATTTTTAATTTGTTTTTTTGATTCGAATGTAAAAGAATATCTTATACTGTTTAACTTTAGTTTATCAATTTTATTATTATAATCAATCAATGAAAGCGGCTTACAATTATATATAAGATTATAGCAATAATCGCAAACGCATTTCACCTTAAAATATTCACTCTTTCTATCTTTTAAACTGTAAATCTCTTTTGACTTTTGACACATATCACAACTTTTAGCAATGCAATTTACAGTTGTCATTACAGGCATATAACCATATATAATCATTTCCTGACCGATACATCCCATATCAAACATTTCTTTATAATTCAATTCTACAGGAACAGTATATGTTATATCATCTGTTTTACAGATAAATTGTTGTGAAAAACTATTCATAACGTATACATTATAATCAAAAATATAATTTTTTACCATATCTATATTTTTAAGCCAGAAATATTCCTCCATATTTCTAATTAATGCACCATCAAATTTATTTAACATTCCTATATATTCTTTTGAAAAATAAGCCTTGTCTTTTTCCCTGAATATATATGGCATTGCTATATATATCTGTTTAGTTTTGTTGTTTACTACTTCTTCAATTTCCTGTCTTGTAAATTCTGATGCTTCTATATATATTCTTGATATTCTATTCCATTTTTCAATAGTTTTATACTGTTCAAAATTAGAAACCAACGCTGTCTCTAGTTTTTTATCATTACATATTATTGTATTTTTCTCTACATTTTCATATGGTAAAGCATTATTTCTTTTATATCTGTCAATAATGCTTTTTGTCATTTCATCAATCAGTTTTCTCTTTAATTGATTTATTTTACCAATGGTTACAAATAAATTGTCATCGATATAAGTTTCTATTTTTTCAACTTTAAATGGTGTATTTCCAAGCTTTGCCATTTTTTCATTTACCATATCAGAAGTTGTAGGTAGTTTTTTTGCTTCATCAGGCAAATCTTCATATACGGTAACAACATTTTCACCACATATTCCAACAGCTTCCATTGGAGAATCTTTTTTTATTGTAACAAATATATCTATATTTTTTCTTAAGTTAGTATTAATATATTTGTTCTGAATTTCCTTTATTAAACCTTCATTAGCTGCTCTAAAATCAGGTTTAGAAAATGTAATCATTTCTTTACCGTTATATGTTTTATAATAACTCTCACTAAATCCTTTTCTATTAAAAAGGTCATTCAATTTCTTTATATCATTATTATCTACTTTATATTTTTTTCGACCAAACTGTAAATATAAGTCAATATACTTTCTATAAATACTTACAACTCCTGCCGTGTATTCAGGTTTCTTCATTCTTCCTTCGATTTTAAGAGAATAAACACCTGATTCAATAATATCCGGCAATATTTTCAATGTGCAAATATCCTTAGGACTTAATACATACTTTGAATCTCCCGGATTAAGCACTTTACCATTCTTTACAACATCATATTCCATTCTACATGGCTGGGCACATCTCCCCCTGTTTCCACTTCTACCGCCAATGTAACTACTTAAAAGGCACTGGCCTGAATAACAATAACATAAAGCACCATGTACAAAACTTTCGATTTCTATATCACAATTTTCTATAATTTTTTTAATTTCCGGAATTGATAGTTCTCTTGGAGTAACAATTCTTGTTACCCCTTTATTTTTCAACTCTTTTACAGTGAGTTCACCTAATATTGTCATCTGTGTACTGGCATGAACATGTAACTGCGGGAAATATTTTCTTACAAATTCCAAAACTCCATAATCCTGAACTATAACTGCATCTAAGCCATGAACATATAATGGTTCAAGATAATCATAAAGTTCCTTTTTTATTTCATTCTCCTTAAGCAGTGTATTTATTGTCAAATATATCTTTCTGCCATGCAAATGAGCGTAATCGATTACGGACTTTAATTGTTCAATAGTTAGATTGTCCGCATTTGCCCTTGCTCCAAATTTTTCACCACCGGTATAAACTGCATCTGCCCCTGCATTAAGTGCCGCAATAACAGTTTCATATGAACCACCTGGTGCTAAAAGTTCTACTTTCATTATTCCTCCGGTCGTTAACTGCTTTAAACTTAAAAAAGACCGGCTACAGGTCTTTTTTATTGTTTCCCAGTCACAATAACTTATTAAGCTTATATTATATGTGCTTTTGTTATTTCTTATTTTTTAATTCTGTCTGCAATTTTACTATTTCTTTCTGAAGTTCGATATTCTTATCTTTTGCTTCCTGAAGCTGTGCCTCTAACGATTCAATCTTCATATCTGCTGTAATTAAATCATGTTTTAAATCATAATTTTCTTTATCTTTTTCTTCTATCTCTACCTGAAGAAAATCAGCCTGCTTCTTTGCCTTAAAATAGTCATCTGCAATGTTAATTTCTAATAAAGTCTTCTGTGTATCAATTTTCTGTCTACGATAGGCATCATCCTGCTTAAATTCTAATATTTTACTACTAATATATGTAGCAAGTTTCTGTAAATAAGCTTCGCTTTCAAATCCGCCTATAGTATATATCTTTCCATCTATTATCACGTCAATTACATTCTTCGCTGACATATGTACTCTCCTCATTGTATTCAAGTATAAACTACGTTAATTTTATCACAATTTTTTACAAATACAACCATTTATTGTTTTATCCCTAAATGCTCATAAGCGATAGGTGTTGCAATTCTTCCTCTAGGAGTACGTTGTATAAGACCATTCTGAATTAAATATGGTTCATATACATCCTCTAAAGTTCCTGAATCCTCACCAATTGAGGCCGCCAAAGTATCAAGTCCTACAGGTCCTCCTGCAAATTTATAAATAATTGTTTCAAGTATTGTTCTATCCCCTTTATCTAATCCAATCTTATCTACATCCAAAAGATTCAGTGCATAATCTGCAACCTCTTTTGTAATATGTCCGTTATATTTAATTTGTGCAAAATCTCTCACTCTTTTTAAAAGTCTGTTAGCAAGTCTAGGGGTTCCTCTTGAACGTCTTGCCATTTCAACTGCACCATCCTCATCAATTTCCACATTTAATACTTTAGCTGAACGTGTAATGATTGTCTTTAATTCATCAACTGTATAAAACTCAAGCCTGTTAATTACACCAAATCTATCTCTAAGTGGTGCAGTAAGTAAACCTGCTCTGGTAGTTGCACCAACTAAAGTAAATCTAGGCAAATCAAGTCTTATTGAACGTGCTGTTGTACCTTTTCCTATCATTATGTCTATTGCAAAGTCTTCCATTGCAGGATAAAGTACTTCCTCTACCTGTCTATTCAATCTGTGAATTTCATCTATAAAAAGCACATCACCTTCGCCTAAGTTATTTAATATTGCTGCCATTTCGCCGGGCTTTTCAATGGCAGGTCCAGATGTAACTTTAAGATTTACTCCCATCTCGTTAGCAATTATCGATGCCAATGTTGTCTTTCCTAAACCGGGTGGTCCGTAAAACAAAATATGGTCTAAAGATTCACCTCTTGCTTTCGCAGCTTCTATATAAACTTTTAAATTAGTTTTAATTTTTTCCTGACCTATATATTCATCTAATCCCTGAGGCCTTAGCGTCTTTTCTATAGCAATATCTTCATATTCAGGTTCAGTAGTAATTATTCTTCTGGACATTACTCTACTCCTTTTTCACATAATTCTACATTGATTAGTAAATCTTTTTTAATGCCATTTTAATTACGTTTTCTACGTCTAGTTCTTCTATATTATCAATACTCTTAACTGCCCTATAAGCATCTGCCTGTGAATAGCCAAGTGCTACAAGTGCCATAACTGCTTCTGACATAGAATTATTATCATTAACTTGAAAGTTTGCATCTAATTTAGGCTCAAGTACATCTTCTAAATTTAATTTATCCTTTAGCTCAATAATAACTTTTTGTGCTGTCTTTGCACCAATTCCAGGAGCCTTTGAAATAGCTTTTGCATCTTCTGAAATAACGGCAACCCTCAAGTCATCCGTAGTAATTGTAGATAAGACGGCAAGTCCTCCTTTTGGTCCTATTCCATTTACGGTAATAAGCAATTTAAATACTTCTAAATCGTCTCTTGTAAGGAAACCAAACAATTGCATTGCATCTTCTCTTACATTCAAATATGTAAACACTCTTACTGTTTCATCCACATTCAATGTATCTATCTGAGATGCCGGCATAAAAACGTTATACCCAACACCATTATTATTCACAACAATCTTATCTACATCAATATATTCAATAATTCCTTCAACAAATCCTATCACTGTATATCTCCTTTATTATTGTAAAATTTATCTATTCTATCAAGGACCAATCTGCTTACTATACCTATTATTGCACCTGTAACAGCACCAGTTAAAATTAAAATAGGTAAATATCCAAAAATATAATAATTATCAACTACAAATGATGCGACAACAATCTGTCCTATGTTATGAAAAATTCCGCCAAACATACTTACTATCATAATTGAAAATTTATTAGTTTTCTTCATTATCACCATAACTATCATGCTTAAAGTTGCACCTGCTAATGCGAAAAAAATGCTAAACAAATTTCCAAACATAAATCCTACTATTAATATTCTGACAAAATTACATACGGTCGCTTCTTTTGTTCCTTCCAAATAAAGTACTATTATAATAGCTAAATTAGCAAGTCCTATTTTCATTCCCGGGATGCCTAAAACAGGAATGCATGACTCAACATAACTTAAAATAACAGCAAAAGCAACAAACATTCCTAACAAAGGTACTTTCTTACTCATGTCATTCTCCTACCTGGCAATTACATCTACTTCTGATTTATCATCTGAAACTATAGTAACTTCTACCTTATGTGGAAGACAAATTAATGTCTGTCCATCTTTACTGATAGTTCCCATATTAACACATGTCTGATTACTACAATCCGACTCTTTTATCTTTGCTTTTTTATCTTTAATCCGAATAATATTATATCCGTTATCAACATTAACTTTATATTCCTGATTTTTGTTTAAATCAAGCTTTTTCTCTATCTTTCCATCTACATATATAACAACTGTATCCGCTTCATCGTTTCTTAACAAATTTACCGTAATATAACTTATAATTACAATTACAGCAACACAAATAATAGCTATAATATCATATTTTTTTAACTTCATTATCACACCAAAATTGAGAGTTTTTGACCCCGACATCATTTATTAGTTTCATTAATTTATATATTTTTATATAAATCAGAACAAACGTTTACCTATAGAATGATAACATAATTATATTTTTTATACAATCAGTATTTTCTGCTAATTTATAAAATAAAATGTGTTATAATAAGCGATAGTTATATATTAAGATGCCAAAGCAAAATGGTCTAAGTTCACATAAGTTTGCTTATAATTGGGCAAAAAAATTTTAACCACGACATCATACTAAACGATATATGAATATGGAGAATATTATGAAAAAAACTTTATTAAAAAAGCTGTTATCTCTTACAATAGTCATCACACTTCTTGCTATGCCTCTTACAGGATGTGTTTCCACATCATCAAGTACTACGGCAACAGCAACACACGAATGTTTCAATACTGTTGTTACACTTACAATAAACAGTTGTAGTGGTGATGAATCAGCTGATGATATAATAAATGAATGCTTTGGTCTTTGTTATAATTACGAAAAACTATTTAGCAGAACCAAAGATTCAAGTGACGTTTCAGCCATTAACAATTCAAATGGGCAGCCTGTAGAGGTAAAACCTGTAGTTGCTGAATTAATAGAAGATAGTATTTATTATAGCGAATTATCTAATGGTGCATTTGATATTACTATTGCCCCATTGAGTATACTTTGGAACATTACAGGTGATAATCCATCCGTTCCGTCATCAGATGATATTACTAATGCATTGTCACATGTAAACTACGAAAATATATCCGTCAACGATTCTACAGTTACACTAGCAGACCCTGAAGCAAAAATAGATTTAGGTGGAATTGCAAAAGGATTTGTTGCAGACAAAATAAAAAGCTATATGATTCAGACAGGTGTTACTTCAGCAATAATAAATCTTGGTGGAAATATTGTTACAATTGGTGGCAAAAAAAATGGTGGCAATTTTAATATAGGAATTCAAAAACCATTTGGTTCATCCGAAGAATATTCAGCAATTGTAAAAGGTTCAAATTTATCAATTGTAACTTCAGGCTCTTATGAACGATATTTCAAACAGGACGGAAAAATATATCATCATATTTTAGACACAAAAACAGGTTATCCTGTTGATAACAGACTTTTATCTGTAACTATTATTTCCGAGGATTCCTTAAGTGGTGATGCATTAAGTACAACTTGTTTTGCTTTAGGGTTAAAAAAAGGCATGCGTTTAATAGAAAATACACCAGAAATCGAAGCAGTATTTATTGATAAAGATTACACAATCCATACTTCAAGCGGACTTGTCTTGGATGAAGGAGAAGATGGAGTTCCTACAATTTCAGTTGTTTCTCCAGAATCATTAACAGAAGAAGTAAATGAAGCTGAATAATAAACACAAACTAAAATTATTTCATATTTTGATATAGAAAATAAAATGTCTTACGAATTGTCTTGTATTAACTACTCTTGCGATTTGTAGGACATTTTTATGTAATAAACAGTTATAATCTGATAGAAATATATATCTGTAAAATACATTTTTTATAAACTATCATTTTTTTCAAATTATAACTGTTTTATAATTATTTTTTACTTGTTCTAAAGAACTGTCTGCAAAATTTTTTTAAATCAAATGGTATTAAAGGATATATATAACTTGTGTTTGTAATCGTTTTATTCATTCCGATTACAACTGCTGTAAATATAACTCCTCCAATAAATCCATATAATCCAAATATCGCTGTTAAAATTAGTAAAATAATTCTTAAAAATTTTATCGCATATGCAAATTCATAATTTTCATGAGTAAAATTTGCAATTGCTACTACAGCCATGTATAAAAGAGTTTGAGGTACAAACCACCCTGTAGTTATTGTAAATTCCCCAATAATTATTGCTGCTATCAAACTTAACGGTGTGTTTAGCATATTAGGAGTATTAATTGCCGCCAATTTCAAACCGTCTACACCAATTTCAAGCATTAATAGTTGCCAGATAATTGGGATATTTAACTCATCAGATACCTTTGTAAATATTAACCAATTTGGAAGCAATTCCGGCTGCACTGCATATAAAAGATATAATGGAGTCAGAAGTATGGATATAATTGTAATAAAGGCTCTTGCCAATCTAAGGTAAGTACCGGTAAGAGGTGAAAAGTAATAATCATCTGCTTCTTCTATAGCATCAAATACTGTAGTTGGTAAAAGCATAGCCGCCGGCGAATTATCTACCAGTACTGCAATCTGTCCATTAATTACTGATGCAGCAACAGTATCAGGTCGTTCTGTGTATCTAAACTTTGGGAAAGGATTAATCCAGCTTCCTTTATAAATACATTCAGCAAGACTTTCCTGATTCATTGCTAACGCATCTATTTTTGCATTTGCCAGTTTATCTTTAATCAAATTAAGTGCCTCTTTATCGACTCTTCCTTCAATATAACATATTGCCACGTCAG
The DNA here is from genome assembly GCF_003479125.1 of Eubacterium sp. AF19-12LB. NCBI lineage: Bacteria > Bacillati > Bacillota > Clostridia > Eubacteriales > Eubacteriaceae > Eubacterium > Eubacterium sp. AF19-12LB. The sequence goes on along the minus strand of NZ_QUGP01000002.1, from coordinate 85,138 downwards.
TTCTTGAACATTCTCCTATTTGTGTTATTTCACATCTATACTCAGGACTTCGTATTCTTCTTCTGATTAATGCAGTATTATATACTAAAGTTTCAACAAAACCATCTCTTGAACCTCTTAATACCTTATATTTTTCAGGCTCTTCAACTCCTCTTGCCGGATATTCTCTTGCATCAATTAAAAAAGCACTTTCATATCCATCTACAATCAAGCAAACAATCCCGGATAAAATCGCAGTAATAATATTATATTCGTTACTTTCATCTGAAGTTTCAATATAAGGAATGATGTTTGCAATAAAATTTTCTTTATCATTCGGAATATCTTCTGATTTAACTGATGTTAAAGCTTCAATAACTTTTTCCATTACATCTTCATCACAAAATCCATTAATAAAATATAGAACAGCATTTTTATCTCCAATAGTAATTTTCCTTTTCAATAAATCATAGCTTGTTCCAATAGCTAGTATTTCATCTATTTTCTTCTCAGTAATTTCAATTTTTGAGTCAATAAATTTTTCCATAAAAAAACCTCACACTAGTATATAGTGTGAGATTTTCTTAATTTTATTCGCATTATATGTTAATTCCGGCATTTTCATAATGCAATAAAACAATTAATGCAATTTAGTAATAATTTTTTTCGGACATTTTTCAGCACATATTCCACAGTTTTTACATTTACTCTGATCAATATGAGCTAAATTATATTCAAATTCAATTGCACCATTTGGGCAATTCTTAGCGCACATTCCACATCCTATACAACCAACAGAACATGCCTGCATAACATCTCTTCCTTTATCCTTAGATGAACAGGAAACCATATACTGTGCATTTTCCGTAATTATTTCAATAAGATTTTTTGGACACGCTTTTACACATTTACCACATGCGACACATTTATCTCTGTCTACTACTGCCTTACCATTAACAACTGATATTGCACCAAATTCACATGCTTTAACACATGAACCAAGTCCAAGGCATCCATATGCGCAGGCTTTTGCACCACCACCGGGAATATTTGCAGCATCCTGACATGACATATTTCCATAATATTCGTACTTATCTTTTGATTTATCACAATCACCTGAGCATTTAACATACGCATATTTCTTAACAACGTCTGCTTCAACACCTACAATTTCACTTATAATCTTCGCAACAGGTGCTCCTCCAACAGGGCATGCTCCCGGATCACATTCTCCATTTGCAATTGCAGCCGCTAAACCATCACATCCCGGATAACCGCATCCACCACAGTTATTTCCCGGAAGCACTTCTCTAATCGCTGCTTCTTTTTCATTAACTTCAACTGCAAAAAACTTTCCGGCAACTACAAGGATAACTGCAATAATTATACCAACACCGCCTACAACAATAACTGCTCCTAAAATTCCACTCATATTCAAGCACCTCCTATATTATTCCTGTAAATCCGGTAAATGCAATTGCCATTAACCCTGAGGCAATTAAAACCATCGGAGTTCCCTGGAAAGGTTTTGGAATATTATTGTTTTCACTCTTTTCTCTGATACCTGCTAAAATAACAATTGCAATCAAAAATCCTACAGATGTTCCAAGTGAATTAGCAAGGCTCTGTCCAAAAGTATATCCGTCATCAATATTCGAAATTGCTACACCTAAAACTGCACAGTTTGTTGTAATTAAAGGAAGATAAACACCTAATGCCTGATATAAAGGTTTTACATATTTCTTTAATATCATTTCAACCAACTGAACTAACGCAGCAATTACAAGAATAAAGACAATAGTCTGTAAATATTCAAGATTAAAAGGTTTTAAAATTCCATAATAAATTCCATATGTTACGCTTGAAGCAATCAAAATAACAAAAATAACCGCTGCTCCCATTCCGGCTGCAGTATCTGTCTTTTTTGAAACTCCAAGGAAAGGACACAAACCAAGGAACTGGCTTAAAACTACATTATTAACTAAAGCAGCTGCAACTGCTATTAACATACATTGAACCATTTACGCTTCCTCCTTTGTATCTTCTTTACAATGTTCTGTTGCCATTGCACAACCCTGACAATTACCATCGCATATTTTATCTTTTGGCTTTTGACCATGTTTCATTTTAATATAGTTCTGTGTAGCTATTAAAGCTGCAAGAACAAAGAACGCTCCCGGTGCCATTACAAAAATTCCGATTCCATCCCAATGTGGAATGTTAATTCCAAGAATTGTTCCCGCACCGATTATTTCTCTAAATCCGCCCAATATAGAAAGGGCTATTGTAAATCCAAGTCCCATTCCAAGTCCATCGAAAATAGATGGTAAAACAGGATTTTTTGATGCATAACTTTCTGCTCTACCTAAAATAATACAGTTAACAACTATTAATGGAATATAAATTCCAAGCGCTGCATTAAGTGATGGCAAATATGCTTCAAGCATAAACTGTAAAATAGTAACAAAACTTGCAACAATAACTATAAATGCAGGCACACGTACCCCATTTGGTATTATATTTCTAAGTAATGAAATAAAACAGTTTGACAAAACAAGTACCACCATTGTACTAAGTCCCATTCCGGCACCATTAATCAATGAAGATGTAACTGCAAGTGTCGGGCACATACCTAATATTAAAACAAATGTTGGATTTTCTTTTATAATTCCGTTATATAATCTTTCTAAACATTTACCCATTATTCAGCACCTCCTGTAATATATTTAAAACAGAAAATTGCTGCATTAACGCCATTAGTTGTTGCATTTGTTGTTATTGTTGCTCCACTCATTGCGTCAATTTCATTATCTTCTGATGCTCCTGTTTTTGAATATTTAAAGTAGTCAACTTTCTTATCATTAAACTGATTTTTATAACTGTCTTCTTTTGCTCTCATTCCAAGTCCTGGTGTTTCGCTTATAGATAAGAAGGAAATGCCATTAACAGTTCCATCTTCCTTAATTCCAACTGAAAACTGAATCTTGCCATCGTAAGCTTCATTATCTGTAACAGTTATTACATATCCAAGTACGTTGTTATCTTTATCTTTTGCTTCCATTATTTCATTGATGTCTGCATTAATATCTGATGCACCATTAGCTTTAACTTCATCAGTATCCATTTTCTTAATGTAGTCCGCTATCTTTTTCTGGTCACTGTCATTTATTTTGTATTCATCAAAATGATCTGCGCCGTCAAATACTGCCTGATAAGCTGCATTTTTTGTTTTTTGCTCCTGTTGCGCTCTGGCCTGTGATGTAATATTATACACAGCTCCAAGTCCTAAACCCGAAACTAAAGTAATAGCAAATAATATTAACGCATCTTTTATCATTTTATTCATATTACTTGCCCTCCTTCTTTTCCTTAACCATTCCAAATGCTTTAGGAATTGTTATTTTTTCAATTAAAGGTACTAATAAGTTACAGAATATAATTGCAAACGATACACCTTCAGCTGTATTTCCAAATGTTCTGAAAATTGCAGTAAGTACACCTAAACATATTCCAAATAAAATTCTTCCATTCTTTGTCATCGGAGATGTAGAATAATCAGTTGCCATAAAGAAAGCACCAAAAATTAATCCACCACCACAAAGATGTTTAAGTAAGAATGTAATATCTGTCTGTCCGTTAAATAACATAATGCAGATTGAAAATACAACTATGTAAGTAATTGGTATTCTTAAATCAATTATCTTATTAATTACAAGGTATAAAGCTCCAAGTAAAAGTGCGATAATACTTGTTTCACCTATTGTTCCTGCATGTGTACCAATAAACATTGATAACAAATCAACATTTTCTCCGGCTTTTAATGCTGTAAGCGGTGTTGCCTGAGATACTCCATCTACGACTCTGTACATTTCAGGATAAAACGCTGTCATATTTCCTGCAAATGATAATACAAGAAAACATCTTGCACCTAATGCAGGGTTCATGAAGTTCTGTCCAAGTCCACCAAACAACTGTTTAACTATTATTATTGCAAATGCACCTCCAAGCATTGCTTTCCAATAAGGAAATGTACATGGAAGGTTAAGTGCAAGAATCATTCCTGTTACTACAGCACTTAAATCGCCTATAGTTGATGGTCTTTTAGTTATTAAATCAAATATATATTCCGAAATCACACAAGCAGCTACTGTTAATAAAATCAGCAATGCTGAACGGATTCCATATTCCATTCCAAATAAATTTTGATAATTAATAATACCAAAAATAGATGGTGGTAATAATGCAATAATTACATCGCCCATTATAGATTTTGTTGTAAGTTTTGACTTAACATGAGGGCTTGATGATACATGATACATTTTTAGTTCACTCTTACCCTTTCTTTCTTGCTGCAATAACTTTTCTCTTCATAGTTCTTACAGACTGTGTAATATTTCTGTTTGCAGGACAAATATAATTACATGTTCCACATTCTATACATTCCATTCCATGATATTTTAAAAATGTATCCATGTCATCTGCCGCTGCAGCCTGTGCCAATTTAGCACATATAAGATTTTCAGGACAGACACTTGCACATTTCCCACAGTTAAGACAATTTGTCATTGTTGCATCAGCAACATCATCATGAAGAAATGCTAAAAGTGCTGAAGAACCTTTTATTACAGGTACATCTAAACTAAACATTGCCTGCCCCATCATAGGTCCACCTGAAATAAGTTTTACAACTCCATCTTTTAACTCGCCAGCTTCTTTTACTAATTTTGCATGACTTGTTCCAATTGGAACTACAAAGTTAGATGGTGTATTAATACCATCTCCTGATACAGTAACTATTCTTTCAGTTAATGGTTTATGAAATTTAACTGCATTATAAATATTATAAATAGTATCTACATTATCAACTATACATCCGGCATCAGCAGGAAGCATTTTTGAATTAATCTTTCTTTTAGTTACAGCATAAATAATATGTCTTTCTGAACCCTGTGGATATTTTGTTTTTAATTCAGCCACTGAGATTTTTGGTTCATTTTCCGTAAGTTTACTCAACTCTTCAATTACATCTTTTTTGTTATTTTCAACAGCAATAACACCTTGTGCATTTTCAAATAGTGATAATACAATTTTAAGACCTTCTATTACCTCTTTAGGCTGTTCTTTTAACCTTCTGTAATCAGCTGTAATGTATGGCTCACATTCTGCCGCATTTACTATTACATAATCAATTTTATCAATTTCTTTTGGTGATAATTTTACATGAGTTGGAAAACATGCGCCGCCTAGACCTACAACGCCACAATCTTTTATTAATTCAATTTTCTCTTCTCTGGATAAATTATCATCTGGTTTTTCGTATTCAAACTTCTCATACTGTTCATCATTTTCAATAACAACAGATAAAACTTTACTTCCATTAGGAACTAATCTTTGTTCAATCTTTTTTACTGTTCCCGATACCGATGAATGAATATTAGCTGAAACAAATCCATTAGCTTCAGCAATCTTTTGACCAACAAGGACTCTGTCTCCTACATTTACAATTGGTTTAGCAGGTGCACCAATATGCTGAGCTACAGGTATCACTACTTCACCATCAGGGTAAATTTGTCTGGTCGGAATATCTTTCGATAGTTCTTTTCCATCATATGGATGAACTCCACCCTTAAATGTTAAAATAGACATCTAACTTCCTCTCTTTCATTTTTGTACAACTAACTTGCCACTCTTTATAATAATACTTTTTATGCTTTTTTACAACGAAGTATTCTTCAATTTTTAGACTTTTGACCCTTATGTTTTTATATGTTATCATACGTTTATGATTGTTATAAAAGATAAAGTTGAAAATAAAATTGAATACCCATTAGAAAGATTAGGAAATGTTGACCATATGATTTATTTTGACATTGAAACAACAGGTTTTTCCCGAAAATATTGTATGGTTTATATGATAGGATGTATGTATTTTGTTAACGGTGAACCAATTTATACACAATGGGTTGCTGAAAATGCAAATGACGAAGCAAATGTTTTGATGGCTTTTCATAAATTTATTCAAAATTATAAAATAATAATCCATTTTAATGGAAATACTTTTGATATGCCATTTTTAAAGGAGCGTGGCGAAAAATATAATATAAATTTTGATTTTAATTCATTTGAAAGCATCGACATTTATAAAACAGTAAAAAAATATTCTGATTTACTTAAATTAGAAAACAACAAGCAAAAAACATACGAAGATTTTCTTGGAATAAAACGTAATGATCCTTTTTCAGGCGGTGATTTAATTGAAGTCTATAAAGAATTTATGCGTACACATGATGAAATGTTAGTGTTTCCACTATTATTACACAATAAAGAAGATGTATGGTACATGGGCACACTCACTTCTCTTCTTTCATTAAATGATTTTTTTGAAGGAAATTACACACTAAACAGTTATGAAATACGTGATTATAAATCAATAGATGGAATCATCGGTAAAGAATTATATATAAATTTAGACTTAGATGTATATGCTCCATTTACGGTTACTAAAAAAACAGACTACATTTATTTTAAGCTAAATGGAAATAATGCACAGATTACCATTATTAGTCCACATCTTTTACTTAAATACTTTTTTAAGAATTATAAAGACTATTATTATCTTCCTGAAGAAGATATCACAATACATAAAGATGTGGCAACATATGTTGATAAAAATCACCGAATTCAGGCAACCGCCTCTAACTGCTTTACAAAAGTAACTGATAACTTTTTACCGATATTTTCAGTCAAAAGCCCAGATTTTAACCAGATCTTCATTGAAAACTACGGCGAAAAGAATGGTTTTATTCAATTAGAGAGCATAAAAGATGAAGATTGTGTATTAAAATATGTCAAATGCATACTGGATTATTTGTATTAAGAGCCTTAAACTGTTTTTAATCATTTAACACAATAATATTTAGCTATTTTAATATTAAGAAAAATTTGTAAATTTAGGTTCAACTTACCAGTTTATTATTTACCTATCTCCACATAATAGTATTGTAACATAAACCTTCAGTTGATGGTTTAAGTTACAAAATATACTGAAGGTTTATAAAACCGGAAGTAATGTTAAATTCGGAGGTATGAAATTATGAGTAACACAAACAATGTTAACGTTCCTGAAGCAAAGGCTGCTATGAACAGATTTAAAATGGAATGTGCAAACGAAGTAGGAGTAACTTTATCAGATGGTTACAACGGAAACTTAACTTCAGCTCAGGCCGGAAGTGTTGGTGGTCAGATGGTTAAGAAAATGATCGAAGCTCAGGAAAAACAGATGTCAGGTAAATAAGACATTTCACTCTAGAGTATGAAAAACGAGAGCTGCCGAAAGGCAGCTCTTTTTTTAATATAATATGCATCAAAATGATAACTTTACAATATTATTATGGAACTTTTTTGCAAAATAATTTAATAAATTGTTATTGAATATCCATTTTCAAATTCTTCTGATGGTTTTAATTTGTTTCCGTATTCTCTATCCTGTAATTCTCCATCAAAATCCTTAGAGTCACATCTACCGCACCATGGTTCTAAACAGATAAATGGAGCATTTTTCTTTGCAGGAGACCAAATACCACAAAGTGGCATATCAAATTCAACTTTTACATATTCATTTCTATTTGAATCTAATAATGAAAGACTATGAATCTGATTATCCTCTACAATTAAAGCGTCATCGTCAAACATATTTTTTGTTATATTAAATATTCCTTTATTATCAACAGTTATTTTATATGTTGCACTTGTATCCTTTACACCACCTTCGGCAATTTTGAAATATGTAAATTCATTTTTGCAATCCGTTTTAATATAACACTGACTTTGTTCTTCACCATCATTAATAGGACAATAAAAAGCCGGATGTGCTCCAATTGAAAAGTACATTTCCTTTGTATCATTGTTTTTAACTTTCCACATTACCTTAATATTATTTTTCTCTAATTTATACCCAATTTCTAAAGAAAAAATAAAAGGGTATTTTGTAATTGTTTCATCAGATGCATTTAAGACAAACCATATTTCATCTGACTTACTAGTTAGAAGTTGGAATTCCATATCTCTTGCGAACCCATGCTGTCCCATAGAATATTCTTTTCCATCATACTTATATTTCTTGTCTTTTAAGCTTCCAACAAAAGGAAATAAAACAGGTGAATGTCTTTTCCAATATTTTTCATCTGCATTCCATAAATATTCTTTGTCATTTTTCTTGTTTTTAATTCTTGATAATTCAGCACCAACAGAATTAATTTCCACGTACAATTCTTCATTTTCTAAAACAATTTTTTCCATATGTTTTTTTACCTTTCAATTATAAATTATTTTATGTAAAATTCCGATAATACATATTTTCTAAATCCGTCAATCTGCTAAAGATAAACTGTTATGACAATTTTTCAACTATTGTTTTAAATTTCATGCTGTTTGAAGCTTTTACTAAAATAGAGTCATTTTCTTTTAATATGTCATCCATTTTGTTTTCAAATTCTTCCTTTGCTTCAAAATAAAACACTTTAATATTTTTATTATTTTCCTTTGCAGCATCTGCAATATTTTTTGCTAATTCACCTATGCATATAACAACATCAATGCTAAGATTTGCAGCATGTATTCCAACTTCTCTATGGAGTTGTTTTTCATTTTCTCCTAATTCATACATATTTCCAAGAATTGCTACTTTTCTAGTATTTGCTTCATTCAATACGCTTAAAGAAGCTTTCATGGACATAGGATTAGCATTATAACAATCATCAATAACAACATATTTATCTGTGTGGAAAATATTATTTCTTCCACTTATAGCCTTAAGACTTCTAATACCCTTATCTATTTCTTCTGTTGTCATTCCAAAATGTTTTCCAAAACATGAAGCAGCCATCGCATTGTAAATCATATGATGACCAGGAATTGGTATTATTGTTTCAAACTCTTCGTCAAAATATCTTATTGTAACTTTTGTTCCTTCAATTCCTAAAGACTGGTATTTAACTGCACAAACATCTCTATCTGTTTCTATTCCAAAGAAAACAGGCTTAACTCCTCTTACATCTTTTATCTGTGATAATTTGTCATCATCACCATTTAAAACTACATATGCATTTTCCTTAAGGTTATCAAAAATTTCTGTTTTTGCCTTAAATACACCATCTCTATCACCTAAATTTTCCAAATGACATGTACCAATATTTGTTATAACACACGCATCCGGTTTTGAAATTGCAGACAATCTGTGCATTTCCTCAAAATCACTAATTCCCATTTCAATAACAGCGATATCATGATTTTCTCTTATTTTAAGTATTGTTAAAGGCATTCCGATTTCATTGTTGTAATTACCTTGTGTTTTTAAAACATCAAATTTCTGTTCTAAAACAGACGCTATTATTTCCTTTGTGCTTGTCTTTCCAACACTTCCTGTTATTCCAATTATTTTACAGTCAAGTTGTTCTCTGTAAAATGTCGCAATTTCTTTTAATGCTAACGCTGTAGACTCTACCTTAATATAAGGATATTCTTCTGTTTCCAGAATCTTTTCTGACAATGTTACAAGCGCACCTTTTTCAAAAACCTGTGGAATAAATTTATGTCCGTCCACAACATTACCAACAAAAGGTATATATAAATATCCTTCTTCTATTAGTCTGCTATCTTTTTCAACACCTGTTATTTCTTTGTCTAATAATGATTTATCTCCATAAAACTTACCATTACATGCCTTTGTAATGTTTTCAATTGTCATATTTTTCATCAATATTTCCTGTTGATTTAATATTAAATATATACGTTTATTATACTGTATTATTTATTGAATTTATTTCAAATAGCAATATTAACTCAACTTTCTCCTTAATTTTTACTTATATTTTTTCATTGAAACATTAATCAAATGTTCACAAAGCTGTGGAAATTCCATTCCCATTGCTCTTGCTTCCTGTGGCACAAGACTTGTAACTGTCATTCCTGGTAAAGTATTTACTTCTATACAATACATTGAGCCATCTTTTTTCATCAAAACATCTGCTCTCGAATAAGTTACTATTCCAAGTGCTTTACATGCTTCCTCTGCCAATTTCTGCATTTTCTTTGTAAGTTCTTCATTAATTTGTGCCGGACATACATCTTCTGTTGCACCCGGAAGATATTTATTCTTGTAATCATACCATCCTGTTTTTGGAATAATTTCAACTATCGGTAAAGCCTTTCCATCAACAACACCTACAGAAAATTCTCTTCCTTCAACAAATTCTTCAATTACAATTGTATCTTCTAATGCAAAACACTCTTTTAAAGCTGCATCGTAATCTTTTTCATCTTTTACAATAACTACTCCTACACTAGAGCCGCCATTGCTTGCTTTAACTACAACCGGAATCTTCATTCCATAATCACTTAAATTTGTACTTTCACCTTTTTTTATCCATATTCCTTTTGGAGTAGATACATTCTGAGCCATAAATATCTGCTTTGTAATACTTTTATCCATAGCTAATGCACTTGCAACACTTCCATCTCCTGTATACTTTATTCCCTGCAGATCAAATGCAGCCTGACATTTTCCATCTTCTCCATTTGCACCATGAAGAGCCATAAATACAATATCTGCCTGCTGGCATATTTCAAATACATTTTCACCAAAGAAGCCTTTTCTTTCTTTCTTTACTTTATCAACATCTTTTGATAATTTCTGTAATTTTTCCTTTTCAGCCTGTACATCAAAATCACTTACATCTAAAAGATTTTTATTTTCATTTCCAAAAAATACATCTAAAAGCACAGCATTATGTCCAATACTTCTTAAAGCATCACACACCATTGAACCTGAATTCAATGATACTTCTCTTTCTGTACTTGTTCCACCGCATAAAACTACAATATTCATTGTGTTACCTCCAATTTATTTATATGCACAAATTACTGCCGATATTTTCCTTTATTTTAATAAATAGCATAATACATAATTACTTAAATGCCATTCAACATTTAACTATACCATAGTAATTTAAATATTCAAGCCACTTGAATATATATATTTGTCTATATATTCATCAAGCCTTTGTTTTTCTACATCTGACACTTCAATTTCGCCATCTTCAATTCTATTTACCATATCAGCTGCAGTTTTTAAAATGCTTGCATCACTGTAAATATCACCTAGTTTAAACTCCATATCACCACTTTGTCTTACACCGAAGAAATCTCCCGGGCCTCGTAATTTAAGGTCTTCGTTGGCTATTTCAAATCCATTATTTGAATGATTAAGTATTTCAAGTCTCTCAGAAGCTTTCTTTGTTTCTGAGGCATTAATAAAAATGCAATACGACTGATATTTTCCTCTTCCTACTCGTCCTCTAAGTTGGTGCAGCCCTGCAAGTCCAAATCTTTCTGCATTTTCAATCATCATAACTGTAGCATTAGGGACATTTACTCCAACTTCAACCACCGTAGTTGATACTAATATCTGTATTTCATTTTTAGCAAATCTATCCATTATCTCATTCTTCATTGCAGGCTTCATTTTTCCATGTAAATATTCTATGTTTATATATGGTGGAAATATGTTTTTTAATGTATTGCAATAGTCAATTACATTTTCACCTTCAATAGCTTCGCTAAATTCAACAGTCGGGCAAATTATATATGCCTGTCTGCCTTGTACTACCTGTTGTTCTATAAACTTATAAGCATTCGGTCTGTAATTTGTACCAACAACGCAGTTTTTGATTGGTAATCTGTTCGCCGGTAATTCATCAATTATTGATATATCCAAATCTCCATACATAATAATTGCAAGAGTTCTTGGAATCGGAGTTGCACTCATTACAATTATGTGTGGCATTGAACCTTTATTTGCAATAGATTCTCTCTGTCTTACTCCAAATCTATGCTGTTCATCAGTTATTACTAATGCTAAATTTTTATAATTTACTGAATCCTGAATCAATGCATGTGTTCCAATAATAATTGACACTTCTCCACTTTCTATCTTTGCACATGCTTCTCTTTTTTCTTTTGCCTTCATTGAACCTGTAAGTAAAACAGTATTTATATTTAGTTCATTTTCTGCAATTAATTCATTAACGCTTTCCAAATGTTGTCTTGCAAGAACTTCAGTCGGTACCATTATTGCTCCCTGATATCCACTTAATGCTGCACTTATAAGAGCCAATGTTGCAACTATCGTTTTTCCCGAACCTACATCTCCTTGTATCAGTCTATTCATTACTTTAGAACCGGACATATCTTTTTCAATTTCATTCCATGTTCTAAGCTGTGCATTTGTCAGTTTATATGGCAAATCATTTATTATCGTTGAAATTACTTCTGAATTATTTATAACAAACCTATTTTCATTATCTTTATCACTATCTTTAAATTTTCTAAGTGAATATGTAAAATCAAAAAATTCATTAAAAATTATTCTGTCCTTCGCCTGCTTTAACTCCATTTTATTTTTAGGAAAATGAATCTGCATATATGCTTTATTTATATCAATCAGACCTCTCTCTTTAAGTACCGCACCTGGCATATATTCTTTAACCGGCAATTCAACTTTAATAGCCTGCACAACCGCTTTTGTAACCATTTTTTCAGTTAAACCCGAAACTAGAGGATAAATAGGTTGCATTTTATCTAACAATTCTTTATATTCATTTATCTTATAAATTTTTGGCTGTTCTAAAACAAACGCTCCTCTATTCTCCTTAACCATACCTCTAAATACAAAACTTGATCCTGGTTTTAATGTGTTCTTTAGATATGCTGCATTAAACCACGTTGCCCGAATAACATTTTTAGTATCATCCTGTAAATATGCTGTTACAATTTGTAAATTACGAACACGTCTGATTTCAATCTGCTTATAAACTATTGCTTTAACCGCACATATTTGATTACATTTAAAATCACGTATCCACAACGGCATTTCATATATATCATAATTCCTTGGATAGTATTTAAGCAGGTCATCCGTTGTATGAATGCCTGCTTTATTAAATACTTTTTCTGTTTTTTCTCCAATGCCCTTCAATTCATTTATATTCATATGATTGCTCCAAATCTGCTTTGTTAAATCATTTCTTATCATAACTATATCTATGATAACATATAAACTTATTTTATCACATTTCTTATTAGGAAAAAACTTTTTATTTAATTAAATCCATTACAAATATTACTTTAAATAAATCTCCATCCAAAATAATATCAAATGTTCCACCGTGATTTTCAACTATACTTTGTGCTATAGATAATCCTAATCCACTACCTTCAGTACTTCTTGAAACATCACCTCTAATAAATCTTTCCGTTAACTGATCACTGTTAAAGTTCAACTGACTCTCAGAAATATTTTTAACTTCAACTCTTACTTTTGAGCCAACAATATTCGCATCAATATATACTCTTGTATTAGCCAAAGCATATTTGTAAATATTTCCATAAAGATTTTCTAATAATCTCCACATTTTTCTTCCATCAGCAAAAATATAAACTTCATCTTCAGGAAAATTTGTAACAATATTTAGTTTCTTATCTTCAAATTTTTCTTCATATTCACCTAAACTTTGTCTGATAAGTTCTGTAAGATTAATCTTTGTTTTTGTCAATTTAATTGTTCCGGAGATTAACTTAGATGCTTCAACTAAATCATCTACAAGTATCTTCAAACGATTTGATTTTTCTTCCAAAATCTTTACATATCCTTGTGCCTTTTCATTTTCGAGTTCTTCCTGATCTAACAAATGAACATAGTTAATAATTGATGTAAGAGGTGTTTTAATGTCATGTGATACATTAGTTATCAGGTCTGTTTTCATACGTTCATTCTTAACATTCTGATCAACTGCCTTATCAATTCCCATTCCAATACTATTTACACTATGTGCCATTCTACGGTTAATTCCAAAAAAAAGCTTTTCGTTTATCGTTCTTTTTGTATCTCCGCTTGCAATCTTATCTGTTTCTTCATTTATAAATTCATATTCAACCAAAAACTTCCACAATATAGCCGCTAAAGTTATTGTTTCTATTGCTATTGCTAAAACTAATAAACCAAATGAATAAAATATACTATAAATTGCACAGTCTATTAAAGCGACTGCAATAATCGCTATCATAAAAATAATAACTTTAACCGTTGTTTTTAAATTAGTCCACAACGCTTCGCTTTTCTTAAATACAATATAAAGCAGACTTGTTCTAATGAGGGATTTTGCTTTTAATCTACGTATAATACTCATTACAAATTGAACGATAATTTCTGAGCATACAAAAATTATTGCTGATAAAACTATTTTAAGAATGTTTTGATTAATTACATTATCAATTTCATCAGTATAAAAACCTCTGGATGCTGCATTAATAATTAAGGCCACAACAAAACCTGATACTGCAACTAAATCCCACCATGAATAATCAATAGTATATAAATATGCCGGTTCCTTCCATTTATTCTTGCCTGTTGTAATAGCAAGTCCAATACCTGCTATACCTGCAATCACACAACTAAGTCCAAGAATAACAATCATTATGTTGTATTTTAAAATTTCCTTTTTTGAAGTAACTACATCTTTTACATAATAACTTAAATTAGTATCATATGGGTATGTTGTATTAACAGCCATTAAAACATATAAATCATTGTAATCTGTAAATGTTTTACACTTGCTGTTAAATATTTCAGCTGTAAAAAACTGTTTATCTAAAGTACAGATTTTTATATCGTTCAACTGGTCATACAAAAAATATTCTTTATATTCATTTGATGTAAGAATCTTCTCGGCATCCTGTGTATTATATTCTATATGCTGCCCATCTACATCGGTATACGAAATCTTGTACGATACATTTGAATCTATATTATTCATATACTTACTCGAATATTTATACAGTGAATAATCACAAAAGAAATTAAAAATTGCTTTACTTTCAGTTGAACTATATTCAGGATTTCTATCCATAAAATCCTGTAAATTATAATCACTTGAATACTCTAAATAATCACTATATGCATTATTGTCGTCTTCATATCTGCCATTATCATAATAATCACTATTTCCATAATAGTCACCCATATTATACTCTGATGAAATATCCTGTTTATCATACATTTCAATCAATTGCTTTATAGTATAACTGGAGTTAGGCAATACCGCATTTTCATCTTTACCATATTTATCATAATATGTTGCAATATTTCCAACATCTGATAACAATGCTGAAAATGATGATTCAACAATATTATTGTAATTTCTCATTGCCTCATTTCTGGACATTATAGTTTTATCGTTAAACTCGAAGTACATAGAAGAATAACATATTCCCACAATTCCTATGGCAATTAAAACATTAAAAATTGTTTTCCATTTTTTCATAAGGTACACTCCTACATTTTTTCGATTTTATATCCTAAACCCCAAACTACTTTTAAATATCTTGGTTCTTTTGGATTAATCTCTATCTTTTCTCGAATGTGTCTTATGTGAACAGCTACAGTGTTGTCAGCAGAAATTGCAGGTTCATTCCAAACACTTTCATATATCTGCTCAATTGTATAAACCCTTCCCGGATTCTTGATAAGCAGAAGCAAAATGTTATATTCATATGGTGTTACTTTTACAGGTTCACCATCAACCGTAACCTTTTTTCTGTCGTCGTCAATCTCAAGGCCTCCAACAACATATGTATTGCTTTTCTTTTCGGCTATATTTCCAAACTGTGTATATCTTCGTATCTGTGATTTAACTCTGGCAACCAACTCTAACGGATTAAACGGCTTTGTAATATAATCATCCGCTCCCACATCAAGTCCTACTACTTTATCTGAATCTTCTGATTTAGCCGATAAAATAATAATAGGTATACTACTGTTTTCTCTGATTTTTAAAGTAGCTCTTAATCCATCAAGCTTAGGCATCATTACATCAATTAATAGAAGCTGTACCTCGTTTGACTTCAATTTTTCAATTGCTTCTAATCCATCGTAAGCCTTAATTACATTATAACCTTCTTTTGATAAATAAATATCAATCGCTTCTACGATTTCTTTGTCATCATCACATACTAATATGTTGTACATTTTCTGCTCCTTTTCTAAAACACATTCTATTTGATTATAGAATATCTAATGATTTTTAAATTCCGTCACTCAATTTCCTAAGATTTAATTATGATTAAATTCTAAGTACTAGTTTTGTTTACTTCTACGCTTTTACTTTTACCTTTATAGTCTTGCTAAAGCTTCCATAAATTTTCTTTTTATTATTCTTCTTAAAAGCTCTGGCTTTTACATAATATGTCTTTTTGCCTGCAAGTTTCTTGATTGTATATTTATTTTTCTTACATGTTACTATATGTTTTTTCTTGAAATTTTTCTTTAAAGAATATACTATTTCAAAACCTGATGTACCTTTAATCTTCGATAATTTTACATTAATTTTGTTCTTCAAGCCTTTTGCCTTAATATTTGCTTTTGCAGGAACAATATTAAATGTAACATTCTGTGTTCCCTTGTAAATACCTATTCCATTAATTTTAACTGTGGCTTTACCGATTTTTTTGTTATTTTTATATGTTATTGTATAATCAATGCCTTCTCTTAAAGTTACATCTCTATATGTGATTTCAATATTTTTAAATGTAATATTTTTACCTGTATACACTTTCTTTTTTGGCACACCGTTTACTGTTGTCATAGTAATGAATTTCTGTAATCTTGGTTCAGCAACTGCATTACCATTGCAATAAGACATAACTCTGCTTATATCTCCTGAGAATAAAGCATAAGCACCTGCATTATTTACAACATTATCAATTCCACCCTTACCACTTAGCACAACTGAACATGCATTAGTAATTGAAACTTCAGGCTTATCAGGAACACTGATTGCATTATTTAAATATGAAGATGATTTTGTTTTTCCTCCATAATTTCTTATTGTTTTTATTTCCAAACCCTTTTCATAAATTTTTAAGTATTCAAATATCATAGCATATTTTAATATTGTGGTCAAAAAAAGAAGTGCTGACAAAACATTCATATGTAAGTCAGCACTTCTTAAGATATAAAATATATTTATATACAATTTTTATTTAATTACATCATTCCCATTCCCGGATTTGCAGGCATAGCCGGCGCATCTTCCTTAATGTTTGCAACAACCGATTCTGTTGTTAATAATGTGCTAGCAACACTTGTTGCATTCTGCAATGCACTTCTTGTAACCTTTGCAGGGTCAAGGATTCCGGCATCAACCATCTGTACATATTTTTCATTATATGCATCAAATCCGTTTCCAGGTTCTGATTCGCGTACTTTATTTACGATAACTGAACCTTCAAGTCCGGCATTCTGTGCAATTGTAAATAATGGTGCTTCAAGAGCTTTAAGAATAATCTGTCCGCCTGTCTTTTCATCGCCTTCTAATGTATCAACTAATTTAGCAACTTTCTTTGATGCATGAATATATGCAGAACCACCACCTGAAATAATTCCTTCTTCTACAGCAGCTCTTGTAGCATTTAAAGCATCTTCCATACGAAGTTTCTTTTCCTGCATTTCAGGTTCTGTAGCAGCACCAACTCTGATAACTGCAACTCCACCTGCCATCTTAGCAAGTCTTTCCTGTAATTTTTCTCTATCAAAATCAGATGTTGTTTCAGCAAGCTGAGCTTTAATCTGAGCAATTCTTCCCTGAATTTCTTCAGAATTTCCTTCGCCATCAACGATAATTGTATTTTCTTTCTGAACCTTAACTGATTTAGCACGACCAAGGTCTTCAATCTTAGTTTCAGCAAGTGATAAGCCTAATTCTTCTGAAATAACCTGACCACCTGTAAGAATTGCAATATCTTTTAACATTTCTTTTCTTCTGTCACCGTATCCAGGAGCCTTAACTGCAACAACGTTAAATGTTCCACGAAGTTTATTAACAATTAATGTTGTAAGAGCTTCACCTTCTACATCTTCAGCAATAATTAAAAGCTTTGAGCCGCTCTGTACAATCTGTTCAAGAATTGGAAGAATTTCCTGAATATTTGAAATCTTCTTATCTGTTATTAAAATATATGGATTATCAAGGTTTGCTTCCATCTTTTCCATATCTGTTGCCATATATGCTGAAATATATCCTCTGTCAAACTGCATACCTTCAACAAGGTCAAGCTCAGTTTTCATTGTCTTTGATTCTTCAATTGTGATTACACCATCGTTAGAAACTTTTTCCATTGCATCTGCAACCATTTCTCCGACTTCTTCATCTCCAGCTGAAATTGCAGCTACTTTAGCAATCTGTTCCTTACCTGTAACCTTACTACTCATTTCTGAAATTGCCTTAACAGCTTCATCTGTAGCTTTCTGCATACCCTTTCTTAAAATAATTGGGTTAGCACCTGCAGCTAAATTTTTCATTCCTGCATTAATCATAGCCTGTGCTAAAACTGTAGCTGTTGTTGTTCCATCACCTGCAACATCATTTGTCTTAGTAGCTACTTCTCTAACCAACTGTGCACCCATATTTTCAAATGCATCTTCTAATTCAACTTCTTTAGCAATTGTTACACCATCATTAGTAATAAGTGGTGCACCATATGATTTATCTAAAACAACATTTCTTCCTTTAGGTCCAAGTGTTACTTTTACTGTATTTGCCAACTGATTTACTCCAGCTTCTAACGCAACTCTGGCATCTGCTCCAAATTTAATTTCTTTAGCCATTTTTATAACCTCCATTCAAATTTCCAATTTATAAGTATGATATTAAAGCTATTCAACTACAGCTAAAATATCATTCTGTCTAACTATAATATATTCCTCGCCATCTAATTTAACTTCATTTCCTGCATATTTTGAATATATTACTTTATCTCCGGCTTTAACCTGCATTGTTACTTCTTTACCGTCTACAACTCCACCGGGACCTACAGCAATTACTTCTGCCTGTTGTGGTTTTTCCTGTGACTGTGTTGTCAAAATAATTCCTGACTGTGTCTTTTCTTCAGGTTCAGCCTGTTTCAATACTACTCTGTCTCCTAATGGTACTAATTTCATTTAAAACTACCTCCTTTTCAGCTTGTTAGCACTCTTTCTTTTTGAGTGCTAACCCAATAACCTAATAATATATCAATTATTTCAAATATGCAACCCCTTATTTTTATTTTTTATTGTTACTTTTCTTCTTTTTATCTGTATTCGTTCCAATTTTACCATTTCTTCCAAAGCAAAATAAATACTGCTGTGCATAGCCTCCATACTCACCATAATGATTAGATGCGAATTTTTGTATTTCCTCTTTACTTGTTTCTTTTCCAAAATAAATGGCTTCCATTATACGTTTAATCCACACATCAATAGGAAATGCATTTCTATATCCAAGTCCAAATAGCAAAACACAGTTTGCAACTTTATCTCCCACTCCCTTTATTGACTTTAATAATTCTCTTCCATCTTCTTCTTTTAGATTTGCAAATAATTCTTCATTTATTTCACCCAAAGCAAGTTTTTGTGATGCATCATATAAATAAGGTGCCCTAAATCCGGACTTCATTTCCCTAAATGCTTCTTCTGTTATTTTCCCTAACTTTTCAGGATTTGGGAAACTATAGTATTTTTCACCATTTACCTCACCAAGATATTCACCATATTGTTCACTTATTCTTTTTACAATCTGCTTGATTTGAGGTATTTGTTTGTTTTGTGAAATAATAAAAGATATTAACACTTCATGGAAATCCTGATTTAAAATTCTAACTCCATAATTTTCTTTAATTGCACTTTCTAATTTATTATCCTTCTTTAACAAATATGATTTAATTTCATCATAATCTCTATCTAAATCAAAATAATTAGTCCATATTTTTTCTACATCTTCCTTTGAAGTATTATAAAATATAAGTTGATTTTCATCTTGTTTTATATGAAGCATTTTATTTTTTGCAACAATAACATATTCTTCTTTATCTAACTTATAAAA
Organism: Eubacterium sp. AF19-12LB; assembly: GCF_003479125.1. NCBI lineage: Bacteria > Bacillati > Bacillota > Clostridia > Eubacteriales > Eubacteriaceae > Eubacterium > Eubacterium sp. AF19-12LB. The sequence continues at coordinate 65,186 of NZ_QUGP01000002.1, read as the reverse complement.
TCTAAAACACTGACCACATTCTAATGTCTGTTCCAAATCAAAATCTTTAAGTTCATTTATTAGAGTATTTTTTCCATTCTCTGTAATTTTCATTTGTTTTTCCTCTTTTCTTACGAATATTTAACTAATCTAATAGGTAGAGTATCATTTTTATTATTCACATTCAATATAGATATTTATGTAAATTTATTACATTCTATTTTTTTAGCGTATGTAATATACATAAGTTTATATTTACTCACTTTTTACTCACACAATAACTTATGACATTATGTCCTCTTTTTTTAATAATTAATATTAAAATTGTCATAATTTCTTTACATTATTTAATGTATTTCTCCTTTATTTTAGTCCAAAATAGTTATATAATTATATTAAAATGTTGACAACGAAAGGAGACTGTATTATGGGATTTTTTAAAAAATTAGTTGGTTCAGCCGCTGTTATTGGCGCTGCTGTTGGAGGGATATCTTATTTAAAGAAGCGCAAAGAGGAAAAATATACTGAAGATGATATTTTTGAAGACTTTGATGACGAAAAGATTTTTGATATTAAAACAAATTCTAACAAAAACGGAACTCAGAAAATAACAATTACATTTAATTCTAACAAAGCTAAATCAATGGCTAATAATGCTGCTGATAAAGTATTAGAAGCTGCTGATTCTGCTAAAGGAAAAATTGTAGATGCTGTTGGCGAAGAAAAATATGATTCTGCTGTAAAAAAAGTAACTGATGCTGCTACTTTTGCTAAAGATAAAGCAAATGATGCAAAAGACAAAATCACAGATTTTGTTGGTGAAGACAGAATTGACAACGCTAAAGATTTATTCAATGATGCCGTTGATTTTGCAAAGGATAAAACATCTGAATTAATTGATAAAGTAAAGAATTATAATAATGAAAATGATTTTGTTGATGCAGATTATAGTGACATTGATGATTTTGAATCTTTAGATGATGACTTTGTTGATGAATCTGACGATTTAAATAACGACTTTGATGAAAATTACTCTGATAATGATGATTTTGTTTCATCTGTCAAATTAGAGGAAGATGAGGCTTCTTCATTTAATGACGAAACATTTGATAACAATGACATACCTTCTGAAGGAAATCATATTTTCGAAGACATTGATGATATAAAGCAGGACGATGATTCATTTGAAGATACAAATATTTCTGAAGAAGGCACAGACATATTTGAAGAAGAATCTGTACCAAATGTTACGGAACATAATACCGAATCAAGTCTAACTGACGATGAAGAATATGATACTGAATCTAATATTACCGATGATGAGCTTGATAATAAAAGCAGTATTTCAAATAATACCTCAGAAAATCAGGCTGCTACAGAACCTGATGAATTTAATGAACTTGATGACGAATTAAACGATGATACATTTGATAATATCGAAGTAAATAATGATTCTTTAAATAGCAATAAATATAACAGCGAAAAAGATTCTGCTATTGTTGAAGAACATTTCTCTTTTTTAAAAAAAGCATCAGATAAGAGTGATGTTAACACTTCTACTGAAGATACTGATTTCTTAGATGATGAACTTGATGAAATCTAAATAATTTATAATAAAAAAATATAAAGGAGCCATTACAGTATGATAATTCTGACTAGTTAAGAAGTATCATACTGTAATGGCTCCTCTTGTTATCTTCCCGTAAAAAATCTCCCTATTCTAGGTCTATAGAGATTTTTCACAATGTAACCGAAAAAATAAATTTCGAAATTTGTACGAATATATTTTACAATAAATGAGCTCTTAATTCTTCTCCGCTCATTTCGCTTAAATATGCAGGTGCAATATCTAATACTGTCTTACAGCCTTTCTGTCCTTCATCATAAAGACGCTTAGCAGCTCTTGCATATGCAATTAAAACACTTGTAGTAAATTCAGGATTTGAATCTAACTTTAAGCTATATTCAATAATATGATTATGTTCTTTATTCATTCCTGTTTTTCCTGAACGGATTACAAATCCACCATGTGCCATTCCGCTATGATTCTTTTCTAATTCTTCTTCACTAATGAAATGAACTGTTGTATTGTAATCTGAGAAATAATTTGGCATTTCCTTGATTTCTTTTTCAACTGCAGCGGCATCTGCACCTTCTTCTAATACAACAAAACATTCTCTTTCATGCTTATCTCTTGTTGTAAGTTCCGGATTTTCGCCCGATCTAACTCTTTCTAAAGCACTTTCTACAGGAATTGTATACTGCTTTGCATTCTTAACGCCTTTAATTCTACGAATTGCATCTGAATGTCCCTGACTAACACCTTTTCCCCAGAATGTATAATCTTTTCCATCTGGAAGAATTGCATTTGCATAAACTCTGTTAAGCGAGAACATTCCAGGATCCCAACCTACTGAAATAACTGCTATTTTTCCAGCTTCCTTTGCTGCCTTATCAACTGCCGCAAAATGTTCAGGTATTCTTGCATGAGTATCAAAACTATCAATTACGTTAAACATTGAAGCAAACTGTGGAGTCTGTACAGGAAGATCTGTAGCACTACCACCACATAAAATCATAACATCTATCTTATCTTTCCAGTCTGCAACTTCATCAATATGACATACCGGAACATTTTCTGTTAAAATAGTTACATTCTTAGGATTTCTTCTTGTAAATACAGCAACTAATTTCATATCATTAGCTTCTTTAACTGCACATTCTACACCTTTTCCCAGGTTTCCATAACCTAAAATACCAATTCTTGTTTTCATTTCAGTCTCCTTCGTTAATATATATTTTACTTAATCAGCACTTGCAATCATTAGTCTTCTTTAATTGACATATTGTAAGTTTTCGCCACAAAAAATTATAGAATTTTTCCACAGATTTGACAATACTTTATATTATATTTTCTATAATTCTTTAATTTTTTCAAGAATACTTTTGATGCCTTGCTAAATACTGCATGTTTTTTCCATACTAAAGCTAGATTGCCAAAAAAGAAGTGTATTTAATTCACAATGAAAATAAATACACTTCTTAGGCTTATATATTTTTTATATATTATTTACTATTTGCTTTATATCCTCTAAATTGTCTGCGAAAAAAATTCCTTCCTGTCTTTGTTTAGACGAAAATTCTTTTTCAATCATATGATTTAACAATTCTTTTAAACTGTTATAATATCCATCCAAATTATATAAAATACAAGGATTATTAAGCTGTTTCATTGAAATTTTACACATAACTTCAGACACTTCTTCCAGAGTACCCGTACCACCTGGAAAAGCCACAAATACATCTCCTAATTCTATCATTTTAGTTCTTCTTTCTGACATATCTTTTGTAATAAATAATTCGGTTAATCCCTCATGTTGAACTTTTGCATCTATAAAAAATTGTGGTTCAACTCCTATAACTTTGCCACCTGCATTTAATACACTGTCTGCAAGTTTTCCCATAAGTCCTGTTTTAGATCCACCATACACAAGTGTGTTGCCACTTATTCCAATCCATGTTCCCAATTCTTTAATTGCACTTTTAAATGTTTTATCATTTCCGTCTGATGCCCCAAGATAAACTGTAATATTCATTTTAATCCCTCTTTCGTAATTTAATTCTAAACTTCTGTCCTAACTTCAATTAAATTTCCATCTAAATCATAAAATCTTACAACTTTTTGTCTCCAACTATTTGTCATAAGTTTATTAATTTTCCATCATTATCTAGTATTACATCCAATCCAAATAATTCATGATAAAACATTATTGATTTTTCTATATCATTAACAACAATTAAAACATCCCTTAATTTCATAAAAACGGCTCCTTTACATATTAGTCTTATTTTATTATATTATTTTTTCACTACCTCATAACAAGCAAAAAAATTTTATTTATTTCATTCTTCATCCGTAACACCGTTTGTTTTGCACAATGTTCTTACTAATGCATCCTTTGAATTTTTCCATGGTTCATCTTTATATCTATAATCAAATTTTTTTATAAACCATTCTACATCCTCAATTGTTCTATCTAGATTTTTTTCAAATATTTCTATAGTCATTTTATTAAATTCGTCAAATTTATTTCCCGATAATTCTTTATCTGCATATTTAAGTAAAGCATTTAAATGCTCAAAGCAAAATCCTTTACAATTCTTATATAATTCTAAAAAATCTTTATCTTCTTTTTTCCATAAATATAGTATCGTGGCAACATATCTGTCAAATGTATCATTTAAACGGTCGCATACGAAACAACTTCCATTTAATTTATCCAGATATTCAGTTATTGGCTTCTTTTCTTTCTTTTTAAATAATCCACCTGAAGATTTCTCCTTAGGCAGCGTATCAACCTGCTTTTTTACATTCTTTAAATGTGTTTCCATTATTAGAGCAAGTCCTAATCTGTTATTGTATTCGTATAACTTTTTTACATGTCTTGTGCAGTAGCCTTTTTCATCAGTTTCAAATCTAATATAGTCCTCCATATAACTTGGTCCCATAGCAAAAGAGATATTATCATTTTCTATATCATCTCTCATTTTACATAATGGACACTCGCAATCTACCTTAAATGCATCCATTACAGGTATTGTATATAATTTTTCTTCCATTCTTCCTTCTCTCCATTTTTTAATCTTTTTACATTTTTATATTAATTCGCAGCGTATAATTTAAAATAATTCTATTTGTATAATTTAAGTTAATTCTCTTTGTTTAATTAAAACTAATAAAAGGTTGAAAAGGATTTCTCCTCCTCAACCTTTTATTGGCTCTATTTAGGTAATTTAAAAGAACTCTTTAATGAAACTATTCTGTTATATACCGGTTTTTCTTTTGTATAATCTTTAATATCTGCACAGAAATAACCCTGTCTTACAAACTGGAATTTATCTTCAGGCTCTGCATCAGCAAGTCCCTGTTCCAAATAGCATTTCTTCAATACTGTAAGTGAATTTGGATTAAGGTTAAGAGAACCATCTTCATTAAGTTTTCCTTTTTCTTCATCAACTATATTTTCATATAATCTTACTTCAGCTTCAATAGCATGTCTTGCTGATACCCAATGAATTGTTCCTTTGACCTTACGTGCTGTAAAGTTATTACCACTTCTTGTTTCCGGATCATAAGTACAATGCACTACAGTAACATTACCATTTTCATCCTTTTCGTAATCTACACATTTTACAAAATAAGAATGCATAAGTCTTACTTCATTTCCCGGGAACAATCTGAAATATTTCTTAGGTGGTTCTTCCATAAAGTCTTCTCTTTCAATATATAGTTCTTTACAGAATGGAACTTTTCTACTTCCTAATTCTTCATTTTCAATGTTATTAACTACATCAAACCATTCAACCTGGTCTTCCGGATAATTGTCAATTACAAGCTTAATTGGATCTAATACAGCCATCATTCTTGGTTTCTTAGTCTTTAAATCTTCTCTAATACAATATTCTAACATTGCATAATCAACTGAACTATTGCTCTTTGATATACCACAAAGTTCAACGAAGTTCTTAATTGATTCAGGAGTAAATCCTCTTCTTCTAAGTGCTGCAATAGATACTAAACGTGGATCATCCCATCCATCTACAATTCCATCTTCAACTAATTTTTTAATATATCTTTTTCCTGTGATTACATTTGTCAAATATAACTTTGCGAATTCAATCTGTCTTGGAGGATTAGGGTATTCAAGTTCTGTGACTACCCAATCATATAAAGGTCTGTGATCTTCAAATTCCAATGTACAGATAGAATGTGTTACATGTTCAATTGCATCTTCAATAGGATGAGCAAAATCATACATTGGATAAATGCACCACTTATCTCCTGTATTATGATGTGTCATATGAGCCACTCTATAAATAATTGGATCTCTCATATTAATATTAGGAGATGACATATCAATCTTAGCTCTTAATACCTTTTCACCATCTTTATACATTCCATTCTTCATGTTTTCAAATAGTTCTAGATTTTCTTCAACACTTCTGTCTCTATATGGGCTGTTCTTTCCAGGTTCAGTTAATGTACCTCTATATTCCCTAATTTCTTCAGGTGTTAAATCGCATACATATGCTTTACCTTTTTTTATTAACTTAACAGCTGCCTCATACATCTGATTAAAATAATTAGATGCAAAAAATAATCTGTCTTCCCAGTCAGCTCCAAGCCATTTTATATCTTTTAAAATTGACTCTACAAATTCTGTCTTTTCTTTTGTAGGATTTGTATCATCAAATCTCATATTAAATTTACCATTATATTTCTTAGCCAAACCATAATTTAAAAGAATTGACTTTGCATGTCCAATATGAAGATATCCATTTGGTTCAGGTGGAAATCTTGTCTGAACATGATCAAATCTTCCTTCTTCCAAATCTTTGTCGATAATCAATTCAATAAAGTTTTTAGTTACTTCACTTTTCACGTTTTCTTTTTCCATTTTGTATGTCCTCCAGCGTTTAGAATATAAACGTTTTCATAATTATTAGATTATACAATAAATTTTTTTCCATTTCAACATCAAGTATGCATTGTTTTAGGCATATTTAGTCAAATATCAATGCTTTTACTGTTAAATCAAATGCTTTATAAAATAAATTTTTCAAGCATTCTTCTTAACACATATTCATGTCCGGCCATAACAATTGAATCATCATTAATTCTTAAAACGGCAGTTCTTACAAAATTCCAACCAACACCAAGTTCAATACCACCATGTGTCTCACAATTTCTGATTATTCTTTTTCTTTCATTTTCACTCATTGCAAGTAATTTCATATTATCTTCTTTATCAAATTGTATTATCGGATATCCGCCATGATATCCAACCAATTTTAAATTTTTCAAATTAAAAGTTTTGCTCCATTGTTCTAATATCTCTTCCAAAATTTATCTCCTTAAATTTTATCTTTTCATAATCTTTATTCATTATTAATTGTCTATTCTAAGAATTATAACACAATAAGGCAAAACTTTCATTTTTTTGTAAATACAAAGAAACAGGTTTTATGAAAGACATCTTTCTAAAAACCTGTTTCTTTTCAAAATCTAAACCCTTTCGTAACACTTTGTTACGATAGTAATTTAACATATTTAATATAATAAATATAGTATTTATATTTTAAAATATGTATCATTTTTTATATGTGAATGTAATTACAGATAAAAATACACTAAAATAAGTTTTTTTTGCATTGTCAAAAAAACTGTCAATTTATAAACATAACATTTTTATCTTTTTATCGCATTTATTATTTGATATGTTTCTGAATAAAATTAACTACTAACTTTCTTGTTTCTCCCAATGCATTCGATGTTTCAAATTTTCTTTCAGGATGCCACTGCAAAGCTAATATCTTCATTTCATCAGAACCAAATGCCTCTATTGTCTGATTTTCTTTATCAATTGCAAGAGGCTTAAAACACGGAGCTAATCCATCAATTGGAACTACGTCCTTGTGATAGTTGTTTACTATAATTGTTCTATCTTCTTCCACAAGATATACTTCGTGATCCACTCCTCTTGGTCTTTCTACCGGCAAATCAGGATGATAAAGTAACTTTCCGCCAAACAAAGCATTCATATACTGCATTCCTCTACAAGTTGCGATAATTGGAATTTCCTGCTCAATACAATGTCTTATTAATTTTTCTTCCATTGCGTCTCTATGCGGCTGTAATTCTTCGTTATGAGGCCTGTCATAAAATTTACATGGAAGAGCTCCTCCACCTACAACAATAAGTAAATCACATTGTCTTTCAAATAATTTACCTACATTTTTAACATGATTTGAAGCCGGCTGTGGAATAAATCCAAGCAATTCGTAAAATCTTATATATGCAGATTCTAATACATCAGTTGAATCTCCATATTGATTTACGCCTTCTCTTTGAGTAATCAGTGCTCGCAAATCCTCACACTGCATCCCTTCTTTAATACTGCCATTAGCACAGTCTAATTCCATGTAGTTCATAGATGCCGCATAATTATATATTTTTTCACCACATCCGATTGCTGCCGGGATTTCAAACTCAGCACATCTTATAGCCATATGGCTTGCCATTCCACCATATTTTGTTATAAATCCCTTTATTCCTTTTGTAAAAATCCATTCATATCCGGGATCAGCCTTTGGAATCATTACAATTTTATCCATAAGGTCTTCATCTGTTTCCCTTTCAAGATTTACTACTTCTCCCTCAACTTTTTGTGATGTAATAAAATTTGGTCTTGCCTCATTTACAGGAATAAACGAAACACCTAACTTAGATAAAATGACATCAGGTAAAATGATGTTTAACTTATCATAATATTCTTTTCTATTATTTACTATTGTATCCGTTAAATATTTTTTAATTTCAGCTACTTTTAATTTCTTACAATGCTTTAAATCCTCTACTGTAATATATGACAGGCTTTTTCTGTCAATTTCAAGTAATTTACCTAAATTCTGAATTAAATCAATTACAAGACTTAAAGATTTAGTAAATTCGAATTTTAAAAATTCTCTTCCCTCAATTGCAGAAACAAGGAAATTATTAAATTCCTTTGGATGAATATCAAATCCAATAGAAGTAAGTGCTTCTTTCAACCTGTTTTCATCTAAACCTTTAGATACATTCTTATCTTTGTAGTTTTTATTCTTCTCCGTTACCGGTCTGAAAACCATCTGATTATAACTGTCTGTACGAATATCATAAGTGCCACTTCTTAAATGTCCATATATTTTATTAAATTCATTTCTAGACATTAACCCCAATGAAAACTTGTGGAAATCATAATCAAATTTTGATGAAACAGTATTAATTGATTTCATAAACTCATCTATTTCATCATTTGTAAACCATCCTGCTTCTACTAATGAACTGCAGAATGACTTTGCCATAAATGCCATTCTTGCCTGTCTTGTAAACTGTGGTGTACCAAGACTTTTTATGGCATCTAAAAGTTCTGTTATATCTTCTAATATTCTATGAATATTATTTGTTTCTGAATCCAAAGATGCTATTCTTTTTCTTTCATTTTCCAAATGATTAATATCTGCATTATCTTTCATTGATATTAATCCGTGTTTTTCAATTGTATTTAAAGTAAGTTTATGAAGTGCCTCTACAATTGTATTTCTTTCTGCTCTTGTAAATCCATTTTCAAGTAATTCTTTTGTTCTGTTTTCTGTATTAAAATCATAACTTGTGTAAACTATTTCAAATTCAATTTTGTCATGAGCAGTTGTGTCCTGTTTCAATTTATTTACGTAAAAATCAACAAGTTTTAAAGCTAATTTTTCACTAATCTCAGCAGGTATTAATGAATAAAACGAATATTGTATACTTATATATGGTTTTACACCAATCTTGTACATCAGTTCTTTCTCTAATTTCTTATATCCCATTGGCACAAGGCCCTGATTCCATGCCCTTGATGTAATAATTTCTCTATATAATGAATAATCAAGATTTCTAGGACTTGTTCCAATAATTTCTGAAGGATTCCAAAATGCCATATCGGATAGAATCATTGGTTGTCCGTCAAGACTGCATTCTATTCTATCATAATCCTTTTTTACGTCATTTAATTTACTATAGAAATCATTAATGGCATTAATCGCATTCTTATTTTTTGTATTTGCAACCAAAGGTCTAACCTGAAAAATAATTACTTCATTTTTCTTATTTACTGCAAATTCAATATCTAATGGTATTTTCAATAAATCTTCGATTTCCTGAACTGATTCAAGAAGATTTTTCCATGCTGTATTTAACTCTGAAAGTTCCGTATTTCTTGCAATCCATAAAGTCTTTCCGCCTTTTCCACTTGTTACGGAATCCGTAGAACCGCTATCATCATAATTTATCAGATAATATGGTCGTTGCCCCTGAATATCATAAGTAAACAAAACACCACTATACAGTACATCTACAGCCTGATGCTGAATTAAAACCTGTTCATCTTCAATATCATCAATATCTAAAGTGTATGATTTAAGTACAGTATCTATTGCATTAATAATTGCTGTTTCATTAGTTGAATCTACATCTAAAATACTTGTGTAATGACCTGCATTTGATTTTACAAAACAGTCTTCATTTGTAGATGAACTTCTTACAACTATTTTTTCACCTTTAAATTTTTCAATTATCTTATCAGCTGTTTTTTTCTTATCACGATGATATTCTTTAGCCGTTATAATAAGCATTTCTTCAATATATCCTAATTTAATTACTTCATTTAAGGCTTTAAGGGTATTAGCCTTAGTAGATATAAATTTTATTGTCTGCTTATTATCTCTGTCTCCTAAATTTCCAATATAATCTCTCTCCATATTTTCAATCCTTTTTGTACCTAAAACTAATTTTCTTCAGTTACATCTTTTAGTTCTCCACCGTCCGTTACAATCTTCAACCACTCTTTTGCCTTTGCTACTGTTTCTTCATTAGGAACCATTACATAAGCTCTATTACTTGGAACTGAATATGTGTAATTTGACTGTCCTGAACCTGATACATTATAGCTTTGAATATTCCACTCGTATCCATTTGCCAATTGGAATTTAACAAATTTCTGAATGTTTTTCTTGCTAACGCTTGTCTGAAAACTTTCACTTATGCTTTCAAGTATTTTCTGATAATTATCCAAAATGCTTGGGGATGCACATTTTGATATCACACCTTTAATTACAGACATCTGATTCTTTCCACGCTGTACGTCACCTCTTGCAAATGATTTTCTTTCTCTTGCAAATACTAATGCCTTATCGCCATTCATATTATAATTAATTCCCTGACTATAGCTATATCCTTTTGCTGAGAAAGCACATTCAGAATCAACATCTATTCCACCTAATGCATTAATAATATCTTTAAATCCGTCAAAATTAACTCTCACATAGTAATCAATATCAATATCATAAAGAATTTCTAATGTTTCCATTGATACATCTACGCCATATAAACCTGCATGTGTAAGTTTGTCTCTTACTCCGTTTGAATTAGACAAAGGAACATAATAATCTCTAGGTGTTGAAAGTAATAAAATCTGTCTGGTCTGTGGATTTACTGACATTATTATATTTACATCACTTCTGCTCTTTGTTGTTACTGCGCCAAATGTATCAATACCGCTTATATAAACATTAAAGCATTCCTTTGTTATATCTTTCTTCTTATTTTCATTTTGAACCTGATGAGTAACTTTATATGTATAGATACATTTTACCTTCGATTCAAAATCAGTATAATCAGCTTCATCATTTTTCTTTTCACCCATAGATGTTATAACATCTATCATTGACTGATTTAATACAACTGCTCTTGTTTCTTTATTATATAAAGCTTCTGTCATGGTTATTACATCATCGTATTCCTGATAATTACCATCCTGATTAATCTTTTCATTAATGTTATTTAATAATTCGTCTTTGTCATCACCTACAAATTTCTGAATATATCCAAATTTATCATCTTTTAACTCTTCAATATTCTTTGCCTCATCATCTGATAATATATATACACCAAATTCATCTGTTGATAACTTACTGTTGTTTACAATTTTATCTATTGTTTTTTCTGATTCTTTAAAAATACCTTTTATAGTCTTTTGATTTAATCCAATTGCTATATCTGCTCCAACGCTCATTACAATCATAATTGCAGACATAACTATTGATACTATTGCTCCAACTTTGTTTTTCTTAATGAAAAATGGAATTAACATCCATAATGCTATCGCAATTTCTACTGCAACAATTAATCTTACCGGAATATAATTTAAAGCTACATTGTTGTTATAAGTTAATATCATATATAAAAATATCTCTAATATTACTATTGGAATTACCTGTAATATATTTAAAACTGTTGCTGTCATTTTTAATTTCTTATTTAACATCTCCATCTCCTTTTTAATTGTGTCTCATTTACAGCATTAAAATAGATTTTACCTTCTTTTATCTGCTTACTTTTTTTAAATAACAAACGTAATTTATGACTTCCGTATGCTATCGATAATTATAGCATTTCCCATTCATTACGACAATATTGTTATTGTCTATTCATAAATGATTAAGAAATAACTTTATTAAAATAATCACCTTGTAAATTTTTATACATATAATTAATGTATAGAAAATAGCTTTTATTTTAGTTTATATATTATGGAAGATTGATAATGTTAACGAAATAACGCTCGCGCTGCTTGCCACTCGTAACAGTTCTAAATTTTCAACTATATTTTGCTTTTAGGACCTCCGGCTCTAAGCAAAATATACCTGTCAATTCAATTTGAACCGACGGTGGCAAATGCCCTTTCTTATAACATTATCAATCTTCCATAAGAATAACATATATAATAAAAAAGGTGATTTGTATGGATTCATTTGCAATTATTTCAAATGGGAATAAGCAGAAATATTTGTATGATTATTTAATTTTTCATAATTATTCTGCTAAACTTGTAACAAATTTTAACCTTACAGAATATAAATATATTGTCGCATCAATTCCTTTTTCCAAAGATGGAGAAAATGTAAATTGTGATTTTTATACAAGTTTTCCAATTACAACTTTTATTTCATTATTAAAACCGGGACAGATTTTATTTGGTGGAGGATTTAAAGGTTCAGTCGTATCACATTGTATGAATTCAGGAATTAAAGCAATCGATATCTTAAATATTCCTGACTTTTACAGAAATAATGCATTTTATACTGCAGAAGGACTTTTAGGATATATAATCAGCAACACTAATTTTTCTTTAAAAGCATCTAATATTTTAGTTCTTGGTTATGGAAAATGTGGAAGCGAAATATGTAATTTATTCAACAACGTAGGTTCTAATATTTTCTTTTATGAAAATAATGAGTCAAAAATAAACGATGGTTTAAATAAAAACTTTACTTTTTTAGATATAAATAAAAAGAATAATAATTTATCAAAAATAGACATAATTATTAACTGTATTCCTAAAAATATACTCTCCATAAGTAATCTTAAAACACTTCAGAAAAGTTGTACTATATTTGATATAGCATCATCACCTTACGGATTCGACAAAGATATTTTAAATTCTCTCTCCCTGACATATCACATTTGTCCCGGACTTCCCGGCAAATATGCCTCTAAAAGTTCCGGTGAATTAATAGCAAAGAACATATCATCAATTATAGAAGGGGCTGCAGAAAATGAATCACAGTTTAGATAATAAAAATATTGGAATTGGAATAACCGGTTCTTACTGTACCTACAAAAAAGTTTTTAACGAATTAAAACGTCTATCTGAAGCAAATACAAATCTTTATACCATTTTTTCAGATAACGCTTCTAAAACTGACAGTAGATTTGGAAACCATAAAGAATTTTTAAATTTAGCAAAAGAACTTAGCAATAAAGAACCAATCACAACTATAACAGATGCCGAACCAATTGGTCCTAAATCAATGTTTGACGTTTTAGTTATTGCACCATGTACAGGTAATACTCTTTCAAAACTTGCCAATGGTATTTCTGATACACCTGTTTTAATGGCATGTAAAGCACATTTAAGAAATAACAAACCTTTGGTTATATGTTTAAGTACAAACGATGCACTTGGAATGAATTTAAAAAATATAGGCATTTTATTAAATACTAAAAATATCTATTTTGTTCCTTTCGGAATGGATGATTATATTTCAAAACCAAATTCCATGACTGCACATGTTGATTTACTTCAGGATACAATAGTTAAAGCTTTGCAGGGCCGACAAATTCAGCCTGTGATACAAAGTCCACATGTAACAATAACCTAAAGGTCCTATGGACCTTTTTTATATGATTTTAAGGAGGTTTTTATGAGCGGTATTGCCGGTTACTTTCAAACAGAATTTGACGTTGAGAGAAACCATACTTTGTATGCAATTTACGAAAGCAAATTAACTAATATGCAAGATTCATTAATTACAAATTGCCACGAAAACAGTATAATTTACATGAAACATCACATCGGATTTACAGCCAGCAATTTTTCAGTCACACATAGAGATTCGATATCAGTTACCTATAAGAATCGAACAGCTTCTATCGTTTTTACAGGAAATATTTATAATTCAAATGAATTAAAATATAAATTATCATCCTATGATATTTCCGCTTATGAATTGTGCAACGAAGAACTTATTCTATATTTATATTTAGTTTTTGGCGAAGATATTTTCAAAGAAATAAATGGTGGTTTTTCATTTGCAATTTACGAAAACAACTCATTAATAATAGTAAGAGACCCTATTGGTATAAAGCCATTATTTTATCATTGTACAAATAATCATTTTATATTTGCTTCTCAACAAAAAAGTATATTTGCTTACGGCATAAAACCCGAACTAACAAATGAAAGCTGGTGTGAAATCATCGGACTTGGTCCTGCACGAACTCCCGGAAAAAGTTTATTTAAGAACATATTTGAAGTACTTCCCGGCAATTATATAAAAGTAACTTTTAACTCACAGGACATTATCAGTTACCAAACTCATTGCTATTGGGAATTAACCTATAATCATCACGCTGATCCTTATTTAGATACAGTTGACAAAGTTAATTATCTGATAAAAGACAGTATTAAAAAGCAATTAACTAAAGATACAACTATTTGTTCTCTTTTATCCGGCGGAATTGATTCAAGTCTTGTAACTTCTATTGCTAAATCTATGATGGATAAAGAAAACAGAGAATTGAAAACATACGCATTTGAATTTGAAGGCAATGAAATTTTCTTTAATGGGAACTCTTTTCAAAACTCATTAGACAGACCTTACGTAGAAATAATGAGAAAATACTTAAATTCTAATCATAAATATCTAACCTGTGACAGTTCAGGGCAAATTAAATATTTAAAAGAAACTGTTGATATGAGGGATGCTCCATGTATGGCAGATATTGAATCTTCTTTAATGTACTTTTGCAATGAAATATCAGAAACAAATAACATAGCTTTAACAGGAGAATGTGCTGATGAAGTATTTGGTGGTTACCCATGGTTTCATCGCGATGAAATGTTAAACTCAAATTCTTTCCCGTGGTCTAAAGATTTGTCCGTAAGAACATCTCTTTTTAATGACAGTTTCATTCAATCTCTTAATTTAAAAGAATACGTTGACGACGCTTATAAAACTTCTCTAAGCAAATGCCCTGAAAGTGATTGCAGCAACGAGAAAGATAAACGTCGTTTTGAAATTGGATATCTGACTATAAACTGGTTCATGATGACTTTAGTTAACAGAATGGAACGTTGTAGTGTTTTCACAGGGCTTGATGCAAGAGTTCCTTTTGCCGACTATAGATTAGTATCCTATGTTTTCAGTATTCCATGGGAATACAAATGTAAAGACGGAAGTGTTAAACATTTATTAAAAGAATGCGGAAAAGATTATCTTCCACCTGAAATCATAAACAGAAAAAAATCTCCATATCCCAAAACTTACAATCCTGAATACGAGAAAATGATTGGTAAACTTCTTCTAGAAGAATTTGATAATAACTATGCACTTAATTTTATTGTAGATAAAAATAAGGTAATTAATTACATCAACTCATCTAAAGATTATGGCAAGCCATGGTACGGTCAGCTTATGGCTGGTCCACAAATGTTAGCATATATTCTTCAAATCAGTTATTGGTTAAAGAAATATAGTTAAATTAAATTTAAGTAAAAAACTCCAAAAGACAGTTGATTATTATATATTCTCAAAATTTAAAAGATTATTTTTTATCAGCCTTGTCTGCCGGAGTTTTTTCTTATGGTTGCCTTATTTTAAGGCCTTATGTTTCCTGATTCACTCCATGCCACACTCAAACTGTTGTTTTCATTTTAAACTTCTGCATTAGCAGTTCCATTCTATGCAACATAAACAACTTGTGTTTGTGGGATTACAGAAAAAATTAGCAGCAATGACATAATTATCGCTGATATTCTTTTCTTTAATTTTTGGTTAGACTTTCCCCTTATCATGTCTGTTTGCCTCCTTGTTTCTCTCCGTCCCTTTCAATATATCTTAACATTATAATCAAAAACATTTTTACTCAACTGTTTTTTAATCTTTGTTAGATTTGTATATATTTAACCAAGTTTTTTAAACAAACATAACTTTTTTTTTGAAATTCTCCATATACTTTATCTGAATTTTTAACATTTCAAGTTGCTATAAAAACGATTTTATAAACATATAAAATTTATATATCTATACAAATGTGTTTAAAAAAACGGCATAGCCGTTTATACGTCTATGCCGTTAAAATTATTTTTATATTTTACTTTAACATCTATTTACAAATTAATATTAATTATATGATGGCTCATTATCAATTGGTAAATTTGGAAAATCAACAACAATGTTTGCACCTGTAACTGTAATAGTTGCTGATGTTGCTAATTCTTTATCAGATTCATTATCAAATGCCTTAATTACATATGTTCCATTAGGTACGCACTTGAATTCATATTTTCCATCATCATATGAACTTACGTAATCATATCCAATAGGTTCATCTGTTTTATCTGCTTTGTAAATTCTTACATAAGCTCTCTTATTAAGCTTAGCACCATTTCTGTCTGTAAGTGTACCATTAATCGTTGCTCTTGTTGGAGCTGTATATGATAATACTGTATCAGCGCCTAAGCTTACATACTTAGCAAGAGTAATCTGTTCTCCATAACTTTCAATATATACAGAATAGTTACCTGCCGGGAGACATACCTTTGATGTAAGAATCTTCTTTTCATAATCAGTTGTTTCATCAGCAGATACTGCACTGAAAGTTTCATTTAAATCATGATTGTAAAACATTAATTCATCTGTGCTACTGTCATAATTATAAAGAACTGTAGTAACAGAAACTGCCGGAGTAACTACAACTGTAAGTGTTCCTATAGCTGTAAGTGTAGGATTTTCTATATCTGTAAACTGTACTCTAAGAGTATATGTTCCTGCTTCAACTTTTCCTGATCTACCATTAACATATACTCTACTTGATGTTGTTGTATATTTGTTTCCGTTTTCATCTGTATTTTCACTATCCAAATAAAATAAATCATTGTATGTGTCTAAAAGAGTAGCACGGTATTCTCCGCTTCCACCTTCAACATTAATGTATGATCCAATATATTCATGCGGATAAATTAATGCATTAGCCTGATCACCAATAGTCTTGTTTTCAGCAACAACCTTATTCTTGTCACCAATAAGGAAATTTACTTTTGAACTTGCTGTTCTACCAAGTTCGTCTGTACCTGTAAAGTTTACAACCTGATTTTCTGCTACAGCTGCAACCTTACCCTTAATGTTGTTTGTGTACTTTTCAATTGCTAAGCCTGCTGGAAGATTTCCTGATGCAACTGAAACTGTTTCATATCCAACAAGATTTTTGAAACCAACACCTGTATTAATTTCGTCTCCTACAACACCTGAAACAAGTTGTCTATATTCATATCCGTCTGCAAGAGCCTGTAACTCAACAGCGTTTTTCCCCTTTAATGATGGTACTGAAACCTGTACAAATTCTCCCATTTCAACTGAATTCTTTGTAAATATAGTGTAGTTTAAATTGTCGTTTGTAAATACTTTTTCAACTTCAAGTTCTCTGTTGTATGTACCTTCTGCACGAACTTTGCTCTTAACTACAAAGCTATCTTTTGTAAGTGCAATTGGTGTATCTAATACAACCTTATATGAGTCTACATAATAGTTATTTCTTGGATTGTTTAACTGTACATCTTTAATTCCATTCCATACAGCAACTGTACATGTAGCTTTCTTCTTGCTACCATCAAGAGCTGTAACAGTAACCTTAGCTGTTCCTTCGCCTACTGCACTAACAACACCCTTATTTGAAACCTTAACTACTTTTTCATTTGATGATGTCCACTTTACTGCCTTGTATGATTTCTTAGGAGCATTTACCTTAGCGCTTAACTTTTCTGAAGCACCAACTGCAAGGTCAAGATTCTTCTTGTTAAGTGTTACTTTCTTAACTGCATTCTTTACAACCTTAACTTTAATGCTTGCTGTTTTCTTTTTGTTCTTTACTGATACAACCTTAATTGTTGTTGTACCAACCTTTTTACCCTTTACAATACCTTTCTTAGATACTGTAGCAACTTTTGCATTGCTTGACTTATAAGTCACTTTCTTGAATGCTTTCTTCTTTGCTTTAACTGTTACAGTAAGTTTAATTGACTTACCCCTTGCAACTGTCGCAATTTTCTTTGTACCTGCAGGTGAAACGACTTTAACGCTTTTAACTGCATTTGTCGCCTTTGCTTTCTTCTTAGCAGCGCTTGCAGGTGTAACATTTGTTGAGAATACTAAAACAACTGCTAAAGCCAATGCTAACAAAGACTTGAATGTTGATTTTCTTTTCATTGAAAATTCCTCCTTCTCTTGTTTTTCATAACTGAATCTCAGTCTTTGTATATTATAGCACGTTGTACCACAATTTTCTTACAAAAATTTTTTTAAATTTCATTAACTGGAAATTTCGTACATTAATAGAATAAAAACAGTTTTATTATTTGTATATTTAGCAATAATCACTAAAGTAATATTTTAATTTATTTAGTAAATTCTTGTTTTTTTCAATTTTTGACCTGATTTTTATATATTTTGCTTAATTAATAAAAGTAAACATGAATATTTATTTCGTAAAAATAATATATATGATAAGATTTATAAAATTAATCTGTATTTTTTTAGTTGTCTATTTACATTTTCCCTAATATAAAACTTATCACTTCAGCGAAAGGAGATTTATATGGCGATAACTTTAACTTGTGTATCACTAATTTTGTTTTTATGTATAATAGCCGATAAATTTTCAGGCAAATTTGGTATGCCTACGCTTATTCTTTTTATGGGCATAGGTATGATTTTTGGAAGCGATGGAATATTTAAAATAGCCTTCTCTAACTATGAATTTGCCGAAAAAATCTGCATGCTTGCCCTATGTTTCATTATGTTTTATGGAGGTTTCAATACAAAATGGGCTACCGCTAAAACTGTAGCTTTAAAAGCCATTTTATTATCAACTATTGGAGTTATAATCACCGCCACAATCACAGGTTTATTCTGCTATTTTGTTCTTAATTTTACTTTTGTAGAAAGTTTCCTGATTGGTTCAGTTCTTTCCTCAACTGATGCAGCAAGTGTTTTTTCTATATTAAGAAAGAAAAAGTTAAATTTAAAAAATGGAACTGCATCTCTCCTTGAAATCGAAAGCGGAAGCAACGACCCTGTATCATATATGCTTACAATCATAGGAATATCTTTGGTTAATTCTAAATCATTATCTACAATACCTTTAATGATTTTTTCACAGATATTCTTTGGCTTATTAATAGGTGTAAGTTTCGCATTTATTGGATTATTTATAATAAAAAAGACAACAATAATAAGTAATGGATTAGACACAATATTTATGATTGCTTTAATATTAGCTTCATTTGGTATTTCTCTCTATATAAATGGAAACGCATTATTAAGCGTATATTTATTAGGTATAATACTTGGTAACACAAAAATTAAAAATAAAGATATACTTATTCCATTTTTTGATGGAATTACCGGTCTGGCTCAAATTTTAATTTTCTTTTTACTTGGATTACTTGCATTTCCACACAAACTTCCTGATATAGCTATGCCTTCACTTTGCATTGTTGCTATACTCACTTTAATTGCAAGACCAATAGCTGTATTTGCATTGCTGATACCATTCAAATGTAGTATTAAGCAATGCCTATTAACATCATGGTCGGGACTTCGCGGTGCTGCTTCTATTGTTTTTTCGATTATGGTTGTTGCCGGGAACCCTGATATCTCTTTAGATATATTTCATATTGTTTTTATGGTTGCTTTATTTTCAGTTTCAATTCAAGGAACTCTTATTCCTAAGATAGCAAATAAATTAAATATGATAGATAATAACGAAGATGTTCGAAAAACATTTAATGATTATAAGGAGGATTCTTCTATTACCTTAATGAGAATGTACATACCTAAAGGTCATAATTGGGAAAATAAATTAATTAGTGATGTAAGTATGCCCACTAATTCTTTAGCTCTTATGATTAAACGCAATGGAACAACTATAATTCCTAAAGGTGATACTATGATTTTAGCGAAAGATACATTAATACTTAGTGTTCCTTCATACGAACCATCAGGGCAGGAGAATCTAAAAGAAATCAAGATACAAAGCACAAATAAATGGTGTAACAAAACAATTCAGGAATTAAATTTACCAGAAAATGTTCTTATTGCTTTAATTAAACGAGGCGAAGATAATTTAATACCCGATGGGAATACATTAATAAAAGAAAATGATTCTGTTGTGTTATATAAATAGGAATTTAAAGTCCATTATTAAAAAAGTACCGCAATCCCTTTGATTACGGCACTTTCAAGTGTTTTATTTAATTGTTTGATTAGAACTTGCCAGCGTTAGCTGCTTCCTCAACAGAAACTGCTACAGCTACTGTAGCACCTACCATTGGGTTATTACCCATTCCGATAAGACCCATCATTTCAACGTGAGCTGGAACTGATGAAGAACCCGCGAACTGAGCGTCTGAATGCATACGTCCTAATGTATCTGTCATACCATATGAAGCTGGACCAGCAGCCATGTTATCTGGATGAAGTGTACGTCCTGTACCACCACCTGATGCTACTGAGAAATACTTCTTACCCTGTTCGATACATTCTTTCTTATATGTACCTGCAACAGGATGCTGGAATCTAGTTGGGTTTGTTGAGTTACCTGTAATAGATACACCAACGTTTTCGTGATGCATAATTGCAACACCTTCCTGTACATCGTCAGCACCGTAACATTTAACAGTTGCACGAAGTCCATCTGAGTAAGCTTTTTCGTAAACAATGTTTAACTTAGCTTCTTTATAATCGTATTTTGTTTCAACGAATGTGAAACCGTTAATTCTTGAGATAATCTGAGCTGCATCTTTTCCAAGACCATTTAAGATAACTCTTAAAGGTTTCTTACGAACCTTGTTAGCTTTTTCAGCGATACCGATAGCACCTTCAGCAGCTGCGAATGATTCGTGACCTGCAAGGAATGCGAAACATTCTGTTTCTTCTTCAAGTAACATCTTTCCTAAGTTACCATGTCCAAGACCTACTTTTCTGTGGTCGGCAACAGAACCAGGAATACAGAAAGCCTGAAGACCTTCACCGATTGCTGCAGCAGCATCAGCAGCTCTTCTACATCCTTTCTTAATAGCAATAGCTGCACCTACTGTGTAAGCCCAGCATGCATTTTCAAAACAAATTGGCTGAATCTTTTTAACCTGTTCGTAAACATCTAATCCAGCGTCCTTTGTAATCTTTTCAGCTTCTTCGATAGAAGCGATTCCATAACTATTTAAAACAGAATTAATCTGATCAATTCTTCTTTCATATGATTCAAATAATGCCATTGTTGTTACCTCCTATTCCTTTCTTGGATCGATAATCTTAACAGCGTCATCAACACGTCCATACTGACCCTTTGATTTTTCCCAAGCTGTTGTAGGATCATCACCTTTTTTAATAAAGTCTGTCATCTTTCCAAGATTTACAAACTGGTAACCAATAACTTCATTATCAGCATCAAGAGCGATACCTGTTACATAACCTTCAGCCATTTCAAGGTATCTAACACCTTTAGCCTTTGTTGCGTACATTGTACCAACCTGTGAACGAAGACCTTTACCTAAATCTTCAAGTCCGGCACCAACTACAAGACCATCATCTGAGAAAGCACTCTGTGTTCTACCATATACAATCTGTAAGAATAATTCTCTCATTGCTGTATTGATAGCATCACAAACTAAGTCAGTGTTTAAAGCTTCAAGAATTGTCTTTCCCTGAAGAATTTCAGCTGCCATAGCTGCTGAATGTGTCATACCTGAACATCCGATTGTTTCTACTAATGCTTCTTCAATGATACCTTCTTTAACATTTAAAGTAAGCTTACATGCTCCCTGCTGAGGTGCACACCAGCCTACACCATGTGTAAAGCCTGAAATATCTTCGATTTTTTTTGAATGAACCCATTTTCCTTCTTCTGGAATTGGAGCTGGTTCATGCTTTGCACCCTTAGCTACAGGGCACATCATTTCAACTTCTTTTGAATAAATCATTTGAATAAATACTCCTTTCGAAATATAACCTAGGGAACTATCCCCATATTTTTAGCATAAAACAAGTACTGCTACCCATCTTATACTATGTATTATTTGTGAGCGTTTAGTCTGCCCACACCTTTGTTTATTTTCTCATAAAAATACAAAATAGTCTATAGTTTTACAAAATCTTTCAAAAAAAATTGTAACTGCAGGTGTTGTTGTAAGTATAACTATTGTTTGATGAGATATTTCAAGATATCCTACATTAAGTGTACTTGTTACGAGAAATGTTAATGAAAGTCAAATGAAAGACCCCTCTTCAATGATTTTTTCATGATATCACTCCTTCAATTTTTATATACAAAATGTATATATTCCTATTTTTTTGCTAATTATGGAACACGCTTTCCACATTGTGTAGCTATTTTGTAAACAAAAATTATATTTTGTTCATTTTTTATTCAAATATTGTTTTCATTTCATTAATAAACAATCTTCCTGCCTTTGAAATATATTTTCCTTTTTTAAATGCTACACACATTTTTCTGCTTGTACTTTTTTTTGTTCCCACTTTGTAATATATAGGATGATTTGCATAATTATTAAATTTAATTGCACTTTCAGCAACAAAAGTCACACCCATTCCAGCCACTGCCATTGCAAATCCTGTTGTTGACTGCTGAATTTCCATTATTTCCTCCGGGCTAATTGAATATTCGTCAAACAATTTGTTTACAATCTTTCTAACTCTTTGGTCTTCATTTAATAATATAAATCTTTCATCTTTAAATTCAGACATATCAACTTCTTTTATAGCTTCATCATTCAGTTTTCCTGCAATTATAGTCTCAGGACTAACCTGATAATCTTTCAACTTTTCATTTATGACATTTTCCCTTGGTACCGCTATAACAATTCTTTCTTCAAATATATCTTCTTTTTCAAATAAACTATCATCTATATCACTGTCAGAAAGGAAAATATCAACCGTACCGTCTAAACATTTTCTTTGAATATCCGGAGTTTTTCCTTCTATTATCTGAAAGTTAATTCCGGGATATTTTTTACTATATTCTGTTAACGCATATGGCAAATAACTCAACGAAAAACATGCAGTACTGCCTAATACAATCGTTCCGGTTTTAAGTTCATTTAAATCCGATATTTCTTTTTCAAAACGTTCTTTAGCTTCTATAACTGAACCCGCATACTCTAAATATGATTTGCCAAATTCTGTAAGTTCAATAGGTGATATACTTCTGTCAAATAAAAGTATTCCCCACTTTTTTTCTAATTTATTGATATATGAACTTAAAGCCGGTTGCGAAATTCCAAGTTTCTTTGACGCTTTAGAAAAGCTTTTTTCTTTCGCCACTTCTTTAACATAATAAAATCCTGTATTCTTCATCTTTTTTCTCCATCCTATTGAATATTAAATTATATTTTATCACTAATACGTCAAATCTGTCGAGTATCCTTTGTAGATTCATTAGGTGCATATAAAAGCAGATGGCATCATTGACACCATCTGCTTTAAAATTCAAATTAATTATTTGATTACTTATTTTGCTGTAATATATCCCTGTGCTGTAAGAAGTTCTGCTGAAAGAACTGCTCCGCCTGCTGCGCCTCTTAAAGTATTGTGAGATAATCCTACAAATTTATAATCATATACTGTATCTTCTCTTAATCTACCTACTGAGATTCCCATACCATTTTCAAAGTTTACATCTAATGAGACCTGTGGTCTGTTATCTTCTTCTAAGTACTGAATAAACTGCTTTGGAGCACTTGGAAGTTCAAGTTCCTGTGGAAGTCCACTAAAGTTTCTTAATTTTTCAATTAACTGTTCCTTTGTAGGTTTCTTAGCAAATTTAACAAATACTGCTGCTGTATGTCCATCAAGAACCGGTACTCTGATACACTGAGTTGTTATTACAGGAGTTGTTGCCTTTTTAATAACACCATCTTCAACTTTTCCCCAAAGTCTAAGTGGTTCCTGTTCTGATTTTTCTTCTTCACCACCAATAAATGGAATGATATTTCCTACCATTTCAGGCCAATCCTTAAATGTTTTTCCTGCGCCCGAAATTGCCTGATATGTTGTAGCTACTACTTCTGTAGGTTCAAATTCTTTCCAAGCTGTAAGAACAGGTGCATAACTCTGTATTGAGCAGTTAGGTTTAACTGCAACAAACCCTCTCTTTGTACCAAGTCTTTCTTTCTGATATTTAATAACTTCATAATGTTCAGGATTAATTTCAGGAACAACCATTGGTACATCAGGTGTCCATCTATGTGCACTATTATTTGAAACTACAGGTGTTTCTGTTTTAGCGTAAGCTTCCTCTATAGCCTTAATTTCATCCTTTGACATATCAACTGCACTAAATACAAAGTCAACTGTTGAAGCTACTGCTTCTACTTCATTTACATTGTGTACAATCATGTTCTTAACTTTTTCAGGCATAGGTGTTGTCATTTTCCATCTATCGCCTACAGCTTCTTCATAAGTCTTTCCTGCTGAACGTGGGCTTGCAGCTAATGTTGTAACTTCATACCAAGGATGATCTGCAAGTAATGTGATAAATCTCTGTCCTACCATTCCTGTTGCGCCTAAAACGCCAACCTTCAATTTCTTTTCCATATGACCTCTCCATTTTTTTATTTTTGGTGATTAATCCACCCATATATTATGAACAATCAGATGTATTTTTTATTTAGTATAAATCTGACCAATCATCATCACTGTTAGAATCTACATCTGTAGAATTACTCTTGTTACTATTATCATTTAATACATCATCTGAAGAATCATTTTTTGTATCATTTGATGAACCATCTTTATCTCCATCAAAGAATATATCTTCAGCTGAATTATTTCCATTACCATTGTTATTAATCTTTGCTGTTTCCTGTTCAGTAGTTGTTTCTTTCTCTTTATCAGTATTTTTTGTGATAACTTCAGTCGTTGTAACTTTCTTGTTATTGCTTTCACTTTCTTTTAAAGAATTAAATCCAACTATTCCTGCTAACGCAATTACTATTACTATTACGCAAACAAGTACTATACTACTTCTTTTTTTCATATTGTCATTTCTCCTACAATTATATGTCTTGTTTCTCAATTAAGTCAGATGCCGATTATGGGAAACTTTTTTATAGCAAATGAATTTTGCTCATTTTTCCTAATATCAGATTATTTTTCTATGGAAACAGTTGTTTCTTCCACAGTCAATGTTTCTTCGTTAAGAAGCGATTCATCTTCTAACTGTTTTTGTCTTTCTTCTAACTTTTTCCGGTATTCTTCATCATATTTTTGTACTGATGTTTTATATGTATCGCTCATACAATATATTTCTACCTGCATAATTCCATAGCATAAAAGTATAACAACTAAAATACCTATAAACCCTGAAACAGGATTATGTTTTCTAAATACCGGAATGTTATCTATATATTTAAAATCTGACAAAAATAATGCCGGACTTAATACTGCAACGAGAATAAATACATATTTAAATATCTCTAAAACAACATCTAGTGGTTCAAATTTAAGTGATGTAAATTCTCCATATAAACTAAATAACACATATGAAATAACTAATACATAATATAACAATGCCGGAATCATCTTATAAGACTTTCCTGAGCGGAATCCAAACAATTTGACATTGTCATATTTCTGTGGATTTTCAAGTCTGTTACGTTTATTATCATACTTTTTATAAATGTCCCTGTTATTCGCTGTTCTGTATGGTTTATATTTTTTTGTCATTGACTCTCCTAACAATCATTAAATCTGATTAAATATTAATGCCAACAAAAATATTAACAATTAACTTTTAAGATGTCAAAAAGTTCTTCTTTCCGACAATACGGTTATTATAACCACTTTACAATGAAATGTAAATAATTAGTTCACGTATTTAAGATTTAATCTAATAATTAATTGACAACAATTTTATCATTTTGTATTATATATAGGTGTGACACGCTTCTGTGGCTCAGTTGGTAGAGCGACGCACTCGTAATGCGTAGGCCACGGGTTCGAATCCCGTCAGGAGCTGATTAAAAGGCTATTAGATTTACTATTATCTAATAGCCTTTATAAGTTTCATTTATAATTTTTTTATTAACTCTTTACCCATATCGGTTATATCACCTAATACGTCTCCATAATTTGTTACGCCCTCTAAACGACTGTCATTTCTTCCTGAAATATCAGATTCCGTAAGACCTTTTTTAACTCTTGACTGTTTATTGTCCTTTTGAATCAAATTACTAATCTTATAGTTCGTTTCGGTTTCATGATTATGTCTTGCATCACTATTTCTATAACGCATAAAGTTAATAATGTAAAATGCTATACCTGCTAATAAAACAATCCAACTAAAGTCACTATCATCTGCATTCATATTCCATAGTGCAAATATTACAAAACTAATTATTTCAACGATAAATGATACTAACAATAACCTAGAAATATCAATCGGTACACTTCCCATGGTTTCTCCGGTTCTACCGTTTACAGCTACATAATGTAACCTTTCTTTTTCATTTTTCTTTTCGAGATAACTATATAACCATACCGGCAAATATGAAGCATTCCAGTTTATACCATTATTTTCATAATTTTCTACATCCCAGCGTACGCCTCTGTTGTATTTCTTCGTTGTTGTCTTAGCTGCAATTCGTGATATATCATGAATCTGTTTTGTAGCCAGTGGTTCTATATCTTTCACGTTCATATCTCTCTTTTCAGATGTATACCCTCTTAGATAATTAGAATCAAATTTAACACAATTTTCTGTATCAAATGGCATAATTGAATTAACAATATTGTTAGTCTGTATAGACGAAGCGTTGTCTATTCGTTCTCTGCTTGCTTCAATTGTAAGTCCATTTATTGCTATATCAAATTCTCTTTCTATGTCATATCCCTGAGCATCATAATATGTAACGGAATCTTTAGAATCCTTTTTGTACTGTTTTACTTCTTTTTCAGCTTCTCCTGAAAGTTCAACATGTTCATTTGCATCAACAATCATATAAGGGAAATATACACCCATAACATTTTCTATTGAAAATTCGTTTTTAAACTGCTTATTTGCAAAAAACTTTCTTTTACCGACAAAGTTTTCTATAGATGATTTTGCCTCGTCTTTTGTTATTCTAAAAGGTAAAACAACATCCGGTACTGCTCCATTTGCCACTTTGCTGTTAACTGAAAGTGTATTACGACACCAATGACATCTTGCCTGTGTTGTTTCTCTTGTATCTATAACAACTTCTGCTCCACAACTTGAACACTTTAAGGTAACTATATCTTCACCTGCAGTAATATCCTCTGCTCCTTTGTTTACATGTTCTCCCTCTAGTTTTCCTGCATCCGTAACGATTTCTTCTGATTTTTCAGGTTCAAATTCATATCTACAATAATTACATCTTAATTTTCCTGTTTTAGGATTTTGCGATATGTCAGTTGAGCCACATTTTTCACATTTTATCTGTCCGTTTTCCGACATAAGACCCTCCATCTTTCACAAATTCATATAAATTAAAGTCCTAAAAGTTTTGCTTTTAATGCATCAAATTCCTCCTGCGAAATAATTCCTGCATCTAAAAGTTCTTTTGTTTTTTTTAATTTTTCATATGGATCTTCCTGTGCTGGCTGACCTGCATTCTGTCCCATATTCATATTCTGCTGTCCAAACTGATTATTCATCATTCCGCCAACTGCATTCATTCCCATTCCCATAAATGCCATACCGGATGCTCCACCATTTGGATTTTCACCTGCTGCCTGAAATCCTCTTGCTACAGCCTGATTCATAAATGACGCTCCTCTGTTTCCTGATAATGCGTCAGCTTTTTTCACGTCGCTAATTAACGCTTTAGTATCTTCGTCATATTCAATTGTCTGAATTGCGACCTTAACAATTTCCAATCCTCTGTCACTTTTCCACTGATATGCTTCTTCTACTACCTCAGACAATGATTTTGCAAAGCCAAGCTGGTCAGACTGAATCTTAGTTATTCTGTTACCTCGCTCCGGGTCATTTGTATATTTGGAAAATGCTGCTGAAAGACTTCCAACAACTTCATTAAATAACTGTTCTCCTGCAGGATTATCCATATCTGCAAAGTCAAATACTTCGTTATTAGGCAATAAATATGTAGCAGGCACAAAGTTCTTTACAAATAATATTGGGTCTACAATCTTCATTGTATATGTTCCTCTGGTCATTGCTCCTACCTGAGTTCCCAAATATGCATCATCCCAATATATTTCTGACTGTGTTCCAAATCTGTTATTTGGAATTTCTTTCATATTAACATAAACAGCCAACTGCTGTGCTGATGGTTCACCACCAAATTTAAATCTTTCCCAGGACTGTTTTACTACTGATTCAATTATAGAATCCCCTGCGAAAAATGACTTTGCGTTAACATCATCAGACTTAAAAAGATATTCTCCCGGCTCACATATACAAGCTGTAATTGCACCATCCTGTAATGTTATAAGTGCAGTTCCTTCAGGCACTATTACCTTTGAGCCATTAGAAATGATTCCTACTGAACCTTTTGTATTTGATCCTCTTCCTCTGTTCGTTTCTGATAGAACAGCCTTATATATAACTGCTCCTGCTCCTAAATTTGTCGGTGGTGTAAAATAATCTAACCACTGATCTGCAAATGTTCCACCTACTGCATCAATTGCTCCTTTAATAAAACCCATTTTTCCGTTCCTTTCATGTAATTATTTTGTATCTTTGTTTATCCATCTCATCCCGTTATTTAAAATATATCATTTTATTTTATATTTATATTCATTCTACAGAAAAAATAAAACCCAATACAATTATATTCTTTTATATCATTTGTAACCTTAAAAGTCAATTTTGTTACTTTACTTATTTTAATTTATTCTTTGATAATTTAAATCATTTTTCACACTAATTTTTACCACTTTTTAATTGCCTGACTTTTTCTAATTTGTTATAGTTATTATTGCAAATTATTTATTATGAATTTTTTAAGGAGACATTCCATGATAGCAATTAATGTGATTAGTAAAAACGAATTTATGAACGCAATTTTTATAAAAGATACATTTGACTATATGTTGGTAAGCGAATTAGAATTAACAACAATCAACACTTTCTCTGTTGACGGGCGTATTAACAAAGATTTTATTAAAAAAAATGAACTTGAAGAACCTGAAGACGATTTCATCTCATGGGGAAGTATCAGACATATATGTTTTGAAATTATCAAAGGGAAAAACGCTCCATTAAAATTTAAAATCACATTAAAACTTCCTAATTCTTATATTGAAAAAATGTTAACTTCTGTTGATACTAACATTGAAGCTTCGCAGGTTTTAGGAATGTACATACATATTAATTATGAAAACAACAAGTTAAATGTTATTACAGGTACCTCCTTAAGTATATTTACAATGGACAAGTCCATTGATAAATTCTGGGATAAACAAATTACTACTTTACTAAATCAGCATTTCGAACTTGAAATCGAATAAATTATAAATTCAATACAATTTTAAAACTCATAAACACATCTTCTTGCACATTTGTTAGCACTCTTTTTTATCGAGTGCTAATTTTCTCTTGACTTTTACATTTGACCTGTCTAAAATATATATCAAGCGTAAAAATTATGGTGAATGCAAATACTTCGGAATTGTGAAAATTGATAAAATAAAAAGAAATAGTATTTGCAAACACTAATAGATTTATATAAAGGAGTGATATATATGGCAGCTACAAAAGGTAGTTTATCTATTAACAGTGAAAATATTTTCCCAATTATAAAGAAATGGTTATACTCTGATCACGATATATTTTTCAGAGAACTTATTTCTAATGGTTGCGATGCAATTACAAAATTAAAAAAATTATCTCTTATCGGAGAGTACGAATTTAAAGATGATGAAGAAAGCGAACTTAAAGTTCAGGTTATAGCTAATGCAAATGACAAAACATTAACATTTATTGATAATGGTATCGGTATGACAGCTGAAGAAATTGATGAATATATCAATCAGATTGCTTTTTCAGGTGCCGAAGCTTTCCTTGAACAGTATAAAGACAAAACTAATGAAGATCAGATTATCGGTCATTTTGGTTTAGGTTTCTATTCTGCTTTTATGGTTGCAGATAGAGTTACTATTGAATCTCTTTCTTATAAAGAAGGTTCTAAGGCAGTAAAATGGGAATGTGAAAACGGACTTGAATTTTCTATGGATGACTGTGACAAGACTGACAGAGGTACAAAAATTACTTTATATTTAAATGATGATAGCTTAGAATTTGCAAATGAGTTCAAAGCACGTGAAATCATTCACAAGTACTGCTCTTTTATGCCTGTTGAAATATTCCTTTCTAACCCAAACGCTGAACCGGAATATGATACAATTCCTGAATCAGAAGTAACTGACAAAGATACAGTAATTGAAACTATTGTTGAAGAAGCTAAAACTGAAGAAAAAGAAAATGAAGATGGAACTAAAGAGGTTGTAGAGGTTTCTCCTGCTACTACTAAAGCTAAAATCCTTAAAAGACCAAAGAGCATTAGTAATCCTGTTCCACTTTGGACAAAGCATCCAAATGAGTGCACTGAAGAAGAATACAGACAGTTCTATCATGAAGTATTTATGGATTATAAGGAACCTTTATTCTGGATTCATTTAAATATGGATTATCCATTTAACTTAAAGGGTATTCTTTATTTTCCTAAGATTAACACTGAATTCGAATCCGTTGAAGGTGTAATCAAATTATATAACAATCAGGTATTCATTGCAGATAATATAAAAGAAGTTATTCCTGAATTTTTAATGGTATTAAAGGGTGTAATTGATTGTCCTGACCTTCCACTTAACGTATCAAGAAGTGCTCTTCAGAATGATGGATTCGTTAAGAAAATTTCTGATTATATTACTAAGAAGGTTGCTGATAAGCTTTCAGGAATGTGCAAAACAGATAAAGAAAATTACGAAAAATACTGGGATGACATTTCACCATTCATTAAATATGGATGCCTTAAAGATGAAAAATTCTGTGAGAAAATGTCTGACTACGTTTTATTTAAAAATATTGACGATAAATTCCTTACATTTAAAGAATGCTTAGAGGAAAATAAAGAAGCTCATGAGAATACAATCTTCTATACAACTGACCCAGTTCAGCAAAGTCAGTACATTAATATGTACAGAAATGAGAATATAGATGTTGTTATTTTAAAGGATGCTATCGACCAACCATTTATAACACAATTAGAGCAAAAAAATGAAAATGTAAAGTTTGTTCGTATTGATGCTGAATTAACAAATACTTTCAAAGAAGAAGTTAATGAAGATGAATTAAAAGAAATGACTGACAAACTAACTGAAACATTTAAAAAATCTTTAAACAGAGATACTCTTGATGTTAAGGTTGAAAAGATGAAAGATTCTTCTATTTCTTCTATGATTACTTTATCAGAAGAAAGCCGTCGTATGCAGGACATGATGAAGATGTACGGAATGGCAGGAATGGATCCTTCAATGTTTGGTGGTGCAGGTGAAACTCTGGTTCTTAATTCAAACAACAACCTTGTTAAATATATCATTGATAATCCTGAGGGAGAAAATACTGATTTAATTTGCAAGCAGTTATACGACCTCGCAATGATTAGTCATACACCTCTTAATCCGGAATCAATGACAGCTTTTATTGAAAGAAGCAACAAGATTCTTGAAATCATAACTAAATAATATTATTTGAGAATATGTATAATTGTTAAATAGTTTACAGTTCACTTCTTCTCTAATAAAAAATGGGCACTTATTTTGTACTGCCATCAAAAGTCAGATAAAAAATTGATGGTGTATCAATTCAAGTGTCCATTTTTATAACTATTCGATACTATCTAATTTATAATATCACAGTTAAACATTTCCTCAATAGCACTATTAAAATGTTTTAAATCATTTGCTTTCTTGATTCGTTTCCAATTCTTTTCATAATTCTCAAATAGTGGTGACATATATCTCCATGCTTCTTTCATCTTAAATAAAAGATTTCTATCACCGCTCATTACTTCTTTATAATCATTATATATAATTTCATTAAATCTATACAATTTTTCTTTAGTGACTCTCTCACCACCTCGTATTTCAGAAAAAATATTTGGATTAGTAATTGCTCCACGACCAATCATTACACTATCTATGTTTGGAAATCGTTTTATAATTTTATTATAATCATCTACGCTATTTACATCACCATTGTAACAAAGTTTATTTTTGCTGTTTTCATAAGCATACTCAAAAACTTCTAAATTAGGAGTGTTATTATAAAAATCTTCTCTCACTCTTGGATGTATAATTAATTCCTTTAAATTATATTTATTATATATTTCGAGTATTTCGTAAAATTCTTCCGGCTCATACATTCCGATTCGCGTCTTTATTGATATTTCCATCCCTGACTCATTTACCATTTTATCAAGCAAAATATCTAAATCTTCAAGATTTTTCAAAAGGCCTGAGCCACGTCCTTTTGATACTACTGTTCCTGACGGACAGCCTGCATTTATATTAACCTCTGTATATCCGTAATCTTTTAATTTACTCATTGCACTAAGTGCCTGATCAGTCTGTTTTGTCATAAGCTGAGGAATCAAAACATTTATTTTATTATTTTGCGGATTTATATCTCTTACTTCTTTATTAGAAAATTTTTTATTCTGACTTGTACCTATAAACGGTGCAAAAAATTTATCCGGTTGTTCAAATACTGCCGCTAAGGCATTTCTATATATGTATCCTGTTATTCCTTCTAATGGCGCTAAATATAATTTCATTTTTCTTCCTTTTATCTCAATGCCAGGACTTTATATGCATAATACACGAAGCTGCTTTAATCCTAACATTAATTTAATTTTTTAATCCACGAACCATTATATTATATTGCAGAATATTTTCAAATAATAATTTCTATATGATTATGTAAATATGTGCACATAAAAAAATCCTTATTATATTGTATCGATTTTGTTTTATTTGTTGTTATATTTTACTTTTATATGTTGTTATATGTTGTTATATTTTTGCTTTATTAAATTTAATCCATTTATAAAATTATGTAATAACTTTCAAAATATAAATTTTAATTAAAATACATTATTATATGCATAGCTTCAAAATATCTACTCTACAAATATATATTTGAAAAACTACTGTTATAATGCTATAATTTTAAAGATGTCTTAGCGCAATATATAACAAAAACGATTCAGAAATTTGTTTATACCAAAAAGATTTTCATCAATTTGTTTATTGTAATATATTTGTAAGATGTAAATACAAAAAAAAGAAATGAGGAATTACATATGAAATTATGGGGAGGCCGTTTCACAAAAGAAACAAATAAATTAGTACATAATTTTAATGCGTCATTATCATTTGACCAGAAATTTTATAAACAGGATATTCAGGGTAGCATTGCCCATGTTACTATGCTTGCAAAGCAGGGTATTATTGAAGAATCAGATAAAGTTGCAATTATTAACGGATTAAATAGCATTTTGACTGATATTGAAAACGGACATTTAGAGTTTACCCCTGAGCATGAAGATATTCACAGCTTTGTTGAGGCTCATCTTATTGAAAGAATTGGTGACCCTGGTAAAAAATTGCACACAGGAAGAAGCCGTAATGACCAGGTTGCTTTAGATATGAAATTATATGTCCGTGATGAAGTAGTTGAACTTGACTCATTATTAAAAACTTTACTTTTGTCTATAATGAAAGTTATGGAAGAAAATACTGAGACTTTTATGCCTGGATTTACTCATTTACAGAAAGCTCAGCCTGTAACATTAGCTCATCACTTTGGAGCATATTTTGAAATGTTTAAAAGAGATCGTAGCAGATTAACAGATATTTATGACCGTATGAATTATTGTCCTTTAGGTGCAGGTGCATTAGCTGGAACAACATATCCTCTTGATCGTGAATATACTGCTTCTTTGCTTAATTTTGATGGTCCGACATTAAATAGTATGGATTCCGTTTCTGACAGAGATTATGTAATTGAATTGATGTCTGCATTATCTACAATTATGATGCATTTAAGCAGATTTTGTGAAGAGATTATCATATGGAATTCTAACGAATACAGATTTGTAAATATTGACGATTCTTATAGTACAGGCTCAAGTATTATGCCTCAGAAGAAGAATCCTGATATTGCTGAATTAATCAGAGGAAAGACAGGACGTGTTTATGGTGCTCTCACTTCTATTCTTACTACAATGAAAGGAATTCCTCTTGCTTACAATAAAGATATGCAGGAAGATAAGGAATTTGCATTTGACGCAATCGACACTACAAAGGGTTGTATTGCATTATTTACAGGAATGATTGATACTATGACATTCAATAAGGATGTTATGGAAAGCAGCGCTAAAAACGGATTTACTAACGCTACAGACGCTGCTGATTATTTAGTAAATCACGGAGTTCCATTTAGAGATGCTCACGGTATTGTTGGACAGCTTGTTTTATTCTGTGAAGGTAAAGGTATTTCTCTTGACGATATGACATTAGATGAATTTAAGGCTATCAGTCCAGTATTTGAAGAAGATATATATGATGCAATCAGTCTTAAGACATGTGTTGATAAGCGTTTAACAATTGGTGCTCCAGGTAAAGAAGCTATGGATAAAGTAATCGCTATTAACAAAGAATATTTAAGCAAATAAAAGAATTTATTTTAATAAAAAACTGAGGTTTGAATCCATCCCATTGGATTAACCTCAGTTTTTTTAGCAATTATATGATACATAAGTTTGTAACTAAGTTTTTTCATAAAAATATAGGCTCTACTATTTATCAAAATAGCTTAATCTACATTGTGTACATTTACATCAAGCTGATTAAATGGAATTGATATACCTGCTTTATCAAACGCTACTCTTATCTGTTCATTCAAATAGAATTTACAATCCCAGTAATATTCTGTAGGAACCCATACTCTGACTTCCATTATAATTGCACTGTCAGCTAGATTTTTAACAACAACTACATTTGATTCATCACGCATTATGTTAGAATAACTGTTCATAACCTTTTCAAGTTCTTTACGTGCAAGCTCTATATTATCATCGTATCCTATACCAACCTCAACATCCACTCTTCTTTTTTCATTCATGGAATAATTCGTTAAAATGCTATTTGACAATGTTCCGTTTGGTAATTTTACAGATTTATTGTCTACTGTTTTTAAAGAAGTATAGAAAATATCAATTTTATAAACTGTTCCTTCTACTCCATTTGATTCTATATAATCTCCTACAGTAAACGGCTTCATAATTAAAATCATAACTCCACCTGCAAAATTTGATAAACTTCCTTCAAATGCAAGACCTATTGCTAAACCTCCGGAAGCAACAATTGCTGCAAATGATGTTGTTTCTATACCTACCTGTCCACAAATTGTAATCGCAAGTATAATATATAAAGTAACTTTTAATACTGAGTGAATAAATTTTGCTACACCTTCATCTGCTGATGATTTAGCAAATATTCTATCTACAAACTTAAGAATAAATTTAATTATAAATTTTCCAATTACAAATATAATTACTGCAATAATTATATCTATACCAAAGGCTACTGCTTTATCTATTAAATCACTACCTATCTGTGATAATTTGCTCACGTCCTTTGATAATTGTTCAATATTGTCTGATACACTTTCTACTTCTTTTTGAGTAGCACTAGCTAACATTAACATATGTTTCCTCCTTCCAATTAATTATAACTATAAACAATAAAAAGTCTTAGACTGTTTATTATCCAAGACTTTTTATAATGTAATGTGATATGCCTTATGGATTGCATACATTAAATGGCATACTCAATCCTTTAATCACATGTGTATTTGCTAAAAATTGATTATTTTACGATACGTACTTTAATTACGCCTTCAATTTTTTCAATTTTTCCAACTAAATTATCAGTAGCTTTGCTATCTAAATCCATAATTGTATAAGCATAATCTCCTCTTGATTTATCAACCATATCTGAAATATTCATACCTTCAGCAGCAACTGCAGATGAAAGCTGACCAATCATGTTTGGAATATTTTTATGACAAATTGTAATTCTTGCAACCTTGTCACATACACCTAAATCACATTTTGGATAATTTACAGAATTAATAATATTTCCGTTTTCAATGAAATCTTTTAATTCTTTAACTGCCATTACAGCACAATTATCTTCTGACTCTTCAGTTGAAGCGCCAAGATGTGGTGTAGCAATAACATTCTTTGCCTTAGCTATCTTAGCATTAGGGAAGTCTGTTACATATCTCTTTACTTTACCTGATTCTAATGCTGCAATCATGTCATCATCACATACAAGTAAATCTCTTGCAAAATTAAGAATTACAACTCCGTCTTTCATCATTGCGATTGTATCTTTATTGATCATTTCTCTTGTATCATCTAATAACGGTGTATGAACAGTGATGAAATCACATTCTTTGTAAATCTCTTCTCTTGTCTTTACATGCTTAACTTCACTTGATAGTCTCCAAGCTCCGTCAACTGAGATAAATGGATCATAACCATATACTTCCATTCCAAGTTCAGTAGCTGCATTTGCAATTAAACTTCCAATTGCACCAAGTCCGATAACTCCAAGCTTTTTGCCCATAATTTCATTGCCGGCAAAATTCTTTTTAGCTTTTTCCATTGTCTTGTTGATGTTTTCGTCTTCCTTATTGTCTTCAACCCATTTGTTTCCGCCAATAATATCTCTTGATGCAAGAAGCATTCCGCATAATACTAATTCCTTAACACCATTTGCATTAGCACCCGGAGTATTAAATACAACAACACCCTTTTCTGCACACTTGTCTAAAGGAATATTGTTAACCCCTGCACCTGCTCTTGCAACTGCTAAAAGATTATCAGATAATTCCATATCATGCATTGCTGCACTTCTTACTAATACTGCATTTGCTTCTTCAAAATTATCTGTAAATTCGTAATTATCTGTAAATTTGCTTGTTCCTACTTTTGAAATAGGATTTAAACAATTAACCTTAACCATTTTTCCTTCTCCTTATTATGCGTTTTCTTTTTCAAATTTTTCCATAAATTCAACTAATGCCTTAACACCTTCAATTGGCATAGCATTGTAAATACTTGCTCTCATACCACCAACTGTTCTATGTCCTTTAAGATTTTCAAGTCCGGCAGCTTTAGCTTCTGCTACAAATTTAGCATCTAAATCAGCATCACCTGTTACAAAAGGTACATTCATAAGTGAACGGTCTTTTGGAACAACTGTACCCTTAAATAATTTGCTATTATCAAGGAAATCATAAAGAATCTTAGCCTTTTCTTCGTTACGTTTCTTCATTGCATCAAGGCCACCCATCTTCTTAATCCATTTAAATACTTTTCCACAAATATAAATTCCATAGCATGGAGGTGTATTGTAAAGTGATCCTGCATCTGCCTGTGTTTTCCACTGAAGCATTGTTGGAACTGTGCTATCAACTTCCTCAGGAATTAAATCTTCTCTAATAATCGCAATAACAACACCTGCCGGTCCAACGTTCTTCTGAACACCACCATAAATTACACCATACTTTGATACATCAACAGGTTCTGATAAGAAACATGAAGATACATCAGCTACTAATGTATGTCCTTTTGTATTTGGTAATTCATGATACTTTGTACCATAAATAGTATTGTTTTCACAAATGTATACATAATCAACATCATCGTCAATATCTAAATCGCTACA
The DNA here is from genome assembly GCF_003479125.1 of Eubacterium sp. AF19-12LB. NCBI lineage: Bacteria > Bacillati > Bacillota > Clostridia > Eubacteriales > Eubacteriaceae > Eubacterium > Eubacterium sp. AF19-12LB. Next base: position 27,203 of record NZ_QUGP01000002.1, on the reverse strand, counting down.
ATCAGGAATATATGAGAATGTTTTATCTGCTGATGAAGCAACTCTTTGTACTTCAAGATACTTTTCTGCTTCTGCAGCAGCTTTCTTAGCCCACTGTCCTGTTACGATGTAAGCAGCCTTGCCATTCTTCTTTAAGTTCATTGGTACTGCAGCAAACTGCTGTGATGCACCACCCTGAAGGAATAATACTTTATAATTATCAGGAATACCCATTAAATCTCTTATATCCTGTTCTGCCTCATCAATAATCTGCTGGAACATTTTTGAACGATGGCTCATTTCCATTACGCTCATTCCACATCCCTTATAATCTAACATTTCATCTGCTGCTTCTTTTAATACTTCTTCTGGTAATACAGCAGGTCCTGCTGAAAAATTGTATACTCTTGCCATTTCTTTCTATTTCCTCCTAATTTTTATATATACTGTCTCTTAGCAGTCATATCCCTTTGCAGCTAAATCTTCTTCAGAAAAAGCTTCGCTAATTGATGTATTAGCCGGTACCATTGGGAATACCTTATCATCGCTGTCAATCTGACAATCTATTACACAAGGAATATTTAATTCAATTGATTCTTTTAAAGCATTTTTAAATTCATCAATTGTTGTACATTTGTATGCTTTTGCACCCATTCCTTCTGAAATCTTAACAAAATCAACCTGATCATCTAATACCGTATTTGAATAACGTTTACCATAGAATAATGTCTGCCACTGTCTAACCATACCTAATACATGGTTATTAATTACAATCTGAATAATTGGAATATTATAACGTGTTGCTGTAGCAATTTCATTCATATTCATTCTGAAACATCCATCACCTGCAATATTAACACAGATTCTGTCTTTATTTGCCATCTTAGCACCTATGCAGGCGCCAACACCATATCCCATTGTACCAAGACCACCTGATGTAATTAACTGTCTTGTTTCTTTATATTTATAGAACTGTGCAGCCCACATCTGATGCTGTCCAACATCAGTTGTTACAATTGCATCACCATTTGTTATTTCATATAATGCATCAATAATTGACGGACCATTTAATGTTGTTTTGTCTAATGCTAATGGATATTTGTTCTTTAATTCTCCAACTTCATCCATCCATTCTTTATGATTCTGCTTTTCTAACTTTGTGTTTAATCTCTTAAGTATTTCATTTGCATCACCTATAATGCTTGCATCTGTCTTAACATTCTTATTAATTTCAGTTGGATCAATGTCAATATGTATAATTTTTGCATCCGGTGCAAAGCTATTTGGATTACCAACAACTCTATCACTAAATCTTGCACCAATAACAATTAATAAATCGCATCGTGTTACACCAAAGTTAGATGCCTTTGTTCCATGCATACCAATCATACCTGTATAACGTGCATTTGTTCCTTCAATTGCACCTTTACCCATTAAAGTGTCACAAACAGGTGTATCAATTATGTCTGCAAATTTTCTAAATTCATCCTGTGCTCCGGAAGCTACTAATCCACCACCGGCAATAATAAATGGTTTATTTGAACCTTTTATTAATTCTACAACCTGATCAACATCTTCTTCTTTGATTGTATCTGTATATGGTTCAATTGCCTTAGGTGTCTGCTTTGTATATTCAGTTTTATTAGCTGTTACATCCTTTGTAATATCAACTAATACCGGACCCGGTCTTCCTGATTTAGCAATTGTAAATGCTCTTCTAATTGTATCTGCTAAATCTTCAATTTCCTTTACTATAAAATTATGCTTTGTAAATGGCATTGTTGCACCTACAATATCAATTTCCTGGAAAGAATCTTTTCCAAGTCCTGATTTAGCAACATTTGCTGTTATTGCAACAATCGGAATTGAATCCATATATGCTGTAGCAATCCCTGTAACAAGGTTTGTTGCTCCAGGGCCTGATGTTGCCATACAAACACCAACCTTACCTGTTGATCTTGCATAACCGTCTGCCGCATGTGCAGCTCCCTGTTCATGGGATGTTAATATATGTGTAATTTCATCTGAATGTTTATAAAGAGCATCATAAATATTAAGAATTGTTCCACCAGGATAACCAAAAACTGTATCAACACCCTGTTCTTTCAAACATTCAACAACTATTTCTGAACCTGTTAATTGCATATTTTTACCCTCTCTTTTTATTTCTTTATTTCTAAAATTGCGCCTCTGTTTCCTGAAGTTACCATAGATGCATATCTAGCAAGATATCCTGTTGTAACCTTAGGTTCTCTTGGCTGCCATTTTGCTTTTCTTGCTGCCATTTCTTCATCAGAAACGTCAATGTTTAATGTCATTTCAGGAATATTAATCTTTATAATATCTCCTTCTTCAACTAATGCTATAGGACCACCTACGGCTGCTTCCGGTGAAACGTGTCCGATAGATGCACCTCTTGAAGCACCTGAGAAACGTCCGTCTGTAATCAATGCAACAGATGAACCTAATCCCATACCTGCAATGGCAGATGTTGGATTTAACATTTCTCTCATACCAGGGCCACCCTTTGGTCCTTCATATCTAATAACAACAACATCACCAGGAACAATCTTTCCACCTTTAATAGCTGCGATTGCATCTTCTTCACAGTCAAATACTCTTGCAGGTCCTTCATGAACCATCATTTCATCAACAACTGCTGAACGTTTTACAACACCACCATCCGGTGCAAGATTTCCCTTTAATACTGCAAGACCACCTGTCTTACTGTATGGATTATCTAATGGTCTGATAACTTCAGGGTTCTTGTTAACCGCCCCCTTAATATTTTCTCCAACTGTCTTTCCTGTAACTGTCATGCAATCTAAGTTAAGAAGTCCTGCTTCTGCTAACTCATTCATAACTGCATATACACCACCGGCTTCATTCAAATCTTCCATATATGTAGGACCTGCCGGTGCTAAATGACATAAGTTAGGTGTTCTTTCACTTATTGGATTAGCAAATGAAATATCAAAATCAAATCCAATTTCATGAGCGATTGCAGGCAAATGAAGCATACTGTTTGTTGAGCATCCAAGTGCCATATCTACTGTTAATGCGTTTAAGATTGCATCCTTTGTCATAATATCTCTTGGTTTAATATCTTTTTCAAGCAATTCCATAACCTTCATACCGGCATGTTTTGCAAGTTTAATTCTTTCTGAATATACAGCCGGGATTGTTCCGTTTCCTTTAAGTCCCATACCTAATGCTTCAGTTAAACAGTTCATTGAATTTGCTGTATACATACCAGAACATGAACCACATGTAGGACATACATTCTGTTCAAATTCCTTTAATTCATCTAATGTAATATTTCCTGCTGCCTGAGCACCTACTGCCTCAAACATAGATGATAAGCTTCTCTTCTGTCCCTTAACATGACCTGCAAGCATTGGTCCACCTGATACAAATACTGTTGGAACATTAATTCTTGCTGCAGCCATTAATAATCCGGGAACATTCTTATCACAGTTAGGAATCATAACTAATGCATCAAACTGATGAGCTAATGCCATCGCTTCTGTTGAATCAGCAATCAAATCTCTTGTTACAAGAGAATATTTCATTCCTATATGTCCCATTGCAATACCATCACATACTGCGATAGCCGGGAACATAATAGGTGTACCACCCGCCATAGCGACACCCATTTTAACTGCATTTGCTATTTTATCCAGATTCATATGACCTGGTACAATTTCATTGTATGAACATACGATACCAACTAATGGTCTGTTCATTTCTTCTTCAGTAAGCCCCAGAGCATTGAATAATGATCTGTGTGGAGCCTGCTGTAATCCTTTTGTTACTGCATCACTCTTCATAACTGCCTCCTATATATTCTATATTCTTTCACAGATGCAATCGCCCATTTCTTTACATCCAACCATCTGCATCCCATCAGACATAATATCAATTGTACGAATTCCATCTTCTAATACTTTCTGTACTGCATCTTCAACTGCCTTAGCTTCTTCATCTAAATCAAATGAATATCTAAGCATCATAGCAGCTGAAAGAATTGTTGCAATTGGGTTAGCCTTGTTCTGTCCTGCAATATCAGGTGCAGCTCCATGACTTGGTTCATATAATCCAAATTTGCCTTCTGCAAGACTTGCTGATGAAAGCATTCCAATTGAACCTGTTACCATACTTGCCTCATCTGATAAAATATCACCAAACATATTCTCAGTAACAACTACATCAAACTGTGCAGGATCTTTAACTAACTGCATTGCACAGTTATCAACAAGCATATGTGTTAATGTTACTTCCGGATAATCCTTTGCTACTTCTGTAACTACCTTATCCCAAAGTCTTGATGAATCTAAAACATTTGACTTATCAACGCTAATAACGCTCTTGCGTCTCTTCATTGCAATTTCAAATGCTTTAATAGCGATTCTTCTAATTTCGTTTTCGTCATATTTTAAAGTATCAATGGCTGTCATTACGCCATTAACTTCTTCTGTCTTTCTTTCACCAAAATAAAGACCACCTGTTAATTCTCTAACAATTATCATGTCAAATCCGGCATCTGCTACAGATTCTTTTAATGGACATGCACCCTTTAATTCTTTATATAAATAAGCAGGTCTTAAATTTGCAAATAGACCTAAGCCTTTTCTAATTGCAAGCAACCCTGCCTCTGGTCTAAGATGTGGTGGTAAATCATACCAACTATCCTTTCCCACGACACCTCCGACAGCTCCAAGAAGTACTGCATCACTAGCTTTCGCTGTTGCCAATGCTTCATCTGTAAGTGGCACTCCGTGTTTGTCGATTGAAACTCCACCCATATCAACTTCAGTATAACTGAAAGAATGACCAAATTTCTTACCGACAGTGTCGAGAACCTTCTGTGCTTCTGCTACAATTTCGGGTCCAATTCCATCACCTGGAATAACTGCAATATTAAAATCCATTGCTCTGTCCTCTCTTTTTCTTAGTATCTTGTAACGTTTTTAATATGTATAAAGATCCACGTTAACTTTTACATTTTATCGCAAATACGACATTTTTTCAACCATACATATATATCTATTTTCTTGATATATATTAATTATGTTATTTTATTTTCTGCTTATTTTTTTGTTATACACATGGCTTCGCCATTTATAACTACCGCAAATCCGCTTTGCTTCCTTTCGGTGATTATACATTTGCCAAACACTTTCTGATGCTTGAGTTTTGTTATACACATGGCTCCGCCATTTATAACCACCTCAAATCCGCTTTGCTTCTTTTCGGTGATTATACATTCGCCAAACACTTTCTGCTTTTTTTGCAAGCAAAAAGCAGAAAGTGCTTGGCTCATTGTGTATAACAAAAGAGAGAAATTCTTTTCGAACTTCTCTCTAAATCTTAATCTTAATTATTCTGCGTCTGCTTTTTCAACATCAACAATTGCAGTTTTCTGCATTGGGATTCTGCAGTTTTTGTTATTACCAAATTCTACGATAACCATATCGTCCTGAACATCAATAACCATTCCGTAAAATCCACTTGTTGTAAGAATACTGTCTCCAACAGCTACACTTTCTCTAATTTCATCCTGTCTCTTTTCCTGTTTTTTCTGTGGACGAATCATTGCAAAATACATAAATCCAAAGATTACCACACACCAAACAATCATCATAACTGTTCCCATTGCACCACCTGTTGATGATGAAGCTAATAACATATCTGTCATTTTAATCCTCCTAACGCTTGTCGTTTTCTTTAAAGCCTTCTAATTTCTTTGCTTTATATTCACTATAATTTCCTGCTTCTATGGCAGCTCGAATTTCTTCCATCATTGTATTATAAAAATACAAATTATGCAACACACATAATCTCATTCCTAGCATTTCTTTTGCTTTGAGCAAATGTCTGATGTATGCACGGCTATGATGTTTACATGCAGGACACTGACATCCTTCTTCAATTGGTCTGTCATCTGTCTCATATTTTGCATTAAATAAGTTAATCTTGCCCTTATTAGTATACAAATGTCCATGGCGTCCATTTCTTGTAGGATATACACAGTCGAAGAAATCAACACCTCTATCAACTGCTTCTAAAATATTAGCAGGTGTTCCAACTCCCATAAGATAAGTTGGTTTATTCTGTGGTAAATAAGGTACCACTGATTCAAGGATTCTATACATTTCTTCATGACTTTCACCTACTGCAAGTCCACCTACTGCATATCCGTCTAAATCCATTTCAGTTATCGCTTTTGCATGTTCAATACGAATATCATCATATATTCCACCCTGATTAATACCAAACAGCATCTGATTTTTATTAATTGTATCTTCAAGACTATTTAATCTGTTCATTTCATTCTTACATCTCTCAAGCCATCTTGTTGTTCTATTTACAGATGCCTGAATATATTCTCTTGATGCAACACTTGAAGGACATTCATCAAACGCCATAGCAATTGTTGAAGCTAAATTTGACTGAATCTGCATACTTTCTTCAGGTCCCATAAAAATCTTTCTTCCATCTACATGAGACTGAAAATATACGCCCTCTTCTTTTATCTTTCTAAGTCCTGCAAGCGAAAATACCTGAAATCCACCTGAATCCGTAAGAATAGGCTTATCCCAATTCATAAACTTATGAAGACCTCCAAGTTGTTTTACAATGTGGTCTCCCGGTCGTACATGCAAATGATATGTATTTGACAATTCGACCTGAGTCTTTATCTGTTGTAAATCTTCTGTTCCTACTGCTCCCTTAATTGCTGCAGCAGTTCCTACATTCATAAATACCGGTGTCTGGATTGTACCGTGAACTGTTTCGAATTCTCCACGCTTAGCCAAACCATCAGTTTTCAATATTTTATACATAAAATTTTCTTTCCTTCTTTATGGTAATATGTGTCCGGCAGACAAATATAATTTATACCATTCTTCTCTTGAAATTTCAATATCAGATGCTTGTGCAATCTGTTTTAATCTTTCGAGATTTGTTGTTCCTGCAATCATCTGCATATTAGCCGGATGTCTTAATATCCACGCTGTCACAATTGTTGTAGGAGTCACATTATATTTTTGTGCCAATTCATCAATAACTTTGTTAAGTTCAGGGAATTTATCATTTCCAATAAACACACCTTCAAAAAATCCATACTGGAACGGAGACCAAGTCTGAATTGTTATATCGTTTAATCTGCAAAAATCAAGAACTGCTCCATCTCTATTTACAGCCCCATCAGATGACATGTTTACTTCAAGACCCTGACTAATCATATTTGAATTTGTAATACTTAATTGAAGCTGATTTGCACAAATCGGTTGCTTAACATATTTTTGAAGCAACTGAATCTGCATAGGATTCATATTTGAAACGCCAAAATTTCTTACCTTTCCACTCTTTTCTAATGTATCAAATGCATCAGCTACAACCTCAGGTTCCATTAATGCATCCGGTCTGTGAAGTAATAATGCATCCAAATAATCTGTTCCAAGTCTCTTAAGTATTCCGTCTACTGAATTAATGATGTGTTCCTTTGAAAAATCATACATAACACCCGGAACAATACCACATTTGGACTGAATAAAGAATTTTTCTCTATTTGTTGAAATGTTAAGTTTTGCTGCCTTTCCGAATAACTCTTCACAACTACCGCCACCATAAATATCTGCATGGTCAATATGATTAATACCAAGTTCCAAAGCTGTATTGATAAATTTTTCTGCTGTTTTTAAATCAAGTGCTCCTAATCTCATACAACCTAAAACGATTGCCGGTACTGATATATTTGTCTTTCCTAATTTTATCTGTTTCATTCGATTTATACCTCTCTAAATTATTACCAAATTTCATTAGTCCAATCCTTTATATAATAATGGATTTTGGTAGTTAATTCAAGGAGGTTATAATCTATATAGATTATTGAAATAAAAAAGCAGATAATATTTAGCATCATCGAATATTTGTGTTGCATAATAACTATCTACTTTTTAATAATTTCACGTAAACCGAATTTTAATATTTATTTAATTAAAATTATTTTGGTAATTTTCAAATCCTAACTCATATAAATTATTTTTTCCTGTATATAAAGCTAATAAATCTAGTCCTTCAACTCCTGCTTCAATACATTGTCTTGCCAATTGTTCAGCATCGCCATAAGGCAATCCAAACCTATCTTTAAATTTAATTGAATACACTTTTTTCTTTTTATACATATATGCATTAATAGTTGAACTTGCAGTAAAATAATTTAAGTCTTCTGAATCTTTATATACAACCACTGCCTTAACATTGTCTAATTTTTTATAATTTAAATCTAATTGCACAATATTCTCCATTTTTTTATGTTTGCTTTTATCCATTAAAATAAAACTAATTGCACAATCCCCTACATCTTCTAAATACAATGAGCACTTTCCATTTTTTATTTTTAAATCTCGTTTTATAATTTTGTTTCCATTTTTGTTTACATATCCATATTTTTTTATGTAATTTTTTATTCTTTCATAATTTTGTGCTAGTATATCTTTTTTATTTAATTCTTTATTATTGGAATCAAGTTTTATTATTGGTGACCAAATTGTTTTTATCCCTTTACTATATTCCATATTACAATTTGTTCTAGCTCTAACATAATAAGTTTTATTCTTTTTTAAACCTTTTACTTCTAAATTTTCACTTTTCGTTTTATATATTTTACTTTTTTTCTTTGGAAATTTTGCACTATCGGATACTTGAACTTCGTAATTAATTGCAACATCCATTTTTCTAATTTTTACTGTCATCTTATTTTTATTATTTTTTTTGATAGAATTAATAGACGTTCTTCCATCATATTTAGTTAAATATTCTTCTATTAAAAAAGATTCACATTCTATTGATGTTGAACTTAATGCATTAGCATCGTATATTAATTCATCATACTTTGTATTTATATTTGTTTCATCTATCATATTTTTAGATCTACCATCACCTAAATCTCCGCCTAAGCCAAAACAGATGGAATTTGCATCACAAGCTGCTTCAAAAACACAACAATATTTTTCTTTTTTACCTTTCTTTAACTGAATCCAATCGCCATACCCAATATTATCATAATTCGAGATTCTAAAAAAAATCAACTTATCACAATCAGTCGACTCTATATTAAATCTAATTTTATACGTTTTTCCCTTTTTAACATTTACATTTTTATTAATCATCTGTGCTCCCCAACATCCCCCATATCCTATTTCATCTAAATGCACTTTCCATTTGTCATCATTTTGATATATTTCAGAACCACTTGCTGCTTCATACCATCCATTATTACATCCAAAATAGCTTTCCCAATTTGCATAAGCCTCAACATTACTTCCAAATACCATAAAAAATAGCATTCCTAAAATCAAACTATAAATTTTTTTCATAATTTCCTCCATAATTATAATACAACATATTGTTTTGTTACATTTTAATTATATATGTGCATATTTAATCAGTCAACAAAAATAACAAACTTTATATTTGATTCATCTGTAATATCTTGTTATACTAATACAAGCAAATTTACAGAAGATATATTATGAATTTTACTCAAAAGTTTACACAAATTTATTTGTTAAACACTTCTGATTACAATTAGGAGGCTCATTATGTTTGGTTCAACATATGGTAATACATTAAAAATAAGCACATGGGGAGAATCCCACGGAAAAGCTTTAGGTGTTGTAGTTGACGGTTGTCCTGCCGGTCTTTCTTTATGCGAAGAAGATATTCAGATATTTTTAGACAGAAGAAAACCAGGTCAGTCTGCTTTCACTACTCAGCGAAATGAAGGCGACCTTGTAGAGATTCTTTCAGGTGTATTTGAAGGGAAAACTACAGGAACACCTATTTCAATGATTGTGCGTAACAAAGAACAACGTTCAAAAGATTACAGCGAAATTGCAAATTATTATCGTCCGGGACATGCCGATTATACATTTGACGAAAAATTTGGTTTTAGGGATTATCGTGGTGGCGGACGCTCTTCAGGACGCGAAACTATCGGACGAGTTGCAGCAGGTGCCATTGCTTCAAAAATTTTAAACCAGCTTGGCATATCTATTACTACCTACTCTAAATCAATTGGTAATGTAGAAATAGATTATAACAAACTTGATAAAGATAATATTTTAAAAGACACTTTATATATGCCTGACAAAGAAGCTTCTGCTAAAGCTCAGGAACTATTAAAAGAAAAAATTGCTGATACTGATTCCGTTGGTGGCATTATTGAATGCGTTGTTAAAAATATGCCTGCCGGAGTTGGTGAACCTGTATTTGAAAAACTTGATGCAAATTTAGCAAAGGCTGTCATGTCTATCGGAGCTGTTAAAGGTGTTGAAATCGGAGATGGATTTGCCGTTGCCTCTGCTTGCGGTTCAGAAAACAATGATAACTTCAAAATAGAAAATGATAGAATTGTCAAATCCACAAATCATGCCGGAGGAATACTTGGTGGAATAAGCGATGGCTCAGATATTGTTTTAAGAGCTGCAGTCAAGCCTACTCCTTCTATTGCTAAAACTCAGAGTACAGTTAATAAATCAAACGAAGAAATAGAAATCAGCATTCACGGAAGACACGACCCAATAATTGTTCCTAGAGCCGTAGTTGTTGTAGAATCAATGGTAGCTCTTACATTAGTAGATATGTTATTTATGTCAATGACTTCTAAAATGGATGACATTATAGATTTCTTTAAGAAATAAATTATTTTAATATCTTTTATAATATAAAAATTAGTTTTTTATACAAATTTATTTTGATAAATTTTATTTAATAAGTCTTATAAAATTAAAAGAAATAATTGTTTATATTAATTTTTTTAGTAAATAAATGGGCATCAAGGTTTCATCCTATCTGCCCATTTATTTTTTGATTTTATTATTTTTCCTGTTTATTTACCACTTTTTCTAAAAGAAGCCCTGCCATAAACCACAAAGGTGCATAATCTAGGCGCACAACTCCCTTTATGTTATATTTACATTTGCTATAATTCCATGGGCAGCAGTTCTTTCGTTGTAATATCGTTCCCGAAATAAATTCCACGAAGTAAATTCCAGCCATATAAATAAATCCCCTAAATATCATATTAAATTTTCTAATTTTTCTACTTAGCGGTTTAATAACTGCACCTAGTCCATATATTGGGAACATCCATATTGAGGTCTTTCCCATCATTTTTCTGTCATGATTCTTTATTCCCATTATGGACGTCCAAACGACCTCCATACACCAACCTGCTATTCCACACTTTAAAAAATTTCTGATCATCATGTTTGTAGTATTAGCAAATAAGACTCTATCTATTCAAGTAATCATTCCATCTTGCATTAGACTCTTCCAAATCATGTTTCATCATAATTCTATTTCTATCGCTAAGTATTGCCAACATTTCATCTACTATCTCCTCAAGCGGAAGTTTATCATAATGCGACAGATAACCTATCATACGCTGTGCTGTCCAATCAGTGTTTAAGTTTTTTGTGATTTGGTCACAAAATTCTTCCGGATATCCACGCTTTAACAACATATAATATAGGTCAATACTCTTTTCTGATTTTGATTTCATATGTTTGTCACCTCTTCATAAAGTTTTATTACATTCATTACTTCTTAAGTGCAGGTATATCTATCTGGGTTTCTTCACCATTCATATCAACATTAAAAACATATACCGGCTGATAATATCCTTTTGTGTCAGTAAAATAATCTACACCCACATTTTTTACTTTAACATCAAGTTCTTCATTTGAATAATAATTAAACTTTCCTTCTTTAATCATATCATAAGCATCCCTTAATGAAATACATTTCACATCTTTTAACTTCTTACATTTAACTATATTATAATTTATATCTCCTATCTTATCTCCCTGATAGCAAGTTGCTTCAATTGTTCCATTATACATAATTTCATCTTCAATAATTTTATCTGCACTAAGAGAATATATTCCGTCACCTTTATTTTCAAATGTACAACCTGCCGGAATATAAACACCATAATCTTTTAACATTTCTCTAAGTTTATCTTCCGTTACCTGCGAGTCAGTTTTTGTCGTTCCATCCTCTTCTTCATCATCAAAATATATACTGAAATCCGTATATGTATATGTACCATCTATATATTCAACAGATACATTACCTATTTCTCCATGATAAATAGCTGTTTCGTCATACAAATCTGTCAAAGAATCATCCAATTTGTCTCCAACATTTTCCAAAAATTCTTTGGCAAATTGTTTCGATTTTTCTTTATTTGTACCTTCAACCATATAAACAGGATATGTTGCTTTTTCATTGCTTAACTTTTCATTTGTCGATACATTTTTTACATTTGCTTTTGTAATATAATTTAGGTTCAAATTTCCAAATTCCTGTGAATTATATATTCCAAATATTGTACCAAACATTATAATCGTGCCAAATAAAGGAGCAAAACTAAATATTACTTTTTTAATTCCACTCTTATTTCCTTTATTGCATGCATAAATATAAGCTATTAAAACATAAAAACCATATCCAATCATTGCTCCTAACAAATTGTTGAACACATCGTCACATTCAAATACGCCTCTTCCTGTAATAAGCTGCACACTTTCAATTAAGACTGTAAAAATTAACCCACAGACATATGTAACCCACCAGTATTTTGCCTTTTTAATTCCAAACGGAAGCAAAAGACCAAATGGAATAAACATACAAATGTTTAGAATAATGTTTCTCCATTCAATAGCCGAGAAATTATTCCATGCTGATTTATAAGAATAAAATAATGGAATTATATTTTTTCTGAATCCCATTGTTGAAATTCTATCAAGCATAGTTGCCATCAACACAACAGCTAAATAAACTCCAAATATAATTAACCATATTACACTATTCTTATTTATTTGCTTTTTGCCATTTAAAATCTTCTTATACACTATAAAATAACCAACAGCTATAATAATTGCTAATATGGCAACTATAACAATCCCTGCAACCAGATATTCTTTTGCCTTTGATATTAAATCAATCACTCTCATTTTTTGTTACCTCCATACATTTTCCTAAAAAAATAAGTCTATGGCATCATTCTACCATAGACTTATTATAAAAATACATTTATTAATAAATCTTAAATATTTATAAGCAAAAATTATTTATATAAAGGATACTTATCTGTAAGTCCTTTAACAATTTCTTTTGCTTTTTCCTGATTTGCATTAGCATCATCTGCAATTAATGTCATAGCTTGTGCAACTAAATCCATATCTGAAGTATCTAAGCCTCTTGTTGTAATTGCAGGTGTTCCAATACGTACACCACTTGTAATGCCAGGTTTCTGTGGGTCATTTGGAATTGCATTCTTGTTACATGTAATGTTTGCAGCATCTAATGCGATTTCAAATTCCTTACCTGTAATATTCTTGCTTCTTAAATCAACAAGCATTAAATGATTATCTGTACCACCTGAAACAAGGTCAAATCCTCTGCTTGTTAAACCATTAGCTAAAGCTGATGCATTATCAACAATGTTCTTAGCATATTCTTTAAATGATGGGTCTAATGCTTCCTTGAAACATACTGCCTTACCTGCTATTACATGCATTAAAGGGCCACCCTGAATTCCTGGGAAAATTGCCTTATTTAATTTATGTTCTGTAGCAAATTCTTCACTTGATAAAATTAATCCACCTCTTGGTCCACGAAGTGTCTTATGAGTTGTAGTTGTTGTTACATGAGCATATGGAATTGGGCTCATATGTTGTCCACCTGCAACTAGACCTGCGATGTGTGCCATATCTACCATTAAATATGCACCTACTTCATCTGCAATTTCTCTAAATTTCTTAAAATCAATTGCTCTTGGGTAAGCACTTGCACCTGCAACAATAAGCTTTGGCTTTGCTTCCTTAGCAATCTTTAATACTTCATCATAATCTATGTAGCCTTCGTCATTTACACCGTAAGGAACAATATTAAAATATGTTCCTGATACATTAACCTTACTTCCATGTGTTAAATGTCCGCCTGCATCAAGACTCATTCCCATTACTGTATCGCCCGGTTTTACAAGTGCAAAGAATACTGCAAAGTTAGCCTGTGCTCCTGAATGTGGCTGAACATTAGCATATGTACATCCAAATAACTTCTTTGCTCTTTCAATTGCAAGTGTTTCTACGATATCAACATACTCGCATCCACCATAATATCTTTTTCCCGGGTATCCTTCTGCGTATTTATTTGTAAGCTGACTACCCATTGCTGCCATAACTGCTTTACTAACAATATTTTCAGATGCAATAAGCTCCAAATGGCTCTGCTGTCTGTCATTTTCCTGAGCAATAGCTGCTGCAACTTCCGGATCAACTTTCTGTACTTCTTCAAATGTAAACATAATCTTACCTCCTAAATTTGTCAAACTACTAACACTTTATCACATTAAAGCCAAATTTAAAACTATTTTTAAAAATTTGTTATTTTTTAACTAACAAATGTAAAGTTTAATGTTAATAGTTATCTTTCCTGTTTATTTATTTTTAATTACAAAAATACCCACAGTTTCATTACTAACATCAAATTTTGGTTTGTCTTAGCAGTTCCATTAGTTTTCAACTATGGGTATTTTAATAAACAATCCATTGAACGCTACTGACCTGCTTCTTCATCCTCGCTTTCGCTGTAGCAATTATTTAGGATTTTTTTTATGCATTGATTTATTTCATTTCTTTCTTTACATTCTGCCTTCTTTTTTCCTTCACATTTAGGTGGCTCTAATTCTAATGGTTTAACATTCTGAAGTAGCAAATCACCCTCTACAAATTTTAGACATGGATTACTTTCAGCTTCATGTGTATTCATTTTAGGTGGTATAGTTTTTCCAATTGTATTAAATTTATATGCTTCATAGTATACAGTTCTCAAATATAATGTTATGCCTGCTGACATTGTACCTGTTGCCGGATCAAACTCCATAACTTTAGCAACTGCATTCATATTAATTCCATTTTCCACTGTATTATAATACATATTAAATCCTACATAATTAATAAAATATTCATTATAAACAGAGGATGCTCCATACGGTGCATACATATCTACTGTTACACTCCTTGGATTTGTATCAGGATCGTAATTCGTAGTTCCTACAGCTGGAAGATATACAGCCTCTAGTGGTACTGTAGCAAGATATTTTTTGCAACTGTCAAATAATCTTACATTAAACACAACTCTTAAATCCGTTAATTTTACCCTTAAGCAATTTGCTCTTCCCGGTATTGTAGTTACAGTTGAAAATACAGGTGGATTTCCCATCTCCTGCTGTTCTTCTTCTGTATACTCAACATTTTCTTCTTCTCCTGTTAAAAATCCTTTTCCTGAGTATATTTTTATATTTGCAACTAATAATTGAACATAACTTGTTGTAGGATATTGAGTCAAAATATTCTGCGGAATAGTTATCGTTCTACAGAGGTTAATTCCTACTTCATCATATATTACAGGAGCAAACACAGATAATTCTTCCGGCTCCCCGCAAGATGGTCTGATGCAAACATCACACTCTCTTTTACAACAGTTACAGCACTCATCGCAATCCATCACCTTGTACTCTGACATATTGTATCTCCATATTTTGTTTACTTTATTTTATGCCAAAATATTCATAATGTTCATTTTCAAGAATATATTTTATTACATAATTGTGGGAGATGAAATAATTATCGAAAGAACGCTCGCGCTGCTTGTCACTCGCAGCAGTTCTAAATTTCCAAATATATTTTGCTATTAGGACTTTTAGTCCTAAGCAAAATATATCTGTCAATTTGAACCGGCGGTGACAAATGCTCTTTCTTATAGTTATTTCATCTCCCACAATAGTGATTTAAAAGATATTAAAAGGAGTATTTGTATGTATAAAATTACACAATTAGAATCCGGACAACCGGTTATATTTTATTTAGAAAATGAAAAAGTTACTATGTACTCAATTAATTCAGGAAGAATCCGAAATCACGGAATTATTTTTACTGATGTAGAGTCTGATTTTGATATTTGTTCTGATTTAAAACTCATTCATTACATATCCCTTAATCATCAGACCGTTATTTCTTCAATGGATAACCTTAATATACGTGAAGATTATATCATTGAAGGAAATGTTCCAAGTTCTAATATTGAAAATACAAATTTCAAATTTATTCAATTTTATAATTGCCTGAACATTTTTTATTGCAGTCATAATTTAAAAGACAGTCATTTTTCCATAAGGGTTAGCAGATACACAACATTTGCCAAAGATTTTACGTTGTTAAAATCAGACAAAATAATTTCCGGTTTTAATGTATTTTCATACGATTCTTTATTATATTTATTTGTATTCTATTCTTCACAGGATTTTGATATATACAGTGTAAATTCAGATTATTCTATTGTAAATTTATTATCTAAACAGTATAATTCTTCTAATCCTGATTCATCATCTAATCTAACAAAGCACACTGATAAGGAATTAGAAAAATTACAGGCTTATTTCAACCAAATATTAGATGATAAAAATTCAGAAATTGAAAATTTAAAAGAAATTCAGACTAGCATCACTAATCAATACAATGAATTAGCTGATTATACCGGAAAACTCCAAGACGAAGTCAGAAAGCTTCGCTGCAACTATTAATTTTTATTTACAGAAAGTGAGGTACCTATGAAATATGAATTACTTATTTTGTATTTATTGATAATAAATATTTCAGCATTTATTCTTTATGGAATTGATAAACAGAAGGCTATAAAGCATAAATTTAGAATAAGTGAAAACACTTTAATTTTTTCTGCATTTATTGGTGGCTCGGTGGGTGCATTTCTTGGAATGCAGTTTTTCAGGCATAAAACAAAGCACCCCAAATTCATTATTGGAGTGCCTGTTTGTTTTATTATAAATGTTATTATCATTCTGTATATTTTAGGAATAATTGAATTCTAATATACTTTCTTATAAAAATTCAAATTAATATTCAAAAGACATCAGTATAATTAAACACTATAACATTAATTCTTACTGTTCTTTTTCTTTCAAATCTAATTTAATCTGAAGTTCCTGTAACTGAACATCATCAACTACATTTGGTGCATCTGTCATAAGACATGATGCATCTTTTACTTTAGGGAAAGCGATAACTTCACGAATATTATCTTCTCCTGCCATATGCATTACAAGTCTGTCTAATCCATAAGCAAGTCCTGCGTGTGGAGGTACACCGTATTTAAATGCAGTCAATAAGAAACCAAATTTTTCATTTGCCTGTTCAGGTGTAAATCCAAGTGCTTCAAACATCTTAGCCTGTACATCTGCCTGATGAATTCTCACACTACCGCCACCTAATTCTGTACCATTTAATACAATATCATAAGCTTTCGCACGAACACGTCCCGGATCAGAAATCAAATACTGAATATCTTCTTCCATAGGCATTGTAAATGGATGATGCATTGCAAGGAATCTTCCCTGTTCATCTGACCATTCAAACTGTGGAAATTCTGTAATCCATAAGAAGTTCCATTTTCCTTCAGGAATTATATCCATCTGTTTTGCAAGTTCAAGTCTTAATGCTCCAAGAGAATCCCATACAACTTTATTCTTATCTGCAGCAAATAACAATAAATCTCCAGGTTCTCCACCCATAGCGGCAATAAGATTATTCATTTCTTCTTCTGTCATAAATTTAGCAAATGAAGATTTAATTGTTCCATCTTCATGCATTGCAATATAGGCAAGACCTTTTGCGCCATAAGTCTTTACAAATTCAACAAGGGCATCAATTTTCTTTCTTGCCATTTCACCCTGTCCTTTAGCATTTAAACCACGAACAGTTCCACCATTTGCTACTGCTCCTGAAAATACACCAAATCCGCAATCCTTAACAACGTCAGTAACATTGATAAGTTCCATTCCAAAACGTGTATCAGGCTTATCTGAACCGTATCTGTCCATTGCTTCCTGCCATGTCATTCTTGGAAGTGGCAATGTAACATCTACTCCTAATACTTCTTTCCATAATGCCTGAAGCATTCTTTCATTAACATCTAAAATATCATCTACATCAACAAATGATAATTCCATATCAAGCTGTGTAAATTCAGGCTGCCTGTCTGCTCTTAAATCTTCATCTCTAAAGCATTTTGCTACCTGAAAATATCTATCACATCCTGAACACATAAGAAGCTGTTTTAATACCTGTGGTGACTGAGGAAGTGCATAAAATGTTCCCGGATGAACACGGCTAGGCACTAAGTAATCTCTCGCACCTTCTGGTGTACTTCTGTTAAGAATAGGTGTCTCAATTTCAAGAAATCCTTCATTTGCCATAAACTTTCTAACAAATGTTGTTACATCTGATCTTAACTTAAGATTTTTCTGTAAATGAGGTTTTCTTAAATCAAGATATCTATATTTAAGTCTTAATTCATCTTTTGTATTTGCATCATCATCTACCGGAATTGGGGGTGTCTCTGATTCAGATAAAATTCTTAAACTTGTAACATTTATTTCAATATCACCTGTTTCCATAGATTCATTAACTGAACCTGCTCTCTTATTTACAGTTCCTACAGCAGCAATTACGAATTCGTTTCTTAATTTTCCTGCTTTTTCAAATACTTCTTTGTCATTATCATCAAATACAAGCTGAAGAAGACCTGAACGGTCTCTTAAATCTACGAAAATAAGACTTCCTAAATTTCTTTTCTTCTGAACCCAGCCCATAACTGTAACTGTTTCACCAATATTTTTGTTTGATACTTCTGTACATCTGTGACTTCTATGAAGTCCCTGCATTGATTCTGCCATGACTCTCCTCCTATTTTTCTTTATGCTAAAGGATTTTTATAAAATTCTTTAAATTCATTATATCCCTGTTCTTCTAACTGACTCTTCTGGAATTTTTTGTTCTTATTCATTCTTGCAACAAGAACCTGATTTCCTGTTTTTCTTTCTTCCTGTGCTTTAGCGATTACTTCACATAATCTTTCACCATTAACACCTTTTTCTATTAAATAAGCTACCTTCTTATTCTCTGTTGGAACTTTAAATCCCTGTTCCATTAACAATAAAACGATTCTTTCAAATCCAATAGAAAATCCACACGCAGGAACATCTCTTCCTGTAAAATTACCAACCATCTTATCGTAACGTCCACCGCCACCGCAGCTTCCGCCAAATTCAGGGATTGCAATTTCAAATATTGTTCCTGTATAATATGACATTCCTCTAACCAATGTTGGATCAAATACTATTTCAAATTCTGAAGCTTTAGTAGCTCTTACACTATCAATAATTTCTTCCATCCACTGCTTTACGTCATCGTCCATAAATCCGTCTAATTTTTCTGCTAAATAAGTAACCGGATTTTCTTTGTTTTCAATTTCTTTGAATAAATTTGTGTATTTTTCTACTGATTCTTCATCAAAATCATACTTAATAAGTTCTTCTTTTACACCTTCAAGTCCAATCTTATCCATCTTATCAAGAATGATAAATACACTATCATAACTTTCTTCCGGGAATCCACTATATGCAGCCATTGCCTTTAAGATTCTTCTTTCGTTAATACGAATCTGGAAATTCTTGAATCCAAGTTTGCCAAGCGTTGTTGTTGTTGCAAGAATAAGTTCGATTTCTGCAAGATTACTTGGTTCACCTAATATATCAATATCGCACTGCATAAACTGACGATATCTTCCTCTCTGTGGTCTGTCAGCTCTCCATACATTGCCCATCTGGAGTGCCTTAAATGGTGAAGGAAGATTATTTGCATTATTTGAATAAAATCTAACAAGAGGTACTGTCAAATCATATCTCAAACCATTATCAACAACATCCATTTCTGTCTGTGCTGTTTCAAGATTTAATTTTTCTCCTCTTTTTAAAATCTTAAAAATCAGCTTTTCATTTTCTCCACCCTGCTTGTTACTTAAGTTAGCAATATTTTCAACACAAGGTGTTTCTATCTGAGTAAATCCAAAAGCACTATATGTTTCTTTAATTACGTCCATTACGTAGTTTCTTATCTTCATTTCCTCCGGAAGAATTTCTTTCATTCCGGTAACCGGTTTTTTACTTAAGGCCATCTTATTTCTCCTCTATTTAACACTGATTTAACTATAAAATTTTACACTCTTTTTGTGAAATACTCAACCTTTTATTTATAATTTGTCAAAGTATTCTTTTTTTCTAGCAATCATTTCATCAATTCTATCAATATATTGGTCTACATTCTTTACATTATCTATTCTTTTTGCACTTAATCTGTCTTCTGACATAATTTTCGTTGTGCCGCCCGCTCCAAGTGCAAAAACATCCTGTCTGTCTCCCATCATCAAAATATTATACAGGCATTCTTTGCCATAAACTGAATATCCGACATTTTCCTGATTTCCAGCCATATTCTTTTGTCTATATAAATAATACGGTTTCATATTCATTTCTTTTGAGTAATCCATTGTAATATTCATTAATTTAGAATTATTTTCATAAGTATAATCCTGATATTTTTCTTTTTCAGTATTAAGTCTGGCTGCTCTTTTTACTGCTAATGAATGTACTGTAAGACTTTCCGGATTAAGTTTTTTCGTCTCCTCCATTGAATGTCTAACCATATCTACCGTCTCATTAGGAAGTCCTATTATAAAGTCCATATTTATATTATCAAAGCCTTTTTCTCTTGCAAGATTAAAGGCTTTAATAACCTGCTCTACAGTATGTCTTCTTCCAATTATATCTAAAGTTTCCTGATTCATTGTTTGTGGGTTAATTGATATTCTTGATACATTATGTTTTTTTAACATATCTAGTTTATCTGATGTAATACTATCAGGTCGTCCCGCTTCAACCGTAAACTCCTTAACAGTTGAAAAATCAAAATTATCTTTTAATGCTGTAACTAATTTATCAAGCTGATAAGGCTCTAGTGTTGTTGGTGTTCCCCCACCAATATAAACACTATTAAGTTCCCTGTCTTTTAATCTGCTTCCTACATATTCTATTTCTTTTATCAATGCATCAACATATGTATCTGTTTTATCTTTGTAAAATGAAACAGGATATGATGTAAACGAGCAATAAAGACATCTTGTTGGGCAAAATGGAATACCAATATAAAGGCTATAACCCTGTTTATAATTTATATCCTTTAAAATTTCATGTTCTCTTTTTGCAATATACATTGCCAAATCTAATTTTTCATCAGAAATCATATACGTTTCTTTCATATATCTTCTGATTTCTTCTTCTTTTTTTCCTTCTTCATAAAGAAGTGCCGGTATTTTTGCAGGTCTGATTCCCGTCAAATCTCCCCACGGCAATTCTTTTCCTGTATCAATTTGCATTCCACGATATAAAAGCTTTTTAAGAATATTCTTTGTCTCTTTTCTATTTGAAAAGTCGCATTTTTCATATCCTTCAAAAAGCTTTTTATCATTATCATATAGTTCAAATCTTATTTCATTTTCAAAATAAACCTTAACAATCCTATAAGAATTATCTACAACCTGGTTTACTTTAAAATCATGTTCTGAATAAAAGGCTTTAACTAATGACTGCACATCATATGCAAACTGTTCAGGCATAATCTGTATATCTATCATCTGTAAAATCCTTTTTCAAATTCAATTTTTGTACTATCCATATGTCCCGGTAAAACAACAGTTTCGTCAGGAAGTACTAATAATTTTGTTTTAATGGAATTAATAATCTGGCTATCACTTCCACCCGGAAAATCCGTTCTTCCACGGCTTGCCTGAAATAATGTATCTCCGCTAAATAACAAGCCATGATTTGGCAAATAATAACAGCAGCTTCCCTCTGTATGACCGGGTGTTAATATCATATTCATCAAAATTCCTGCTATTTCAATTTCCTGTCCATCTTTTAAATAAACATCTGGAGTAACTGTAAATGGTTCTCCGAAATAACTTGTAAGATTTTTTGTAGTATCTGTTATTGTGTCCTTTTCTGCCTCAGAAGCATATACTGTTAAATCATATCTTTCTTTAAGCTTGTCTACTGCTCCGATATGGTCAAAATGACCATGTGTAAGGATGATTGCAACCACTTTCATATCCATTGAATTAATATAATTTGTTATTTTAACAAAATCATCACCCGGGTCCACAATGAATCCTTCTTTTGTATCCTTGTTGCAGCATACATAACAATTTGTATAGCAACTGCTAACTGTCAAACATTTTATTTCTAACTCTGCCATTTAACTTCTCCCATTTTTATTACATCAGCCTGTAGTTCTTTCAATATCAATGATGCTGTCAATTGTTCTTATTTTTGCAATAAGTTCTCTTAATTCATCTGTTCCCTGAATCTGGAAAGTCATTGATATTGTAGCAACTCCTGACTTGCTTGTTCTACTGTTTATGCTTAAAACATCAATTTTTCTTTCAGTAAATACTTTTGATAAATCTGCTAAAATACCAATTCTGTTATTAGCATAAATAGTAATTTCAGAATTATATTTTCCTGTCTGTTTTGTTTCATCTTCAGCCCAGCTTGCTTCAATCAATCTGCCTCTTTCTATATCAGGCAAATTAATGATGTTCGTACAATCTGTTCTATGTATCGATAATCCTCGACCTCTCGTAACAAATCCAACAATTTCGTCACCCGGAACCGGACTACAACATTTAGAAAATCTTGCAGCCACATCATTCATTCCTTCAACAATAACTCCACTCTTTGAAGTAGTTTTTCTGATTCCATTGTTCTTATTGTCATCAACTGAATCTAATACATCTTTATCGCTTACAATCGTCTTATGAACTTTGTTATATTCATCAAGAAGTTTATTTACAATCTGTCCTTCTTTTAATCCACCATGACCTACAGATGCAACTACTGAATCCCAGTCCTTAAATCCGTATTTCAAACGAACCTTATCAGTAAATTCAGGTTTCATAATATCTGATAAAACAATTGCTTTTGCTTTACAGTATTTATCTATTAAATCTTTACCTTTAATAATATTTTCTTCTTTATTCTGTTGCTTAAACCATTGATTAATTTTGTTCTTAGCCTGTGTACTTTTTACAATTTTCAACCAATCCATACTTGGGCCTGTTGAGTTATTAGATGTAACAATTTCTACACGGTCACCATTTTGAATCTTATAATCAATGTTTACCATTTTTCCATTTGCTCTTGCCCCTACCATCTTATTACCTACTGCACTATGAATGCTGTAAGCAAAGTCTATAGGTGTTGAGCCTGCCGGAAGATTTTTAACATCGCCGTTAGGTGTAAAACAGTAAACGCTGTCAGAAAACATATTTAAATCATCTTTTAAGAGGCTTAAGAATTCTCTGTTATCAGACAAATCTCTCTGCCATTCAAGGATCTGTCTTAACCAGCTGATTTTCTGTTCTTCATTATATTCACCTGTAATATTTTCTTTATATTTCCAGTGTGCTGCGATACCATATTCAGCAGTTCTATGCATGTCATAAGTACGAATCTGTATTTCAAAAGGCTGTCCATTTGGTCCGATAAGCGTTGTATGTAATGACTGATACATATTCGGCTTTGGCATGGCAATATAATCCTTAAATCTTCCCGGTACAGGAGTATACTTTTCATGAATTACACCTAATGCACCATAACATTCCATTACTGTGTCAACAATAATTCGTACCGCAAATACATCGTAAATCTGATCAAGTGTTTTTTGCTGGTTTACCATCTTTTTATAAATACTAAAATAATGCTTTACCCTTCCACCGATTGTTGCCTTAATTCCTGCTTTTTCAATATATGTTTTGACCTGGGCAATCAAATCATTCATAAAATCTTCTCTATGCTCAAGTCTTTCATGTACGCCATCAACTATCTCACGATATTTTTCCGGTTCCAAATATCTTAAAGCCAGGTCATCAAGTTCAATTTTAATTTTAGAAATACCAAGTCTATCCGCTATTGGAGAATAAATATCCATAGTTTCTCTTGATTTTTCTTTTTGTTTTTCAGGCTTCATATACTGTAATGTTCTCATATTATGAAGTCTGTCTGCTAATTTTATCAAAATTACCCTGATATCTTTTGCCATAGCAAGAAACATCTTACGTAAATTTTCTGCCTGTTCTTCAACCTTATCAACATCATAGTCTAATTTTGTAATCTTTGTAACACCATCAACAAGATCTGCTACTTCTTCACTAAATTCCTTAGTAATCTGCTCTTTTGTAACACTTGTATCTTCCATAACATCGTGTAACAAACCTGCAACTATTGATTCTTTATCAAGCTCTAAATCTGCTAATATAATTGCAGTACAAAGAGGGTGAATAATATAAGGTTCACCTGATTTTCTTTTCTGCTCTTTATGAGCTTCTCTTGCCATATTATATGCTTTTTCAATTATTTTCAAATCACCTGCTGAAGGATGATATTTTTTTATTTTTTCAACTAGTCTTTCGTAAAGTTCCTCAGGCGTTGTATGTTCTTCTTCTTTGGGAATCACACCATGATTTTCAATTTTTAATTCATTCATCTTTATGTCGTCGCTCATATATTTTCCCTTTCTTCATACAAATTTTACTATAGCAAAGGATGTAATAATCATAATTGTGTGACAACTTGATCATCTTTCGTAAATATCTATTTATTTTCCATCAAATTTAACTATAGATTCTACTCTATATCCTTCTAACACGTCTCTACCTTTAAGATCCACTAATTCTGTAAGGAATACACACGCTACAACTTCTCCACCTAATCTTTCAATTAACTTTATTGCAGCTTCTACAGTTCCTCCTGTTGCAATAAGATCATCAACAATAACGACCTTCTGTCCTTTTTTAATTGCGTCAGTATGAATTTCTATTTCAGCTGTTCCATATTCAAGACTATACTCTTCACTAATTGTTTCACATGGAAGTTTTCCCTTTTTTCTAATTGGCACAAATGGTTTTCCCATATTATATGCTATAGGTGTTCCAAACATAAATCCTCTTGACTCTAATCCCGCAATCACATCAAAATCTAAATCCTTAATTGTATCTTCCATTGAATCTATTGCAAGCTTAAATCCATCAGAATCCTGCATTACTGTAGTAATATCTCTAAAAATAATTCCCGGTTCAGGAAAATCCGGTATACTTCTTATGTAATCTTCTACTTTACGCATATTTATCCTCCAATATTATGATAACTAATTTTATTTCTATTTTTCATTTTTTTCAATACTCTCATTCCCTATATTATGCCTTATTTTGACATTTTTCTCAATTATAACAATTAAAAACTTATATTTTTAACTAAATCTGTTTATAACAAGTTGTAATTGTGTATTTCCATTGTATTCATTTATGTTTGGATAAAATACAGCCATTATTGTTATATTATTATCCATTCCACGCAAAGCCTTTTTAACCTCTTCATTTCCAAATTTATTTGTTACAAATTCCATAAATTCACTTGTTCTTGAGAATATTATTCCCGGGATTTCATAATTATTTTCATCCCTTAAACTTAGTTTTATAACATTCCCTTCTTTGCCTAAGATTTTCAAATTTTTCACTTTAAGATTTTTTTCAGCAAAACACGGCTTTTCGTTTCCTTTTCCAAAAGGCTTTAACTTTTCTAATTCGTTTACAAATTCTTTAGTTATATAAGGAATTGGTAGTTGCATATCAATCCATACTTTTGAACACAAGTCGTCATCCGTAAGAGTTGTAAGTTGATTTAACTTTTCTCTTAATATATCAACATTTTCCAGTGGTAAAGAAAGTCCGGCAGCCAATTTATGACCACCAAATTTCGTAAACAATTCCTTTATCCTACTTAGTTCCTTATACATATCATATTCTTCTATCGAACGACCTGAGCCTTTAACCTCAGTCGCCGTTTTAGTAAGCACGAAACATGGCTTATTATATTTTTCCCTAATTCTTCCTGCTATTATTCCTGCTATACTTTCATGACAGTCTTTCAAATAAATAACAAGTACTTTATCTTCTTTATAATTTTCAGCCTGTTCTATAGCTTTCTTTGTTCCCTCTTCAGTTAAATTTTTTCTTTCGTCATTTAATTCAACCAATTCTGTGGCTATGTCTTTTGCTTTATCCTGATTTTTTTCTCTTAACAAAGCAACTGCCTTTCGTGCTGTATCAAGTCGTCCACTTGCATTTAAACACGGTCCGATTACAAATCCTATATGGTACGAATCAATTATATTTTTATTTAATTTGCAAGCATCTATAAGTGCATTTAATCCTATATTTTTTGATTTTCTAAGTAAATCCAGACCATATTTTACAATTATTCTATTTTCATTCTGTAATTCCACCACATCTCCAATAGTTGCTATTGCAACATATTCAAGCAAATAATTTGTTGAACTCATTTCCCTGCCCATTGAATTTATAATTGCTGTAATCAGCTTATAAGCCACTGTCGCTCCACAAATTTCTTTAAATGGATATTCACAATCTGCCTGTTTTGGATTAACAACTGCGTCTGCATTTGGAACAATATATTCCTTAGTGCCGTCTTTCTCTTCAAACGGTACTTCATGATGGTCTGTTATAACTATGGTCATTCCAAGTGATTTTGCATATTCAACCTGCTCATATGCTGCAATTCCATTATCACAAGTTAAAATTGTATCTACTCCATCATCATACGCTTTTTTTATTAAATCTTTGTTAATTCCATATCCGTCTTCAATTCTATGTGGTACAACAATATCGACATTTGCCCCCAGTTTTTCTAATGAATCAAGCAAAATATATCCTGAGCAAATACCATCAATGTCATAATCGCATATTATTCTTATTTTATTTTGCTGGCTTATCTTAATTTTTATTATTTCAACAGCCTTTTCCATATCTTTTAGCAGCCATGGAGAATTGAGTTCATTTATATCGCCATATAAATACTCTTTAATATCTTTGTCTTCTATTATATCCTTATTTCTTATAATTCTTGCCAACATTGGACTAATATTATATTTTTTTGCAATTTGATTAAAATCTGCTTTTTTTGCAAATACAATCCATTTTTCCATATTTGAACCTCAGGTTTAAAATTTCGCTTCTTCTCAGTGATTATACATTCGCCAGTTCTATACCCTCTCTATTTGTGTTATGCACATGGCTTCGCCGTGTATAACACTTCGAATCCGCTTCGCTTCTTCTCAGTGATTATACATTCGCCAGTTCTATACCCTCTCTATTTGTGT